>NZ_JBSFDD010000088.1:0-1153 GCF_053593715.1 Streptomyces sp. NPDC002125 | reverse complement strand
TCACTCCGGGTTTCACGGGTGCCTGGAAGCCGTGGTGCTGGCGGATGGTGGGGTCGACGTTGTAGTAGCAGTAGCTGCCCATGCCCCAGCCCTCGTGGGTGGTGACGGAGTCGGCGACCTTGTAGGCGGCGTAGCCCTTGATGTCGCCGTTCTGGATGGCGGCCTGGTTGGGGGCGTCGTAGGCCTTCTCGTTCTGGAAGAAGATCGTCTTGCCGTTCTCGCCGTTCCACTGGACGTCGTACTTGTTGAAGTGTTCGACGAACAGGCCGGTGGCCAGTACGTCGTCGCCGTTGACGGTGAGGCCGTAGTCGGAGCGGTTGGTCTCCCAGCCGACTCCGTCTCCGTGGTCGGCGCGCCAGAGCCAGGTGTGGTCGATGATCGTGTCGTCGCTGTTGACCACCATGGCGGTGGTCGCCTTGCCGGCGCCTGCGCCGCCGACCCGGACGAACACGTCCTGGAGGCTGGTCGGGTTCGCGGAGTGGTCGGCCGAGGAACCCTCCGGGCCTACCTGGACAAGGACCGGGGAGTTCTGCGTCCCGGCGTCGACGAGGAGTCCGGCGAGCTTGACGCCGTCGACGTCGCCGACCTTGATGGCGGTCACGCCGTTGTCCGGGATGACCGTGGCGAGGCCGAGGCCCAGTGCGACGGTGTTCGCCCGGTTGATCTCGATGGGCTCGTTGACGTGGTAGACGCCCGGGGTGAAGAGCAGGTGCAGGCCCTGGCGTACGGCGGCGTTGATCGTCTGCGCGGTCGCGCCCGGCTTCACCACGTAGAACTGGCTCAGTGGGATGGACTCACCTTGCGGGGTGCCGTTCCACGAGACGCCGCGTGCGTTGGTGCGCTTGGCGGGGACGAAGACCTTGTAGTCGTTGCCGTCGAGGTAGAGGAAGGGTTTCTCGCGGGAGACCGGGGTGTTGTTCAGGGTGGTGTAGGGCGGTTCGGGGAAGCTCTGGGCGGGTGCGCCCTCGACGCCGGAGAAGGTCATGTTCCAGACGCCGTTGCTCCAGCTGCCGATGGAGCTGTCGCGGGTGTACCACTGCTGCTGGGAGTAGGGGGCGACCTGGCCGTCGATCTTGCTGTCGGCGATGTAGCCGCCGCTGGCCCAGCCGTAGCCGTCGGGGGCGAGGTTGAGGCCGCCCTTGACGTGCATGCG
>NZ_JBSFDD010000087.1:0-1259 GCF_053593715.1 Streptomyces sp. NPDC002125 | reverse complement strand
GCGGCCCTGCGGCCGTGGGTTTCCCGCCCCCCCGTGTCCCCCCCGTTCCCGGGGCGGCCGCCAACTCCCCCCGCCCGGGGGTGCGGGGGGGCCGTCGGCCTACTGCGGTTGTGTCGCGATCTGGATCAGGTTGCCGCAGGTGTCGTCGAGGACGGCGGTGGTGACCGGGCCCATCTCCAAGGGCTCCTGGGTGAAGCGGACACCGAGGGCGCGCAGACGCTCGTACTCCGCGTTCACGTCGTCGACGGCGAACTGGGCGAGCGGGATGCCGTCGCCGACGAGCGTGTCGCGGTAGGTCCTGGCGACCGGGTGCCCGACCGGCTCCAGGAGGAGTTCCGTGCCGCCGGGCTCCTCGGGCGAGACGACGGTCAGCCACCGGTCCTTCTCGCCCAGCGGCACGTCGTGCTTCTTCACGAAGCCGAGGATCTCCGTGTAGAAGTGGAGGGCCCTGGCCTGGTCGTCGACGAAGACGCTGGTCAGATGGATTCTCATGGGGTGTTCTCCTCCGGTCCGGATGTGTCGTGCGCCAGCCACCGCTCGCCGATCTGCCGCAGCGGGGCCGTGTTGAGGTCGTGGAACTTGTAGCGGCCCTCCCGCCTGGTCTCGACGAGCCCGGCGGCCTCCAGCACGGCGAGGTGCTGGGATATCGCCTGGCGCGAGATACCGAGCCGATGCTTCATGGCCAGCCGCGAGCAGATCTCGAACAGCGTCTGCCCGGACTTCTCCGTGAGCTCGTCGAGGATGGTGCGACGGGTGGGGTCGGCCAGGGCTTTGAAGAGGTCGTCGGCCACGGCCACACCATAGGCAAACGTTCACTTGCCTATCAAGTCGTGGTGCACGTGTCTCCGGTCCAGACCAAAGCCTTGACACGGTCGGCGTTCATTCCTTAAATCACGTGTTGAACTAAGTACTTCCCCGAAGGGAGAAGGAATGAGTTCCACGCGTTTCCCCAGACGCCTGGTCCTGTCTCTGGTCATGGCGCTCGGCCTCGCCTCGCTGTCCACCGGACTCACACAGCACACTCCCGCGTCGGCCACCGCGCCGATGACGGCCGCGGCGGCGACGGCGGCCGTCACGTTCGCCGACGAGTTCGACGGGCCCGCGGGCTCCGCCGTCGACGGTGGCAAGTGGCTCACGGAGACCGGCGACAACGTCAGCAACCACGAACGGCAGTACTACACGGCGGGCACCAGCAACGCCGCGCTGGACGGCCAGGGCAATCTGGTCATCACCGCACGGAAGGAGAACCCTGGCAACTA
>NZ_JBSFDD010000086.1:0-1486 GCF_053593715.1 Streptomyces sp. NPDC002125 | reverse complement strand
CCCTGGTCAGACCCCCTTTTCCGCTAGGTGATCCGGCCCAACACTGGTAATATAGAGCTTGTTGGAAGGGGATGGCGCCCCGGACAACGAGAACCCCTCGAAACCCACATCGTTACAGGACGTGATTCCTATGGCACCGAAGAAGGTCGAGACGGCGGCGGAGGCTCGCAGCTTCGCGGAATGGGTAGAACTGACCGGGCCGACAGAGGTGATGACCTACGACGACGGAACGACGTTCTTCCGGGTCGTGCGAGTGATTGAGTCGCGCCACGTTGAGACTTTCGACTCCCGGGTGCGGGTTTGCCGCCTGGGTGTCTTGCGTCAGCCGTGGGGTGAGTGGATCTTTGCGTACGACGCCGATGGCCATCTAGTGGCGCTTTGGGCTAGTTCGCGACCGAACTGGGTTCGCGCGCTCATTGACTTGCCCTAAGCGCCGCTTGAGCCCCTGTCGATCGTGACGACAGGGGTCCGTGCGCGCTAGCCCTATGCGTGCCAACTGCGCGCGAAGCCTTCCAGAAGAGATCACGGGGGCTTCTGAAGAATGCCTGTTCAGAGCCCCTTTTCGCTAGGTGATCAGGCCCAATGCTGGTAATATTGAACTTGTTGTAAGGGGGTGGCACCCCGGACAACGAGAACCCCTCGAAACCCACACCCGGAGGAACCCATGAGCGAGCAGATCACCCCCGAGCGTCAGGCGGAGGCGATCGGCCGCACGGTCTACCAGGCCATGCGCGCCGAGATGATCGAAGCGTCCAGCCAGCGGGAGGGCGTCGACGCCCCTCTACTCATGGCGGGGCTGGAGATCGAAGCGACCTACCAGGCCGCCCGCCAGGCGCTGACGAAGGCCCGCGCCGAGCGTCAGAACGTGCTCTACGCCATGTGGCGCGCGAACAGGGACCCCCGGGCCGTCGCGGCCTTGCTGCCTGCCACCGTCAAAGCCGCCACCGTGCGTACGGCCGTGGTCAAGCTTGCGCCCAGCCAGGACTTCGAGGCCCTGCCGCTGTGGCGCACAGACGACGAGGAGGCCGACGCCACCAACTGACCCCCCCCCGCCCGGCCCGGCCGGGTCACCGCCGAGCGCGTGAAGGGGGCTCAGGAGGCTGAGCCCGCATACCCTCGAAGGGGCGGACGCCACGCAGGTGTCCGCCCCCTTCGGCTTGCCCATGCGGCGGTGGGCGCCGACGGACCGCCGAGGCTTCGCCGGTCGCGCACGAGGGGTAGTGGACCCGGCGCGAGCGACGGCCGCACGGTGGGGCCGGCGGACGGTGCGCCGCTCGACGGTCCGGCACCCGGCCTCCGGCCGGGTGTGAGGGGCGCTCCCGCGCCACCCCCTCACGCACCCCAGGCGCCCGTGGCCGGGCCGGGCGCGGAGCGCCGTGGTGGTGCCAGGTCGTGGGCGCCGGCTCCGGCGTCGGGGCGCAGCCCGGTGCGCAGCGCCGTGGTGGTGCACCCGTCCTTCGGCCGGGTGCTGGGGGCTTCTCGCCCC
>NZ_JBSFDD010000085.1:0-1849 GCF_053593715.1 Streptomyces sp. NPDC002125 | reverse complement strand
GGATGGGTAGGGGAGCGTCGTGTGCCGGGTGAAGCAGCCGCGGAAGCGAGTTGTGGACGGTTCACGAGTGAGAATGCAGGCATGAGTAGCGATACACACGTGAGAAACGTGTGCGCCGATTGACTAAGGGTTCCTGGGTCAAGCTGATCTGCCCAGGGTAAGTCGGGACCTAAGGCGAGGCCGACAGGCGTAGTCGATGGACAACCGGTTGATATTCCGGTACCCGCTTTGAAACGCCCAATACTGAATCAGGCGATGCTAAGTCCGTGAAGCCGGCCCGATCTCTTCGGAGTTGAGGGTAGTGGTGGAGCCGACGAACCAGACTTGTACTAGGTAAGCGATGGGGTGACGCAGGAAGGTAGTCCAGCCCGGGCGGTGGTTGTCCCGGGGTAAGGGTGTAGGACGCACGGTAGGCAAATCCGTCGTGCATATAGTCTGAGACCTGATGCCGAGCCGATTGTGGTGAAGTGGATGATCCTATGCTGTCGAGAAAAGCCTCTAGCGAGTTTCATGGCGGCCCGTACCCTAAACCGACTCAGGTAGTCAGGTAGAGAATACCGAGGCGTTCGGGTGAACTATGGTTAAGGAACTCGGCAAAATGCCCCCGTAACTTCGGGAGAAGGGGGGCCATCACTGGTGATCCGATTTACTCGGTGAGCTGGGGGTGGCCGCAGAGACCAGCGAGAAGCGACTGTTTACTAAAAACACAGGTCCGTGCGAAGCCGTAAGGCGATGTATACGGACTGACGCCTGCCCGGTGCTGGAACGTTAAGGGGACCGGTTAGCTGACTTTCGGGTTGGCGAAGCTGAGAACTTAAGCGCCAGTAAACGGCGGTGGTAACTATAACCATCCTAAGGTAGCGAAATTCCTTGTCGGGTAAGTTCCGACCTGCACGAATGGCGTAACGACTTCTCGACTGTCTCAACCATAGGCCCGGTGAAATTGCACTACGAGTAAAGATGCTCGTTTCGCGCAGCAGGACGGAAAGACCCCGGGACCTTTACTATAGTTTGATATTGGTGTTCGGTTCGGCTTGTGTAGGATAGGTGGGAGACTTTGAAGCGGCCACGCCAGTGGTTGTGGAGTCGTCGTTGAAATACCACTCTGGTCGTGCTGGATGTCTAACCTGGGTCCGTGATCCGGATCAGGGACAGTGTCTGATGGGTAGTTTAACTGGGGCGGTTGCCTCCTAAAGAGTAACGGAGGCGCCCAAAGGTTCCCTCAGCCTGGTTGGCAATCAGGTGTTGAGTGTAAGTGCACAAGGGAGCTTGACTGTGAGACCGACGGGTCGAGCAGGGACGAAAGTCGGGACTAGTGATCCGGCAGTGGCTTGTGGAAGCGCTGTCGCTCAACGGATAAAAGGTACCCCGGGGATAACAGGCTGATCTTCCCCAAGAGTCCATATCGACGGGATGGTTTGGCACCTCGATGTCGGCTCGTCGCATCCTGGGGCTGGAGTCGGTCCCAAGGGTTGGGCTGTTCGCCCATTAAAGCGGTACGCGAGCTGGGTTTAGAACGTCGTGAGACAGTTCGGTCCCTATCCGCTGTGCGCGTAGGAATATTGAGAAGGGCTGTCCCTAGTACGAGAGGACCGGGACGGACGAACCTCTGGTGTGCCAGTTGTCCTGCCAAGGGCATGGCTGGTTGGCTACGTTCGGAAAGGATAACCGCTGAAAGCATCTAAGCGGGAAGCCTGCTTCGAGATGAGTATTCCCACCACCTTGAGTGGTTAAGGCTCCCAGTAGACGACTGGGTTGATAGGCCAGATGTGGAAGCCCGGTAACGGGTGGAGCTGACTGGTACTAATAGGCCGAGGGCTTGTCCTCAGTTGCTCGCGTCCACTGTGTT
>NZ_JBSFDD010000084.1:0-2246 GCF_053593715.1 Streptomyces sp. NPDC002125 | reverse complement strand
TCCACAATCACATGCGCGTTCGTACCACTCACACCGAACGACGACACACCCGCACGACGCGGACGCCCCTCACCCTCCGACCACTCACGCGCCTCCGTCAGCAACTCGACCGCACCCGCCGACCAATCCACCTTCGACGACGGCTCACCCACATGCAGCGTCCGCGGCAGCACGCCATGGTGCATGGAGACGAGCATCTTCATCACACCAACCACGCCGGCGGCGGCCTGCGTGTGCCCGATGTTGGACTTCAGCGAGCCCAGCCACAGCGGACGATCGGCCGGCCTGTCCTGCCCGTACGTGGCCAACAGCGCCTCGGCCTCGATCGGATCACCCAGCGTCGTGCCGGTGCCGTGCGCCTCCACCACGTCCACATCGGCTGCCGACAACCCGGCACTGGCCAGGGCAGCCCGAATCACCCGCTGCTGGGACAGGCCGTTGGGTGCGGTGAGACCGTTGCTGGCACCGTCCTGGTTCACCGCCGAGCCACGCAGCAGACCGAGCACCGGGTGGCCGTTACGCCGCGCGTCCGACAGCCGCTCCAGGAGGAGCAGGCCAGCGCCCTCGGACCACGAGGTGCCGTCGGCGGCATCGGAGAACGCCTTCGAACGCCCGTCCGCCGCCAGCCCACGCTGTCGGCTGAACTCGATGAACATGCCGGGCGCCGGCATGACCGTGACGCCGCCGGCCAGGGCGAGGCTGCACTCGCCCGCACGCAGCGCCTGCGCTGCCAGGTGCATGGCGACCAGGGACGACGAGCAGGCGGTGTCCACAGTGACCGCGGGCCCCTGGAACCCCAGCGTGTAGGAGATGCGCCCGGAGATGACGCTCGACGACTTGCCCGTCAGCAGGTAGCCCTCGACCGATTCCGGGGCTTCGTGCAGGCGTGCGCCGTAGTCCTGGTAGGTCATGCCGGCGAAGACACCGGTCATGCTGCCCTTCAGCTGTACGGGATCGATTCCTGCCCGCTCGAACGTCTCCCACGCTGTCTCCAGCAGCAACCGCTGCTGCGGGTCCATCGCCAGCGCCTCACGCGGCGAGATCCCGAAGAAGGCCGCGTCGAAGTCGGCAGCGGAGTGGAGGAAGCCGCCCTCGCGTGCGTAGCTCCTTCCCGGCCGGTCCGGATCAGGGTCGTAGAGGTTCTCCAGGTCCCAGCCCCGGTCCGTCGGAAAGCCGGAGACAACGTCCCGTCCTTCGGCGAGGAGCTGCCAGAGGTCCTCCGGTGTGTGTACGTCCCCGGGCAGTCGGCAGCTCATCGCGACGATCGCGATCGGGTCCTCGTCGGCCGGCTCCGGCCTGAGGAGGGGCCCGGGAAGGGGCTCGGAGACGGCGTCCGCGGTCGTCCCCACGAGCTCAGCGCGCAGGTGCCGGGCCATGAGGGTGACCGTGGGGTGGTCGAAGACGGCTCCGGTGGCCAGCCTCAGCCCCGTGGCCGCGTTCAGGCGGTTGCGCAGTTCCATGACCCGCATCGAGTCGAAGCCGAGTTCCCTGAAGGCACGCCCCATCGCGATCGCGTCCACGCCGGAGTGGCCCAGTACGGCCGCGGCGTGCGTGCGCACCAGCTCAGCGAGCATCCGCTCCTGTTCGCCCGGGGCGAGGCCCACGAGCCGTCGGCCCAGGCTCTGTTCGGGCAGCTCCGGCCCCGGGGCGGCATCGCCGGTGAGTGAGTCGGCGGCTGTCTGGGCCACCTCGGGGATCTCGTCGAACAGCCGGTTCCGACGGGTCGCGGTGAACTGTGCGACGAAGCGGTCCCAGTCGACGTCGGCGAAGGCGAGGAACGGCCTGTCGTGTCCCATCGCGCCGTCGAGGGCCCGCACCGCGGTCTCCGGGGCCATGGCGGTGAGTCCGCGTCGGCTCATGCGCTCGTCGGTCTCGGAGTCGGCCATGCCGCCACCGCTCCACGTGCCCCAGGCGACGGACAGTGCGGGCAGTGCGCGGAGGTGGCGTTCATGGGCGAGTGCGTCGAGGGAGGCGTTGGCAGCTGCATAGGCGGCCTGGCCACCGTTGCCCCATACGCCGATGACCGAGGAGAAGAGGACGAAGGCGTCGAGGTCCAGATCCCGCGTCAACTCGTCCAGATACCGAGCCCCGTTCACCTTCGACCGCAGCACATACGCCATACGCTCCGGCGTCAGCGCCTCGATCACACCGTCCGCCAGCACACCAGCCGTATGCACCACCCCCCTCAACTCAGGCAACTCACCCGACACCACCCGCTCACCCAACGACGACAGCAACCCAGCCAC
>NZ_JBSFDD010000083.1:0-2255 GCF_053593715.1 Streptomyces sp. NPDC002125 | reverse complement strand
ACGGGGACGTTGGGTGGGTTGGTGGCCCGGCATCTGGTGGTGGTGCATGGGGTGCGCAGTGTGGTGTTGGTGAGTCGTCGTGGGGTGGCGGCTGAGGGTGCGTCGGCTCTGGTGGAGGAGTTGAGGGCTGGTGGTGCGCGGGTCGAGGTCGTGGCTGCGGATGTGGGTGATCGCGAGGCGCTGGCCGGGGTGCTGAGTGCTGTTCCGGCGGAGCATCCGCTGACCGCTGTGGTCCACACCGCCGGAGTACTCGACGACGGGATCATGACCGCCCTCGACCCCCAGTGGTTCGACACGGTGTTCCGGCCGAAGGCGGATGCCGCGTGGCATCTGCACGAGCTGACGCGGGAGCTGGACCTGTCGGCCTTCGTCCTCTTCTCCTCAGGTGCCGGGGTGCTGGGCAATGCAGGCCAGGGCAACTACGCGGCGGCCAACGGATTCCTCGACGGCCTGGCACACGAGCGTCGTGCGCAGGGCCTGCCCGCTGTCTCCCTCGCATGGGGCCTGTGGTCGCAGGCGAGCGGCATGACCGGACACCTGGACGATGCGGGGCTTGCCCGGCTCGCGCGCAGCGGGCTGCTCGGCCTGTCGTCGGCGGAGGGCCTCGCGCTGTTCGATGCCGCGCTCGGCTCCGACGAGGCGCTTCTGGTGCCGACCAAGCTCGACTACACCGCTCTGCGGAACCAGGTCGCGACCGGCGACCTCCCCCCGCTCCTGCGCGGACTGGTCCGGGCGCCGAGAAGGGCGGCGCAAGGGGCGGAACCGGTTCAGGACGCCGCGACGTACGCCGAGAGGCTCGCGGCTCTCTCCGAGGAGGACAGACTGCGGGACCTGCTCGACCTGGTACGCGACGCCTCAGCCTCCGTGCTCGGGCACGCCACCAGGGGAGCGATCGGGGCCCGCCAGGCCTTCAAGGACCTCGGCTTCGACTCGCTCGCCTCGGTCGAGCTGCGCAACCGGATCACCCGGGCCACCGGAGCGCGTCTTCCGGTGACGCTCGTGTTCGACCACCCGACTCCCACGGCACTTGCCCGCCATCTCCGCGCGGAGCTGCTCCCGTCGGCCGAGGGCGGCGAGCCTGTCGGTTCCGCCGCCGAGCGAAACGTGGACGAAGCCGGCATCCGCAGGGCTCTGGCGACACTGCCGCTGCGGAAGCTCCAGGAGCTCGGAGTTCTGGCCGCGCTCGAAGCCTCATGGTCGTCGTCCTCGTCGGCCGGCCGTACGGCAATCGTGCGAACCCGTCAGGACGCGAGGCAGGAGATCGCGGCGATGGACGTCGACGACCTCGTCGAGAGGGCGCTCGGTGGCAGTCAGTGACCGCACTTCGGAGATCGGAAGAAGGTTCCCATGACCACGTCCACTGACAAGCTCGTCGAGGCCCTGCGAGCAGCACTCACCGACAACGAGCGGCTCCAACGGGAGGCCGAGCAGCTCCGCGAGGTCGCGACGGAGCCGATCGCGATCGTGGGGATGGGCTGCCGGCTCCCGGGCGGGGTCACGTCCCCCGAGGACCTGTGGCGGCTCGTCGCCGACGAACTCGACGGCGTCGCGGGCTTTCCGGAAGACCGGGGCTGGGACCTGGAGAGCCTCTTCGACCCGGACCCCGAGCGGACTGGTACCTCGTACGTCACCGAGGGGGGCTTCCTCCAGGACGCCGGTGGCTTCGACGGGGCGCTGTTCGGGATCTCCCCCCGGGAGGCCCTGGCGATGGACCCGCAGCAACGGCTCCTGCTTGAGGTGAGCTGGGAAACCGTCGAGCGCGCGGGCATCGACCCCACATCCCTCGGCGGCACGGCGACCGGTGTGTTCACCGGCCTCATGTACCACGACTACGCCGCGGGCCTCGACGCCGTACCGGACGGGCTGGAGGGATTCCTGGGCACGGGGAACTCGGGGAGTGTGGCGTCGGGCCGGGTGTCGTACGCGTTGGGGCTGGAGGGTCCTGCGGTGACGGTGGACACGGCGTGCTCGTCGTCGCTGGTCGCGGTGCATCTCGCGGCCCAGGCCCTGCGTGCCGGCGAATGCTCGCTCGCACTGGCGGGCGGGGTTGCGGTGATGGCGCACCCTTCACCCTTCGTGGAGTTCTCCCGGCAGCGCGGGCTGGCCCGCGACGGCCGGTGCAAGGCGTTCGCGGACGCGGCCGACGGCACGGGCTGGTCCGAGGGTGTGGCGGTTCTGTTGTTGGAGCGGTTGTCGGATGCTCGGCGGTTGGGGCATGAGGTGTTGGCGGTGGTGCGTGGTTCTGCGGTGAATCA
>NZ_JBSFDD010000082.1:0-2283 GCF_053593715.1 Streptomyces sp. NPDC002125 | reverse complement strand
ACGGGGACGTTGGGTGGGTTGGTGGCCCGGCATCTGGTGGTGGTGCATGGGGTGCGCAGTGTGGTGTTGGTGAGTCGTCGTGGGGTGGCGGCTGATGGTGCGTCGGCTCTGGTGGAGGAGCTGAGGGCTGCTGGTGCGCGGGTCGAGGTCGTGGCTGCGGATGTGGGTGATCGTGACGCTCTTGCCGCGGTGCTGGGAGAAGTTCCGGCGGAGCATCCGCTGACCGCAGTGGTCCACACCGCCGGAGTACTCGACGACGGAGTGCTGTCCTCCCTGACACCGGACCGTATCGACACGGTCTTCGGGCCGAAGGCGGATGCCGCGTGGCATCTGCACGAGCTGACGCGGGAGCTGGACCTGGCGGCCTTCGTCCTCTTCTCCTCCGGCGCCGGAGTCTTCGGGAACGCCGGGCAGGGCAACTACGCGGCGGCCAACGGATACCTCGACGGACTCGCGCAGTGGCGCCGTACGCAAGGGCTGCCCGCTGTCTCACTCGCGTGGGGCCTGTGGTCGCAGGCGAGCGGCATGACCGGACACCTCGACGCGACCGCGCTCGGACGCATGGCCCGAGGCGGCCAGGCCGGGCTCACGTCGGCCGAGGCGCTGGCACTGCTCGACGCGGCGCTGACATCCGAGGAGCCGCATGTCGTTCCGACGAAGCTCGACTTCACGGCCCTGCGGGCCCAAGCCGCGGCCGGGGACCTTCCCCCACTCCTGCGGGGACTGGTCCGCACACCCAGGAAGGCCGCCGGTCCGGTGGCGGCCGACGAGGACCAGGGCGACGGGCGGTCGCTGACGCGCCGACTGGCCGCCGTCGGGGAAGCGGAGCAGATACGACTGCTCGTGGAACTCGTGCGGAGCGACGCCGCATCCGTACTCGGACTTGCCGCACACGAGTCGATCAAGGCGAATCAGGCCTTCAACGAGGTGGGATTCGATTCGCTGACCGCCGTCAGGATGCGTAATCGCCTGGCGACGTCGACCGGTGTGCGGCTGCCGGCCACGCTCGTGTTCGACCACCCCACTCCGGCCGCACTCGCCCGGTATCTGCGGGACCGGATCGCGCCGGCCGAGGCGACGCCCGACGCACCGCCGGCCCTGGCCGAGCTGGACCGGCTGGAGCAGGCCCTCGGGGACCCCGCTCCCGACGCATCGCTCCGGGCCCAGGTCACCGCGCGGCTCGAAGCACTCACGGCGAAGTGGGCCGAGGCGCACCGCTCCCCGGAGCACGCGGGCGGCATCGACCTCGACACGGCCTCCGACGACCAGATATTCGAGCTGATCGACAGCGAGCTCGGCTCCTCCTGACCGGCCGAACCAGCCGTTCCGTACAGCCGACCCGACACAAGGACGAACCGCATGTCGAATGACGAGAAGCTGCGCGACTACCTCAAGCGCGTGGTGGGTGAGCTGCAGCAGACACGCAAGCGGATCCGGGAGATCGAGTCCAGGACGAACGAACCCATCGCGATCGTGGGGATGGGCTGCCGGCTCCCGGGCGGGGTCACGTCCCCCGACGACCTGTGGCGGCTCGTCGCCGACGGCGAGGACGCCATGACCTCGTTCCCCACGGACCGGGGCTGGGATCTCGACCGGCTCTTCGACCCGGACCCCGAGCGCACGGGCACGACGTACGCCGACGAGGGCGGCTTCATCGACGACCCCGGTGGCTTCGACGCGACGCTGTTCGGCATATCGCCGCGCGAGGCACTCGCCATCGACCCGCAGCAGCGGCAGCTGCTGGAGGTGTCGTGGGAGGTCTTCGAGCGTGCGGGCATCGACCCGACCTCACTGCGCGGCAAGGACGTCGGTGTCTATTCCGGACTGATGTACCACGATTACGCCCACAACATCGACTCGCTGCCCGAGGGCCTGGAGGGCTACTTCGGCATCGGCAACTCGGGAAGCGTGGCGTCGGGCCGTGTGGCATACAGCTTGGGTCTCGAGGGCCCGGCGGTGACCGTGGACACGGCGTGCTCGTCGTCCCTGGTGGCCTTGCACCTGGCGGCCCAGGCCCTGCGTAACGACGACTGCTCCCTGGCCCTTGCGGGCGGTGTCGCGGTGATGGCCACGCCTGAGGTCTTCGTCGACTTCTCCCGGCAGCGCGGGCTGGCCCGCGACGGCCGGTGCAAGGCGTACGCCGACGCGGCCGACGGCACAGGACTGGCGGAGGGTGTGGCGGTTCTGTTGTTGGAGCGGTTGTCGGATGCTCGGCGGTTGGGGCATGAGGTGTTGGCGGTGGTGCGTGGTTCTGCGGTGAATCAGGATGGTGCGTCGAATGGT
>NZ_JBSFDD010000081.1:0-2577 GCF_053593715.1 Streptomyces sp. NPDC002125 | reverse complement strand
ATGCGGCGGCCAACGCGTTCTTGGATGCGTTGGTGGAGCAGCGGCGTGGGCTCGGGCTGGCAGGTACTTCCGTCGCCTGGGGAGCATGGGCGGACAGCGGCCTCGCGGTAGGTGAGACGCGGGAGAAGTGGGCTCACCGCAGCGGGTTCGAAGCCATGGCACCCAAGGACGCGCTTGCCGCACTGGACAGGGTTCTCGGCCGGAACGATGATTTCGCCATGGTCGCGGATGTGGACTGGGCGCGATTCGCGTCCTCGTTCACCACTGTCCGACGCTCGCCGTTGATCTCGGAACTCCCCGAGGTCATCCGCCTGTTCGGGGCCTCCGCCGATGGAGACGACGGGTTCGCCGCAGCGGGGCCATCCGCTCTCCCCGCGGTTTCATTGAGCGAGCGGCTGGCCGCCCTGGCCCCTGCCGAGCGGGCGCACGAGCTGCTCGTACTCGTGCGGACCCAGGTGGCGAAGGTGCTGGCGCATCCGAACGCCGACGCCGTGGATCCCGACCGGGCGTTCAAGGACCTCGGCTTCGACTCGCTGACCGCCGTCGAGCTGCGGAACAGGCTGAAGGCCGCGACCGGCCTCGCCCTGCCCGCGACGCTCGTCTTCGACTACCCGAGTCCGGCCGCCCTTGCGGACAACCTCCGTGCTCTCCTGTTCCCCGGCAGCGACGAGCACACCGGGGATCAGCCCAATGACGCCCGGGTACGCGACGCGCTGGCGTCGATTCCGCTCGACCGGATCCGGGACGCGGGCCTCATGGACATCCTGCTGCGGTTGGCGGAGTTCGAAGCCGGTGAATCCCTCCCAGCAGGTGAGGGCGAACAGAGTCCGCTCGACGAGGAGTCGATCGACTCGATGGATGCGGAAGCTCTGCTCCGCATCGCCTTCGACGGTTCCGACTCCTGAAGTTTCGAAGCGCCTCACACGTCCCTGGACCGCCCGTATACGCGTGGAGTTCGCAATGAGTAATACGTCTCCTGAGAAGATCCTTGACGCACTGCGCACATCGCTGAAGGAAACCGAACGTCTCCGTAAGGAGAACCGCCGGCTCGCGGCGGCATCGCGGGAGCCTATTGCCATTGTCGCCATCGGCTGCCGCTTTCCGGGGGGCGTGACGTCCCCCGAGGAACTGTGGTCGCTCCTGGCTTCCGGCACCGACGCCGTCACCGGCTTTCCCACCGACCGTGGGTGGGACGAGGGACTGTACGACCCGGATCCAACGCGGCGCGGGAAGACCTATGTGCGTGAGGGCGCCTTCCTGGACGGCGTGACCGACTTCGACCCTGCCTTCTTCGGGATCTCGCCGCGCGAGGCGCTGGCGATGGACCCTCAGCACCGGCTGTTGCTGGAGACGGCGTGGGAGGCCCTGGAGCGGGCCGGAATCGAGCCGGCGTCGCTCAAGGGAAGTCGAACCGGAGTCTTCGCCGGCACGAACGGTTCGGACTACGGCGCATTGCTGCGGCAGACCCCCGACGGACTTGAGGGTTACCTGGGCACAGGCAGGTCCGGAGCAGTGCTCTCCGGCCGGGTCTCGTACTTCCTGGGCCTGGAGGGCCCCGCGGTCACCGTGGACACGGCCTGCTCGTCGTCTCTGGTGACGCTGCACCTGGCCGCCCAGGCCCTTCGCAACGACGAATGTTCGCTGGCCCTTGCCGGGGGCGTGACTCTGATGACCACGCCTGGCGCGTTCGTGGAGTTCAGTCGTCAGGGTGCTCTGTCACCGAGTGGGCGTTGCCGGCCCTTCTCGGATGCGGCGGACGGTACGGCGTGGGGCGAAGGCGCCGGAGTGCTTTTGCTGGAGCGGCTGTCGGATGCACGGCGTAACGGCCATCCCGTACTGGCGGTGGTTCGTGGTTCGGCGGTGAACCAGGACGGCGCCAGCAATGGTCTGACAGCGCCGAACGGCCCCTCCCAGCAGCGTGTCATCCGCGCCGCGCTGGCTGACGCGCGGGTGTCCGCGTCGGAGGTCGACGCGGTGGAGGCGCACGGCACCGGCACGACGCTGGGCGATCCGATCGAGGCGCAGGCCCTGCTGGCCACCTACGGGCAGAACCGCCCCGCCGATCGGCCGCTGTGGCTGGGCTCGTTGAAGTCCAACATCGGCCACACGGCGGCTGCCGCCGGTGTCGGTGGCGTGATCAAGATGGTGTTGGCGATGCGGCAAGGTGTACTGCCGCCGTCGCTGCATGTGGGGGAGCCGTCGTCGGAGGTCGACTGGTCAACGGGTGCGGTCGAGCTTCTGACCGAGGCGCGTGAGTGGCCGGCGGTCGAGGGGCGTCCGCGTCGTGCGGGTGTGTCGTCGTTCGGTGTGAGCGGCACCAACGCGCATGTGATTGTGGAGCAGGCGCCGGAGGTTGTGGTGCCTGTGGTGTCGGATCCGGTGGTGCCGGGTGTGGTGCCGTGGGTGGTGTCCGGGCGGAGCGCGGAGGCGCTGCGTGGGCAGGCGGGGCGGTTGCTGTCGCTTGTCGAGGGTGATGCGGGTCTGTCGCCGGTGGATGTGGGTTGGTCGTTGGCGTCGGGGCGGGCTGTGCTGGAGCAGCGTGCCGTGGTGTTCGGTGGTTCGCGCGATGAGCTGGTG
>NZ_JBSFDD010000080.1:0-2647 GCF_053593715.1 Streptomyces sp. NPDC002125 | reverse complement strand
CCCCTTTTCCGCTAGGTGATCCGGCCCAACACTGGTAATATAGAGCTTGTTGGAAGGGGATGGCGCCCCGGACAACGAGAACCACTCGAAACCCGTTGAAAGGTGCTGGACATGACCGTCAAGACCCGCAACTCGCGCCCCGCCGCCAAGAAGGCCACCGAGGCTCCGCAGTCGGTCGTCACCGTCGTTGATACCCGTCACCCGAAGTCCGGCCTGTCGATCGGCTACCGCGTCACGGTGGACACCGTGGAGCGTGCCGAGGTGATCAGTGAGGCGGGAGTCTCGGCCGGACTGGTCGCCCGCCTCACGATCCAGGCGGGCCCGCGACAGCGCCCCGTGACCATCATGGCCAGCCGCCTTATCGGCGAGGGCGAGTGGTACGCCGACGCCATGACCGAGCGCGGCGGCCGCGTCCACTACTCCCGGGGATTTGGGAACCGGCGCGGGGTTCCCCGCCGCCTCCTGGCCGACCTGGGCGACGTGCTCACCCTCTGCGCCTACGACGTTCGCGGACTGGTCGAGGACGCCGAGCCCGGCCGCCCGCTGAAGCTGCGCAAGGTCAAGGCCAAGCGCAAGGCGAAGGCCGCCGCCGAGGCGTAACCCGCACGGCCGGGGCGCGACGAGCGCCCCGGCCGCAAGGGGGGGGCCGGATTAGAAAAACCCTGGTCAGGCCCCCCTTTCCGCTTCCAAATCCGGCCCAACACTGGTAATATTGAGCTTGTTGGAAGGGGGTGGCACCCCGACCGGCACCGCTCGAAACCCGCACCACTTCACCGAGAGGCACCCGAGATGGCTACCAAGACGACGCGCCGCCGCTCCACCAAGCCCACCAAGACCCCCGAGGAGCGCGCGGCAGAGGTAGACGCCCTCCACGAGCAGCTCAACACCGCGATTGCGTCCCTGGTCTCCGCCGACGGATGGAAGGCGATGCTTCGCGCGACCGTCGCGAACCTCGGCCGCTACTCCGCCAACAACATGCTGCTGATCCTGGCCCAGTGCCCGCACGCCACCCAGGTGCGCAGCTTCAAGCAGTGGAAGGAAAACGGCCGCTCCGTCCGCAAGGGGGAAAAGGGACTGCGGATCTTCGCCCCCATGACGGTGAAGAAGAAGGACGAGACCGGCGCGCCGGTCCTGGACGGGAACGGCCAGGAGCAGAAGAGGACCCTCTTCAAGACCGTTGCCGTGTTCGACATCAGCCAGACCGACCCCATCGAGGGCGAGGCCGCCCCCGAGGAGCCCACCACGGAGCCCGCCTACGCGCTCGGCGGGAAGGTGGAAGGCGACGCCCCGGCCGAACTCTGGAACGGCCTTACGGCCCACATCGAGGGCCACGGGTACACGGTGCGGCTGGAGTCCACCGGCCACGCGGACGGGTACACCGACCCCGCGACCCGCGTAGTCGGCATCCAGGCCAGCGACCCCGAGGCACACCGCGTGATCACGCTCTCCCACGAGAGTGCGCACATCGAGTGCGGCCACGTCGCGGACATGGACGAGTACCGCCGCCACCGGGGCCGCATGGAGTGCGAAGCCGAATCCGTCGCGTACATCGTCGCCGGGGTGGCCGGACTGGACGCCGCCCTTACGTCCGTCCCGTACATCGCGGATTGGGCAGGCCGGACCGCCGAAGAAGTCCGCGAGACGCTTGCAGCCGCAAGCGCAACGGTCGTCCGCGCCGCCCGCGCGATCCTGGCCACCACGACCGCCACGCCGGACGAGGCGACGGAGACCGGCGAGGCGGAGCGCGCGGCGGAGGAAGCCGCCCACGCCGCCTACCAGGAGGTACGCGCCGAGATGATCGAGACCGCGCACCAGCGCGAGCAGGGCCAGCCGCTCAGCGCCGCCCTGGAGACCGCAGCCGCCCAGGGGTGAACGCAGGGCCGGGGGAGGGGGAGCCCTCCCCCGGCGTGGCGGGAGCGCGCCGACCGGACCGCCGTAGCGCGGCAGCCGACGGCGGCCGTGTCCGCACCTCCCGGCGGGCGACGACCGCGCCGCCGGACCGGCCGCCGGTGCGCCCCCCGCCGTGGGCGCACCACCAGAACAACCCCGCCGGGGCGGCGGATGGCACCGCCGCCCCGGCTCCCTCGAAACCCCGACCACACCGCGCGAAGGACAGACCGATGAACGTACTCACCATGACCACCTGGGTTGCCGTCTACGGATGGGGGCCCGAGACCGACGCACCCGCACTCGTCGTCTACTCCACGGCCACCAACGAGGCCACGGCACGCGAGCTCGCCGACACCGCCGCCGAGAAGTTCGGCCGCGAGAATGCGTGCTCCTGCTGCGACAACGAACCTCAGCTCTGGACCGTCCTGCGCGTCCCCTTCGGTCAACTCCCGCCGCAGGCCGACGAAACCAGTGCGAGCCTGCACGTGGGAGAGCGCGGGTAACGGCCCAGCCCCGGCCGCGCGGTTCGTGCCGCGCGGCCGGGCGCGGTGGGCGGCGGCCGGCCGGGGGTGGCTGGGCCGGGCGCGGGGCGCCGTGGTGGTGCCCGGTCGCGGGCGCCGGCCCCCGCCGCCGGGGTGCGGGCGGTGCGCAGCACCGCCCGGGGTGCACCCGTCCTTCGGCCGGGTGCTGGGGGCTTCTCGCCCCCAGGCCCCTCGCCAGCGCCCAGGGCGCGCTGGACCGCCCAGGTGGAAAGACG
>NZ_JBSFDD010000079.1:0-2655 GCF_053593715.1 Streptomyces sp. NPDC002125 | reverse complement strand
ATTGCGGCCCGCGCTGCGCGCGGGCTGCGTCGCTTCGCTCCTTGCGCGAAGCCCCGGGGGGCTCCTCCGGACGCCCGCCCCCCGGGGACCGGGGGACGGGCTGAAGTCCGTTGTGGCCGGGGCGAGGAGAGCGGTCTCGTTGTTGTCCGCCGGCGCCGTCGTGGTGGACGCGATGGGCTGAGGTCGAGGAGGGCCAGGAGGAGCTGCGCGACGTCGACGGGTGCGGGCCGGCCCGGGGTCGGGGGAGGGAAAAGCGGCTGGCAAGGAGGGGGGTCGGCGGGGCCCGGACGCCCTCTTAAAGATCGTGGAACTTCCGGGAAAAACCCTGGTCAGACCCCCTTTTCCACTAGGTGATTCGGTCCAATGCTGGTAATATTGAGCTTGTTGGAAGGGGGTGGCACCCCGGACAACGAGAACCCCTCGAAACCCGCACCACACGGAGGCAGACGACATGACCGCGAAGCTCACCACCGCCCAGATCGGAACGCAGCTCCGCGAGAAGGCCGCGCAGACGCCCGGCTACTGGACCGGCGGATGCGCCAACTGGGACTGTGCCAACACGGTGTGCGAATACGTCGTAGCCGACGAATATTACGCCTCGTACGAGGACGCGCGCGCCGCTGGCGTGGAATGGGGAATGCGCGTCTGCCGCTCGTGCAAGCGCAACGTCTGGACTGACGCCCTTGTGCTCCTGAAGCGGGAGCGCGTTTCGCTGGTCCGCCGCCCGCGCTGCGAATTCAGCACCAAGACGGGATGCCACCTTTCCGGTAAGTATTTCGTGCAGGTCTCCGGCGAGCGCAAGTGGTACTGCGCCCACGACATCGCCCTTTACGTCCGTGCCGAATTCGACGTCTACCGAATCGACAAGCAGGGGCGAATCATCCACGCGACCAAGAAGCTGAGCGAGATTTTCAACGGCTGACGGGTCTCTCCACCCCGCCGGGGCGGCGGATGGCACCGCCGCCCCGGCAACTCGAAACCGTTCAAGGAGAAACGCACCATGGCGTCAGACATCTATCCGCAGGACGTGTTCCACCCTGACCGCTCCCGCGCCGAGGGGTACGCGTGGGGATTCCTGGACAGCGAATGGCTTTCCGTCCTCGGCTCCCACTGGGAGCGCATCCCGCTCCCGGAGTCCCCGGAGGACGCCGCCAGGCCCGGCGTGACCATGCTGCGCGACGGCGAGCCCAAGCCCTACACGCTGGCCAAGGTCCGCCGAGACGGACAGGGCATCTTCCGGGTGCTGGAAGTCGTCCGCACCTACACCCCCGAGCGCCGTTAGGCCCGTCCCGGGCCGGGCCAGCGCGGCCCGGCCCGGGACCCCGGCAAGTCCCAGAAATCCCCTGTTCAGGAGCCCTTTACGGCTTCCGAATCCGGCTCAATGCTGGTAATATTTAGCTTGTTGGAAGGGGGTGGCACCCCGACCAACACCACTCGAAACCCGAACCGAAAGGCGGACCCCATGGCCAAGCTGACTACCGAGCAGGCGACCCAGCACCGCAAGGCGCTCGCGCTGGTGGACCTGGACCGGGACCTCACGCTCACCGAGCGGGAATTCGTCATCGACCATTACATGGAAACCGCAGACGCCCGCCTCGACGGCGCGTTCTTCACCCCGGACGGACTCGCGCGTGACATGTCCATCGAGGTCAACGGAAAGCGCGTCATCGACCTGTGCGCCGGGATCGGCCGCCTCGCCTTCGCCTGCCGAGACACCGACTGGGAGCGCCTGAACAACGAGCAGCCGCGCGAACTGGTCTGCGTCGAGCGGAACCCGGAGTACGTCCGCGTCGGCAAGAAGGTCTTGCCCGAGGCGACATGGATTCTCGGCGACGTCTTCGACGTCCCCGGCATGGACCTGGGAGGCCCGTTCGATACCGCCATCGGGAACCCGCCGTACGGAGCCGTCGCCCGGGGTGGCCGCACCGCACCCCGCTACACCGGCGGACGATTCGAGTATCACGTCATCGACATCGCTGCGACCGTCGCCCGCAGGGGCGTGTTCATCGTCCCCCAGGAAATGGCCCCCTTCCGCTACAGCGGCCGGACAAGCTTCACCGAGGAGCGCACCGATGCGTACAACCGGTTCGAGCGGCAGACCGGCATCACGCTGGGGCACACGGTCGGAATCGACACCTCGCACTACCTCGACGAGTGGCGCGACGCCGCGCCGCGAACCGAGATCGTCCGTGCGGACTACACGAACGCCCACCACTCCGGCACCGCCCCGGCTGCACGACCGGCCCCCGAGCCCCAGCCGTCCCGTGACTGGACCGGCATGGGTGCCACCGACTTCAGCACCCGCCCGAAGGCGGCACAGGTGGCCATGTTCGACGTGGGCGACGACGCCGCCACTGGCACCATCGGACTGTTCGACGTCTGACCGGCGGCCCGTACGGCGGAACCCCCGCCGTACGGGCCGCTCCCGCCGTGCGCGGTGCGCGGTGGGCGGCGGCCGGCCGGGGGTGGCCGGGCCGGGCGCGGAGCGCCGCCGGGGCGCAGCGCCGTGGGCGCCGGCTCCGGCGTCGGGGCGCAGCCCGGTGCGCAGCGCCGTGGTGGTGCACCCGTCCTTCGGCCGGGTGCTGGGGGCTTCTCGCCCCCAGGCCCCTCGCCAGCGCCCAGGGCGCGCTGGACCGCCCAGGTGGAAAGACGACG
>NZ_JBSFDD010000078.1:0-2767 GCF_053593715.1 Streptomyces sp. NPDC002125 | reverse complement strand
TCAAGATGGTCCATGCGATCCGGGAGGGTGTGCTTCCTCGGACGTTGCATGTGGATGAGCCGTCCTCGAAGATCGACTGGGACGCGGGCTCGGTGGAACTGCTGACCGAGGCCCAGCCCTGGCCCGAGGTGGACCGCCCCCGGCGGGCAGGGGTGTCGTCGTTCGGCGTGAGCGGCACGAACGCGCACGTCATCCTCGAAGAGGCACCCCCTGCCGTGGAGTCCGAAGAGGGACCGCGGGCGCCTGTGCCGAACGGGTACGTCCCCTGGGCGCTGTCCAGTGCATCGGAACCGGCGCTGCGCGCACAGGCGAAGCAGTTGCTCGACCACCTCGTCGATCGCCCCGAGGACACGCCCGCTGAGATCGGGCGGGCTCTCGTAGCAGGTCGGGCGGCGCTGGAACACCGTGCGGTGGTTCTGTCCGGTGACCTGGCCGGCTTGGCTGCGCTGGCGCGTGGTGAAGTCGCCGGTTCGGCGGTGTCGGGTCGTGCGGATGTGGATGGCCGGACGGTGTTCGTGTTCCCTGGTCAGGGTTCGCAGTGGGTGGGGATGGGTGCGGCGCTGCTGGAGTCGTCCCCGGCGTTTGCGGATGCGTTTTCGCTGGTCAGTGGTGTGTTGGAGTCGGTGAGTGGTTGGTCGGCCCTGGATGTGGTGCGGGGTGTCGAGGGTGCGGTGTCGTTGGGCCGGGTGGATGTGGTGCAGCCGGTTTCGTTCGCGGTGATGGTGTCCCTGGCCCGGGTGTGGGAGTCGTTCGGGGTGCGTCCGGATGCGGTGCTGGGGCATTCGCAGGGGGAGATCGCGGCGGCTCATGTCGCGGGTGCGTTGTCGCTGGAGGACGCGGCGCGGGTCGTGGTGCTGCGCAGTCGCGCGATCGCGGACGGGCTGGCGGGGCGCGGTGGCATGGTCTCGGTCGGCCTGCCCGCATCCGTGGTGCGCGAACGGCTGCTTGACGGGGCCGAGTTGGCTGCGGTCAATGGCCCCTCGTCGGTGGTGGTCGCAGGTGATGTGGATGAGCTGGAGCGCCTGTTCGGGGAGCTGGAGTCCGAGGGTGTGCGGGTGCGCCGGATACCTGTCGACTACGCCTCGCACACCTCTCATGTCGAGCTGATCCAGGCTGAGTTGTCGAGGGTCCTGGACGGCCTGCGACCAGGCAAGGCTGAGGTGCCGTTCTTTTCCTCGGTCGAGGGTCGGTGGCTGGATGGTCCGGAGCTGGACGGTGGCTACTGGTTCCGGAACCTGCGCGGCACGGTCGGTTTCGCCGGAGCCGTGGAAACGCTGGTTGCTGAGGGTTTCCGGGCGTTCGTCGAGGTCAGTTCGCATCCGGTGCTCGCACACAGCGTCCAGGAGATCCTGGACGAGCACGAGGACGTGACATCCGTGGTCACCGGCACCCTGCGCCGCGACGACGGTGACCTCGACCGCGTCCTGAAGTCCGCAGCCGAACTCCACGTACGCGGCATACACATCGACTGGACCCCCTCCTTCGGCGAACACCAGCACCAGCGAGTCCAGTTGCCCACCTACCCCTTCCAGCACGAGCACTACTGGCTGGCCGGCAGCAAAGGCAGCGGCGACCTCGGCGCGGTCGGGCTGGGATCGGTCGAGCACCCCCTGCTCGGAGCGGTCGTCCAGCTGCCCGAGTCCGGGAGCGTGGTACTCACGGGCAGGATCTCGCTCAAGGAGCATCCCTGGCTGACCGACCATGCCGTAGCAGGCACCGTCCTTGTCCCCGGCGCCGCGCTGCTGGAGTTCGCCCAGCGAGCCGGGGTGGAAGCAAGGCTGAGCACGGTCGAGGAACTGGTGATCGAGGCTCCGCTCGTCCTGCCCGATCGCGAGGGGGTCCAGATCCGGGTCGCCGTGGCCGACGAAGAGAGCGGACCCGACGGGCGGGAAGTCCGGGCGACGGTGTCGGTGTACTCCCGCCCGGAGAGCGCCGACCAGGCAGGGGCATGGACCAGGCACGCGCACGGGTTCCTGACCGCAAGCGGTGATGCCTCCGCAACGCCGCCCGAACCATGGCCTCCGGTGGGTGCGGAGCCGGTGTCCGTCGAGGGGTTCTACGAAGGCTTCGCGGCGAAGGGGTATGCGTACGGGCCTGCGTTCCGGGGGGTGCGGGCGGCGTGGCGGCGTGGGCGGGAGGTGTTCGCGGAGCTGGCGTTGCCCGACGACCTGGTCTTCGAGGCCGGCAGGTTCGGCCTGCACCCCGCACTGCTGGACGCCGCACTTCAGGCGACCAGCCTGCTCGGTCATGTGGAGCCCGATCCGGGCCATGTCGTGCTGCCCTTCGCCTGGAGGGGCGTGTCCCTGTCCGCCGAGGGTGCTGCGGCGCTGAGGCTGCGCGCGACCCCCTCCGGACCGGATGCCATCGCGCTGACGCTGACCGATGCGACCGGCGCACCGGTCGCCTCCGTCGAGTCGCTCACGCTGCGGTCCGTCGAAGCCGACCGGCTGGCGTCACTCGGCACGGCTGCCGGCGACCTGCTCTACCGAGTGGAGTGGGTGCCGCTCGCCCTGCCCGAGTCCGGTGCTCCCGTGCCGACGGCCGCCGTACTGGATCTCACCGCGCACGGCGCCACGGGACCGGAGGCTGCTCGAGAACTGGCCGCGGCCACTGTCGATTTCCTCCACGCACGGCTCTCCGACCCCGAATGGGGCTCCTCGCCGCTGGTGATCCTCACGCGGGGTGTGGTGGGTGATCCGGGTGGGTCTGCGGTGTGGGGTCTGGTGCGTTCGGTGCAGTTGGAGCAGCCGGGTCGGATCGTGTTGGT
>NZ_JBSFDD010000077.1:0-2773 GCF_053593715.1 Streptomyces sp. NPDC002125 | reverse complement strand
CTGCGGGGATCATCAAGATGGTTCAGGCGATCCGGGAGGGTGTGCTTCCTCGGACGTTGCATGTGGATGAGCCGTCCTCGAAGATCGACTGGGACTCGGGCGCCGTTGAGCTGCTGAGGGAAGCCCGGCAGTGGCCCGAGGTGGACCGTCCTCGGCGCGCCGGTGTGTCAGCCTTCGGAGTGAGCGGGACCAACGCCCACGTCATCCTCGAACAGGCGCCGGCGCATTCCGACGACCAGACATCTGCGGACCCGGTCCATGCCCCGTCCGTCGTGCCGTGGGTGCTCTCCGGTGCGTCCGAGGGGGCGCTGAGGGGGCAGGCCGCGCGCCTTGAGTCGTTCGTGAGGGAGCGTCCCGAGCTGAGCTCCGCCGCTGTCGGGCATGCACTGGCGACGACACGGACCACCTTCGCCCACCGCGCGGTGGTCCTGGCCGATGACCTGGACGGCCTGTCCGCGCTGGCGCGTGGAGAGGAGCTCGGCTCGGTGGTGACGGGCCAGGCCGATGTTTCTGGCCGGACGGTGTTCGTTTTCCCTGGTCAGGGTTCGCAGTGGGTGGGGATGGGTGCGGCGCTGCTGGAGTCGTCCCCGGCGTTTGCGGATGCGTTTTCGCTGGTCAGTGGTGTGTTGGAGTCGGTGAGTGGTTGGTCGGCCCTGGATGTGGTGCGGGGCGTCGAGGGCGCGGTGTCGTTGGGCCGGGTGGATGTGGTGCAGCCCGTTTCGTTCGCGGTGATGGTGTCCCTGGCCCGGGTGTGGGAGTCGTTCGGGGTGCGTCCGGATGCGGTGCTGGGGCATTCGCAGGGGGAGATCGCGGCGGCTCATGTCGCGGGTGCGTTGTCGCTGGAGGACGCGGCGCGGGTCGTGGTGCTGCGCAGTCGCGCGATCGCGGACGGGCTGGCGGGGCGTGGTGGCATGGTCTCGGTCGGTCTGCCCGCTGCCCTGGTGCGCGAACGGCTGCTTGACGGGGTCGAGTTGGCTGCGGTCAATGGCCCCTCGTCGGTGGTGGTCGCAGGTGATGTGGAGGCACTGGAGCGCCTGTTCGGAGAGCTGGAGTCCGAGGGCGTGAGGGTGCGCCGGATTCCGGTGGACTACGCCTCCCACACCTCTCATGTCGAGCTGATCCAGGCTGAGTTGTCGAGGGTTCTGGACGGCCTGCGACCAGGCAAGGCTGAGGTGCCGTTCTTCTCCTCGGTCGAGGGTCGGTGGCTGGATGGTCCGGAGCTGGATGCTGGTTACTGGTTCCGGAACCTGCGCGGCACGGTCGGCTTCGCCGGAGCCGTGGAAACGCTGGTTGCTGAGGGTTTCCGGGCGTTCGTCGAGGTCAGTTCGCATCCGGTGCTCGCGCACAGCGTCCAGGAGATCCTGGACGAGCACGAGGACGTGGCATCCGTGGTCACCGGCACCCTGCGCCGCGACGACGGTGACCTCGACCGATTCCTGAAGTCCGCCGCTGAACTCCACGTACGCGGCGTACGCGTCGACTGGACGCCCGCGCTGGGCGAACAAGGTGGCACACGCGTCCAGTTGCCGACGTACGCCTTCCAACACCAGCACTACTGGCTGGAGGCGCCGCACGCTACGAGCGACGTCTCGACCGCCGGGCAGACCGCGGCTGGGCACCCTCTGCTCGGGGCGGTCGTCGGACTGCCGGATTCGAATGGAGAGCTGTTCACCAGCCGGCTGTCGCTGCGTGCCCAGCCGTGGCTGGCGGACCACACGGTCTCCGGCACTGTGCTTCTGCCCGGGGCCGCGTTCCTGGAGCTGGCGCTCCGTGCCGGGGAAGAGGCCGGCCTGGACACCGTGGACGAGTTGGTCATCGCCTCTCCCCTTGCCCTGCCCGAGCATGGGGCTCTGCAGTTGCGGTTGGCCCTCGACGGGACGGACGAGTCGGGCCATCGGTCCCTGCGCATCTACTCGCGCCCGGAGGAATCCGGTCCCGACGCCCTCTGGGAGAAGCACGTCGACGCCCTTCTCTCGGCATCGGGGCGGGCACCGGACTTCGGCTATGAGCAGTGGCCTCCGGTGGATGCGGAGCCGGTGTCCGTCGAGGGGTTCTACGACGGTCTCGCGGCGAAGGGGTATGCGTACGGGCCTGCGTTCCGGGGGGTGCGGTCGGCGTGGCGGCGTGGGCGGGAGGTGTTCGCGGAGCTGGCGTTGCCCGACGACCTGGTCTCCGAGGCCGGCAGGTTCGGCCTGCACCCGGCGCTTCTGGACGCCGCACTGCAAGCGGCCAATTTCGGCGCGGCGCCGACCGCGGAGCCCGGCCACGTACTTCTGCCCTTCTCCTGGAACGACATCGCGCTGCACGCCGTCGGTGCCACAGCTCTCAGGGTGCACGCCAGCCCGACAGGCGAGGAGGGCGTGTCGTTCACCCTCACCGATGGTGCGGGCCGGCCGGTCGCCGAGATCGGGTCCCTGGTTCTGCGCTCGGTGCCGGCCGACCGTGCCACCGGAGGTGGCCCTTCGGTCCGGGACTCCCTCTACCGACTGGACTGGGCCCCGATCGACACCGCGCTATCGCGAGGCGGCGAGCCCGTCACTCCGGAGCGGGTGCTCGATCTGACGGCCGAGCATTCGGCCCAGGACCCGCAGACCGCACGGGACATGGTGGTGCGGGCACTCGACTCCCTCCAGCGGCACGCCGCCGATTCCGATTCCGGTACCCAGCCCCTTGTCGTGCTCACGCGGGGTGTGGTGGGTGATCCGGGTGGGTCTGCGGTGTGGGGTCTGGTGCGTTCGGTGCAGTTGGAGCAGCCGGGTCGGATCGTGTTGGT
>NZ_JBSFDD010000076.1:0-3427 GCF_053593715.1 Streptomyces sp. NPDC002125 | reverse complement strand
CCCAACGACCACACACCCGCAACACACGCCGCAACCAACTCACCAACCGAATGACCACCCACAAACCCCGCACGCACACCCCACGACTCCACCAACCGGAACAACGCCCACTCCACAGCGAACAAACCCGCCTGAGTGAACACCGTCTCATCCAGCCCCACACGACCGCCCTCACCGAAGACGACCTCACGCACCCCCCCACTCACACCACCCGACAACTCCCCGTCCAGCAACCCACACACCTCATCAAACGCCCCCGCAAACACCGGAAAACGCTCATACAACCCCCGCCCCATCCCCACCCACTGCGAACCCTGACCAGAAAACAACAACGCCGGCCCCACAACCGGCACACCCGCCCCAACCACCACACCAGGAGCCGACCCACCACCCACCAGCCCACGCAGACCCGACACCAGCTCATCGCGCGAACCACCGAACACCACGGCACGCTGCTCCAGCACAGCCCGCCCCGACGCCAACGACCAACCCACATCCACCGGCGACAAACCCACATCACCCTCGACAAGCGACAACAACCGCCCCGCCTGCCCACGCAAGCCGTCAGCTCCGCGCCCCGACACCACCCACGGCACCACACCGGGGCTGACCTGCGGTGTCACGTCACCGGGCGACTCCTGCGGTGTCGGCTGCTCGGTGGACTGCCCGGTCTGTTGCTCCAAAATGACGTGCGCGTTCGTACCGCTCACGCCGAACGACGACACACCCGCACGACGCGGACGCCCCTCGACCGCCGGCCACTCACGCGCCTCGGCGAGAACCTCGACCGCACCCGCCGACCAGTCCACCTCCGAGGACAGCTCATCGGCGTACAGAGACTTCGGCAGTGTGGCGTGGTGCATCGCCTGGACCATCTTGATCACGCCCGCGACACCTGCGGCGGCTGCGGTGTGACCGATGTTCGCCTTCAAGGAGCCGATGAGCAGCGGCCTGTTGTCGGGCCTGCCTTGTCCGTACGTGGCCAGCAGCGCATCGGCCTCGATCGGGTCACCCAGCGACGTGCCCGTGCCGTGCGCCTCCACCGCGTCGACCTCGGCGGTGGTCAGCCCGGCGCTTGCCAGCGCGGCGCGGATGACCCGCTGCTGGGAGGGGCCGTTCGGCGCTGTCAGACCATTGCTGGCGCCGTCCTGGTTCACCGCCGAACCACGGACCACCGCCAGTACGGGGTGACCGTTGCGCCGGGCATCCGACAACCGCTCCAGCAACAGGACGCCCGCGCCTTCACCCCACGCTGTCCCGTCGGCGCCGGCCGCGAACGGCCGGCACCGGCCGCTGCGGGACAGCGCGCCCTGGCGGCTGAACTCGACGAAGATCTCAGGCGTGGACATCACCGTCACACCGCCGGCCAGGGCGAGGGTGCACTCTCCGGCCCGGAGCGCCTGCGCCGCCAGGTGGAGCGTCACCAGGGACGACGAGCAGGCCGTGTCAATACTCACCGAGGGGCCCTGGAGCCCAAGGGTGTACGAGAGGCGTCCCGACACCACGCTGGCCGCGATCCCCGTGGCGAGATACCCCTCGGACTGCTGAGGCGACCGGCGGAGCAGGGCGGCGTAGTCCTGACCATTGGTGCCGGCGAACACACCGGTACGGCTGCCCTTCAGCGACGACGGGTCGATGCCCGCGCGCTCTATCGCCTCCCAGGACGTCTCCAGCAGGAGCCGCTGCTGCGGGTCGAGCGCCAGCGCCTCACGCGGCGAGATCCCGAAGAACGCCGGGTCGAATTCACCGACGTCACTGAGGAATCCGCCCTCCCGGACGTACGACGTGCCCGGCCGTGACAGCTCAGGGTCGTAGAGCCCCTCGGTGTCCCAGCCACGGTCGGTGGGAAACTCGGAGAAGGCATCGCCGCCGGATGCCACGAGGTCCCACAACTCCTCAGGAGACATCACTCCTCCGGGGAACCTGCAGCCCATGCCGATGATCGCGATCGGCTCGTGCTCCCCCGACTGCACTTCCTGGAGCCGCTGCCGTGCTTCGTGAAGTTCGCCGGTCACTCGCTTCAGGAAGTAGCGAAGCTTGTCCTCGCTGCTGTTCGTCACGCCGTACCACTCCAGGGGTTCAGGAAGTCTTCACGCAGATCAAGGGAGGTGTGCTCGGTCGACGTCAGGAGATGCCGAGCTCGTTGCTGATGAAGTCGAAGACGTCGTCGTCGGAGGCCGAGGCGAGCTTCTCTGCGGCGGAGGACTCGGCGACGGTCTCGTCCTGTGCGTCGCTGCACAGCTGGAGTAGTGCTTTCAGGCGGAGCGCTATCTCGCCACGTGCGGAGTCCTCGGATTCCGGGACGATCTCGGAGAGTTCCGAGGCGAGCCGGTCGAGGTCTCCGAGTACGGTGTCGAACCGCTTCGGGCCGCCGTTCAGCTTCAGCTCGTCCCGCAGGTGGTCGGCAAGGCTTCGCGGTGTCGGGTGATCGAAGGCGATGGTGACCGCCAGTCGGAGTCCTGTCGCCTTGCTGAGGCGCTTACGGAGCTCGACGGAGGCCAGTGAGTCGAAGCCGAGGTCCTTGAAGGCCCGTTCCGCTGTGATCGCTTCGGTGTCGGGGTGACTGAGCACCTCCGCAACCTGTGCACGTACGAGGGCGAGTACCCTGCTGTCCTGCTCGGCGGCCGTGAGACCGACCAGCTCGGCGCGGAGCATCGCGTCCGGGCCCGCGGCGGCGACGCCGTGGTCGGATTCCGCCGCCTGCAGAGCGCGGTGCGCCTCCGGGATGCCGGAGATCAGCGGTGCGCGCCGGCCCGTGGCGAGCCGTGGTGCGAACCGCGCCCAGTCGACGTCCGCCACGACGAGGCAGCCCTCGTCCCGCTCCAGCGCCTCGGCAAGCAGGGTCACCGCGTCGTTCGGCGCCATCGGAAGGATGCCGCCGCGCTGCAGCCGTTCCTCCCCTACACCTTCCGCGAGGCCGCCGTCCGCCCATGCTCCCCAGGCGACGGAAGTACCTGCCAGCCCGAGCCCACGCCGCTGCTCCACCAACGCATCCAAGAACGCGTTGGCCGCCGCATAATTCCCCTGCCCCGCACCACCCACCGCTCCCGCCATCGACGAGAACATCACAAACAGATCCAGGTCCAGGTCTCGGGTCAACTCGTCCAGATGCCGCGCCCCGGCCGCCTTCGACCGCAGCACATACGCCATACGCTCCGGCGTCAGCGCCTCGATCACACCATCCGCCAGCACACCAGCCGTATGCACCACCCCCCTCAACTCAGGCAACTCACCCGACACCACCCGCTCACCCAACGACGACAGCAACCCAGCCACCGCCCCACGATCAGCCACATCACACGCCACCACCGAGACCCCGACACCCAGACCCCTCAGCTCAGCCTCAAGACCACCCACACCCGGCGCCAACGACCCACGACGCGAAACAAGCACCACATGCTCCACCCCACGACCCGCCAACCACCGC
>NZ_JBSFDD010000075.1:0-3517 GCF_053593715.1 Streptomyces sp. NPDC002125 | reverse complement strand
CACCACCGCCAGCACCGGATGACCGTTACGCCGCGCATCCGACAACCGCTCCAGCAACAACATCCCCGCACCCTCACCCCAACCCGTACCGTCCGAGTCGTCGGAGAAGGACTTGCAGCGGCCATCCGGCGACAGGGCCCGCTGCCGGCTGAACTCCACGAACAGTCCAGGAGTGGACATGACGGTGACGCCGCCCGCCAACGCGAGCGTGCACTCCCGGGCCCGTAGCGCCTGCGCGGCCAGGTGCAGGGTGACCAGCGAGGAGGAGCATGCGGTGTCCACGGATACCGCCGGGCCCTCAAGACCCAAGGTGTACGACAGGCGGCCCGACACCACACTGGCGGAGATGCCGGTGGCGAGGTAGCCGTCCGACTCCTTGGGGGAACGGTGCAACAAAGCACTGTAGTCCTGACCGTTCGTACCGGCGAAGACGCCGGTCCTGCTGCCGCGCAGCGAGGACGGGTCGATACCGGCCCGTTCGATCGCCTCCCAGGCCGTCTCCAGCAGCAGCCGCTGCTGCGGGTCCATGGCCAGTGCCTCACGCGGTGCGATTCCGAAGAATCCGGGGTCGAACTCGGCCACGCCCTCGAGGAAGGAGCCCTCATGGACGTAGCTCTTGCCGATGCGGTCGGGATCGGGGTCGAACAGGGTCTCCATGTTCCAGCCCCGGTCCTGCGGGAAGTCACCGACGGCGTCGTCGCCGGAGGCCAGCAGCCGCCAGAGCTCCTCGGGGGAGTTCGCGCCGCCGGGGAAGCGGCAGCCCATGCCGACGATGACGACCGGATCGTCGTCGGTCGCGGCGGAGGGGGCCGACGCGGCGGCCCCCTCCGCGGCCTGCACCACGGTGGCGTTGCCGTCGGGCGTGCCGAGAAGTTCGGTGTTCAGGAACTGGGCGAGTGCGGTGGGCGTCGCGTAGTCGAAGACCAGGGTCGCCGAGAGTGTGAGACCGGTCGTCGCAGCGAGCTGGTTGCGCAGTTCGACAGCGGTCAGAGAGTCGAAGCCGACGTCCTTGAAGGGCTTGTGGGAGTCGATGGCATGGGCCGATGCGTAGCCCAGCACCGTGGCGGCGCTGTCGCGTACCAGGCCGAGCAGATGCTTGTGCCGGTCGGCCGGCGTCATTCCGGTCAGCCGCTCGGCGAGGATGTCCGCCGGCGTTCCGGGGCGGGTGTTCGCCCCCGTGTCGCCCCTGTTCACCGCACGCCTGGCGGGGGCCTGCACCAAGCCGCGTAGCAGGGCCGGTGTCTGACCGTTGTCGCGGAGGGCGGACAGGTCCAGTCGTACGGGTACGAGCGCCGGCTTCCCGGAAGCGAGTCCGGCGTCGAACAGCGCCAGGCCCTGCTCGGCGGAGAGGGGGAGGATGCCGACCCGGGCCATCCGTGTCAGGTCGGTGTCGCTGAGCCGTCCGCCCATGCCGCCGCTCTCGGGCCCCCACAGCCCCCAGGCCATGGAGACGGCGGGCAGTCCGAGTGCATGCCGGTGTGTGGCCAGGGCGTCGAGGAAGGCGTTGCCCGCAGCGTAGTTGCCCTGTCCCGCACCACCGAAGGGAGAGGCGGCCGCGGAGAAGAGCACGAAGGCGCGAAGGACGAGGTCTGCCGTCAGCTCGTGCAGGTGCCAGGCCGCGTCGACCTTGGGCCTCAGTACCGCGTGCCACTGCGTCGATTCCATGGTGGCGACCACTGCGTCATCGACGATGCCGGCGATGTGGACAACACCTGTCAGCCGTTCGCCAAGCGAGTCGACGATGTCGGCCATGGCCTCGCGGTCCGCGACGTCGGCGGCCACCATCCGTACCGATACGCCCAGCGCGGCCAGTGCGTCGGCCCACTGCTCATCCGGCCCGGAGCGTGAGACCAGCACCATCTCGGTCACGCCGTGGGCCTCGGCGAGATGCCGGGTCACCAGGCGCCCCAGCCCCCCGGTAGCGCCGGTCACCAGCACCGCCCCATCAGCGATGCCCAGGTCGGCAGCAGGCGGCGCGGGCGGCTCCGCACGGCGCAGGCGGGGGATGTAGGCGCGGCCGTCGCGAACCGCGATACGTGGCTCCTCCGCACCGGCCGCCGCCAGGCCCTTACGCACTGCCTCGGCGTCGACCCGGTCGGATTCGAGGAGCACGAACCGCCCTGGGTTCTCCGACTGGGCGGAGCGCACCAGGCCGCGGATCGGCTCGGCCACGAGCTCGGCGTCCCGTCCTGCCGGCAGCGCCGGTACGGGGGCCAGGGCGGTCGCCGTCGCCACGACCAGACGGGACGAAGCCGACGCCGGATTAGCCAGCCACTCCTGGAGCACGTCGAGGACGCGCAGCCCAACAGCGTGCACCCGCTCGGGCAGTGAGCTGTCCGGGTCGCCGGTCCCGGGTTCGAACACGACGACCGGCGGCATCGCCCTACCGTCCGTCAGGTCATCGTACGAACACCAGTCGTCCAGTTCCGCCGCACGGTGGCTCGCCGCCGGTACCCACTCGACCTCGAACAAGGCGTCGCGCCCGTACGGGCTCTCGGTGAGCAGTTCGTGCGGGGAGACGGTACGCAGAACGACCGCGCCGACGCTGAGCACCGGAGCCCCGGTGTCATCGGCGGCACTGATCGCCACGGTGCACCCACCCGTGGGCGTCAGACATACCCGCAGGGAGCGCGCGCCCTTCGCGTACGCCCGTACTGCCGTCCACTCATGTGCCAGGCACGACCCGGCGAGGCCGGTGGCATCGGAGAGACCTGGTACGCGGCCGAGCCGGACGATGAGTCGCAGGGCCGTCTCCAGAGCGGCCGGGTGCACCCCGTACCCGTCGGCGTCACGGCCCTCGGCGGTCTCCGGCAGGCTCACGTCCACGTACACCCGTGACTCGGCTTGCCATGCGCCCCGCACGCCCAGCAGTGCCGGTTCGGTCAGTTCGATCGCGCTCCGCGGAGGCCAGGAGGCGAACTCGGAGGCGGTGTGCGCCTCGGTGTCGTCCCACGCATCGTCCCGGATGGCCAGCAGGGCGGTGGCGTGCTCGGTCCACTCGTCCCGAGCGATTCCGTCGCCGGTAGCGGTGTCTGTCCCGGCCGGGAGCTCGGCCGTGATCCGGGAGTGGATCTGCACCGACCGACGCCGGTCGTCGTCGCCGGTTGCAGCAACCCTCAGCTGAATCGTCGTGCTTCCTGCGGCTGGAACAACGATGGGCGCGGAGACGGTCAGCTCCTCGATGACCGGGGCGTGCACGTGCTCACCCACGTGGGTAAGCACGTCCATCAGCGCCGAGCCGGGAAGCACAGCCGCGTCTCCGATGCGGTGGTCCGCCAGCCACGGATGCGTCTTCAGAGACAGTCGGGCGGTGTAAAGGACTCCGCCGGGTCCCGCGACGTCCACGGCTGCCCCGAGCATGGGGTGGTCGGCTGAGACAAGGCCGACCGAGCTCACGTCGCCGCCGGACTCGGGGCCGTTCTCGAGCCAGTAGCGTTGGCGTTGGAAGGCATACGTCGGCAGATCCACCCGCGACGCACCCGCCCCCACGAACGCCGCAGACCAGTCCACATCCACA
>NZ_JBSFDD010000074.1:0-3642 GCF_053593715.1 Streptomyces sp. NPDC002125 | reverse complement strand
GTTGCGTCGTGATGACGGTGGCCTGGACCGGTTCTTCACGTCGTTGGCCGAGGCGTGGGTGCAGGGTGTGGAGGTGGACTGGTCTCAGGCGTTCGAGGGGACGGGTGCGTCGTGGGTGGATCTGCCGACGTATGCCTTCCAACGCCGCCGCTACTGGCTCGACGCTCCGACCGGAGCTCGCGGCGACATGGGCTCGGTCGGCCTGCTGTCGACGGAACACCCCATGCTCGGAGCGGCGGTGGACCTCCCTCATTCCGAGGGAGCAGTCTTCACCGGGCGCATCTCGTTGCGTACGCATCCATGGCTGGCCGATCACGCCGTCGGCTCCACCGTGTTGTTGCCGGGAACAGGCTTCCTGGAGCTGGCTGTCCGGGCGGGTGACGAGGTCGGTTGCGAGGTCGTGGAGGAGCTGACGCTCCAAGCCCCACTTCTCCTTCCGGATAGCGGTGGCGTACACCTGAGGGTGACCGTCGCGGAGCCGGACGGGACCGGTCGGCGCGCGGTGAGTGTGTACTCGCGTGGTGATTCCGCGTCGTTCGCGGAGACGTGGATCTGCCACGCCACGGGTGTCCTTGCGACGGGCGGTGCGGGGCCACGGGTGGATCTGGCCACCTGGCCCCCGACTGATGCCGTCCCGGTGGACACGGCAGCGCTGTACGACGAACTGGCCGAGTCCGGGCATGGATACGGCCCGGTGTTCCAGGGCGTACGGGCGGCATGGCGGCGCGGCGACGAGGTGTTTGCCGAGGTTGCGCTCCTTGAGGAGGCACACGGGGACGCCAGGCGATTCAGGATGCATCCGGCACTGCTGGACGCGGCCTTGCACGGTCTGCGGCTCAGCGGGTTCTTCACCGACGGGCTGGCACGGTTGCCGTTCGAGTGGCGTGGTGTGTCGCTGTATGCGGCGGGCGCGTCCGCGCTCCGCGTGCGTCTCGCACCGGCCGGCACGGACACGGACGCGGTAACGGTGGCGGTGGCCGACAGCACCGGGCAGCCGGTTGCTTCGATCGGATCGCTGCTGACGCGGCCCGTCGATCCCCAGCGGCTCGCCACCGCGCAGGGCGCGCAGGGCGACGCGCTGTACCGCGTCCAGTGGACCCCGACATCGCAGGGGGCTCCGTCAGAGGCCGTGAGTCGCGCGGGATGGGCATTCATCGGTGATGCCGCGTCAGGGACAAGCGAGTCGTACGAGGACTTCGCCTCGCTGGCCGCGGCGATCGGAGAGGGCGTCACGACGCCTGACACGGTCGTGGCGCGCTTCACCGCGCCGGCTGTCGAGCACAGCGCGACGCCCGCTTCGGCTCGTGCCACCCTGCACTACGCCCTGGAACTGACGCAGGTGTGGCTCACGGACGAGCGGTTCGCCGCGTCCCGCCTGGTGCTGATCACACGTGGCGCCGTCACCGTCGGGCCGGGCGACATGGCACCCGACCCTTCGACCGCAGCCGTGTGGGGTCTGCTCCGCGTGGCACAGACGGAGAACCCGGGCCGGTTCGTACTCGTCGACACCGACCAGCAGAACCTGCCCGGCGACGTCCTGGCGTGGGCACTGGCTGCTGATGAGCCGCAGGTCGCCGTACGTGAAGAGACAGGTTACGTACCCCGGCTCGTGCCGGCCACGCTGCCCGCTCAGGCAGCTCCCTCCCAGAGCGCTCCGCAGTGGGGTGCGCCAGACGGAACGATTCTTCTGACGGGAGCCACGGGCACCCTGGGCGGTCTGATCGCCCGGCACCTTGTCGCGCAGCACGGTGCGCGGCACCTGCTGCTCGTCAGCCGCCGAGGCGACAGCGCCCCCGGCGCGGCGGACCTGGTGGCCGAACTGTCCGAGTGGGGAGCGGAAGTCTCGATGGCCGCTTGTGACGTGTCCGACCGTGCCGCGCTGGCCGACCTGCTGCGCCTGATCCCGTCCGAGCATCCGCTGACCGCCGTCGTGCACGCGGCGGGCGTGCTCGACGACGGCCTGATCCCCGCGCTGACGCCCGAACGGCTCGACCGTGTGCTGATGCCAAAGGCTGACGCAGCGTGGAACCTGCACGAGCTGACGCGTGACCTGGACCTGTCGGCGTTCGTGCTGTTCTCCTCGGCCTCTGGCGTGCTGGGCAGCGCGGGGCAGGGCAACTACGCCGCGGCGAACGCCTATCTGGACGCGCTGGCGGCCGTACGGCGCGCCGAGGACCTGCCGGCAACGGCCATGGCCTGGGGCTTCTGGGAACAACGCAGTGCCATGACGGGCCAGCTTGCCGAGGCGGACCTCGCCCGTATCGCTCGTTCCGGACTGGTCGAGCTGTCCTCGGAGGAAGGGCTCGCCCTCTTCGACGCCGCTGTGACAGCGCGAGAGCCGCTACTGCTGCCCGTGCGGTTCGACGTGGCCGCATTGCGCACTTCGGATGCCCCCGTACCTTCGGTGCTGCGCGATCTGGCCCGAGGTCCGGTGCGTCGTCGTCGCGCGGCGGAGGCCGGCGGGTCCGCCTCCGGCCTGACGCAACGGCTGTCGGGGCTCACGAAGAAGGAGCGCCTGCATACGCTCTCGGAACTCGTGCACGGCCATGTCGCGACCGTGCTGGGACGAGCCCCGGCTGACGCCCTGGCGGACGACCGTCCGTTCAAGGACCTCGGTTTCGACTCGCTGATGGCGGTCGAACTCCGTAACCGGCTGAATGCGGCGACCGGGCTGAGGCTGCCCGCCACGCTGGTCTTCGACCACCCCACGTCGGCCGCCCTGGTCCGTCATCTGCTCGGTGAACTGGCATCGGTGACAGACGGGCAGTCAGCTGACGTACAGGACGCTGTTGTTACCTCCTCCACGCAGAGTCCGGCGCCGATTGCCACGGACGACGATCCGATCGCCGTCGTCGCCATGAGCTGCCGATTCCCCGGTGGCGTCGCCACGCCCGAGGACCTGTGGGACCTGGTCATGGCACGTACGGACGCGATCACTCCCTTCCCTATGAACCGTGGCTGGGATCTGGAGAACCTGTACGACCCCGACCCGGACCGGCAGGGGAAGAGCTACGTCCGGGAGGGGGGCTTCCTCCACTCCGCTGCCGACTTCGACCCCGGCTTCTTCGGGATCTCGCCGCGCGAGGCGCTGGCGATGGACCCGCAGCAGCGGCTGCTGCTCGAGACCTCGTGGGAGGCGCTCGAACGGGCAGGGATCGACCCTGGAACGGTGCGCGGAAGCCGGGCGGGTGTGTTCGCGGGCGTGATGTACAACGACTACGGTTCGCGGCTGCGAGCCGTCCCGGAGGGGTTCGAGGGCACCCTCGGAGCGGGCAGCGCCGGCAGCGTCGCCTCCGGTCGTGTGGCGTACACGCTTGGTCTTGAGGGCCCTGCGGTGACGGTGGACACGGCGTGTTCGTCGTCATTGGTGGCACTGCACCTGGCGGTGCAGTCCCTGCGGAACGGTGAGTGCACGCTCGCCCTGGCGGGTGGCGTCACGGTGATGTCCACGCCGTCGGTGTTCGTGGAGTTCAGCCGACAGCGCGGCCTCGCCGTGGACGGCCGCTGCAAGTCGTTCTCCGACACGGCCGACGGGGCTGCGTGGTCCGAGGGTGCGGGGATGTTGTTGCTGGAGCGGTTGTCGGATGCGCGGCGTAACGGTCATCCGGTGCTGGCGGTGGTGCGTGGTTCGGCGGTGAATCA
>NZ_JBSFDD010000073.1:0-3896 GCF_053593715.1 Streptomyces sp. NPDC002125 | reverse complement strand
CGCCCATCCACCACACCCGGCAGATCGACCAGACCACCCCACAACTCCGGATGCTCCAACCCCACAACCCGACCCAGACCCCACACCTGCGCCTGGGACACGCTTGCGAGCCGCTCCGTAGGCGCCACGGCCACCGCGCCGCGCGTCGCGCACCACAGACGCGCATCCAGCCCGGCACCCACCAGGGCTTGCACCAGGGCCAACGTCGCGGCCACACCCGCCGGCACCTCACCGTGCACCGGATGGGACGACTCGTCGAGCGCCAGCAACGACAGCACGCCGGCGACCGGCTCCGTGGCCGTCTCGACGGTCTCGGACACCGAGCGGGCAAGCCCGGCCCGGTCGAAGTCCGTACGCACCGCGAGCCTCAGGACGCGTACTCCCCTTGCCTTGAGACCGTGGAGCAGGGCCGTCACCCATCCGTCGTCGGCAAGGGTGTCCGGCACCACGGCGAGCCATGTGCCGGTCAGCACGAGGTTGGAGTCCGTGGACAGCGGCTTCCAGGCGATGTCGTACCGGCGGCTGTCAACCTCCGACTGCTGTCGTCGCCCCTTGCGCCAGACGGAGAGCGCGGGCAGGACAGCGCTGAAGGGCAGCTCGCCGGAGACGTCGAGCGTGCTGAGGAGCGAGGGCAGGTCTTCGCTCTCGACGGCTGCCCAGAAGCGCGCGTCCACCTCGTCGGCCGTCCGGTCGGTCACCGCGTCCGCACGACGTGCGGCTGCCGGGGCCTCCAGCCAGTAGCGGCGGCGCTGGAAGGCGTACGTCGGCAGGTCGACCCGCGACGCACCCGTCCCCTCGAACGCCCGCGCCCAGTCCACCTCCACGCCCTGAACCCAGACCTCGGCCAGCGATGTGAGGAACCGGTCCAGCCCGCCTTCGTCACGACGCAGCGATCCCACCACACGGGTCTGCTCGGCGCCCCGGGCCTCCGCGGTGTCCTGTATCCCCACGGCCAGTACCGGATGCGGCGACACCTCGAGGAAGACCGTGTCCCCGGCCTCGACGAGACCGCTCACCGTCTCTTCGAAGCGGACCGTCTGCCGCAGGTTGCGATACCAGTACCCGGCGTCCGCTTCCGCGGTGTCCATGGCCTCGCCGGTCACCGTGGAGTAGAACGGCACCCTCGACGACACCGGAGAGATGCCGTCCATCACTTGGGTGAGCTCGTCCTCGATCAGTTCCACGTACGCGGAGTGGGAAGCGTAGTCCACGGCTATGCGCCGCGCCCGCACACCGTCATCACCACAGGCGGCAAGGAGCTCGTCCAGTGCCGCGGGCTCGCCGGCCACGACGACCGTGGTCGGCCCGTTGACGGTCGCGATCGACAACCGGCCGTCCCACCCTGCAATGCGCTCGGCCACCTGCTCCGCGGTCAAGGCCACGGACATCATCCCGCCGTGCCCGGCCAGACTCCCGGCGATGACCTGGGACCGCAGGGCCACCACCCGGGCGCCGTCCCGCAACGACAGCCCGCCCGCCACACAGGCGGCCGCGATCTCTCCTTGCGAGTGGCCGACGACCGCGGAGGGCTCCACACCGTACGAGCGCCAGAGCGCCGCCAGTGACACCATCATCGCCCACAGCACCGGCTGAACGACGTCCACGCGCTCCAACGACGGTGCGCCCGGGGCCTCACGCACCACCGCGTCCAGGTCCCAGTCCACGAACTCCGCCAGCGCCCGGCCACATTCCGCCATCGCGTCGGCGAACACCGGAGAAGCACCCAGCAGCTCCACCGCCATGCCCGCCCACTGCGAACCCTGACCCGGAAACACGAACACCACCCGGCGGCCGGAGGCAGGCGTCACGCCGTCGGCCGGGCCGACCACGAGCCCGGACGACTCCTCACCGCGAGCCAACTGAGCAAGCCTCGCGCACAATTCAGTGCGGTCGTGGCCGGTCACCACGGCACGGTTCTCGAATCGTGCCCGCCCGGAGACGAGCGACAGGCCCACATCCACCAGCGGCAGATCCGCGTCATTCACCACCCGCGACAGCAATCGTGCCGCTTGACCCCGCACGGCGTCGGCCCCGCGCCCGGACAGGACCCACGGCACCGCAGCCGGCACCACAGGCGTTGCGGGGGTCTCCGCGCCGGTGTCCGGGTTCGAGGACGTTACGGCAGCCGGGGCCTGTTCCAGGATGAGGTGCGCGTTGGTGCCGCTGATGCCGAATGACGACACCCCTGCCCGGCCTGGGCGACCTTCGGTCTCCGGCCACTCGCGGGCCTCCGTGAGCAGTTCCACCGCACCCGTCGACCAGTCCACCTTCGTCGACGGCTCACCCGCGTGCAGGGTGCGGGGCAGCACTCCATGGCGAAGGGCCTGCACCATCTTGATGACACCGGCCACACCAGCGGCGGCCTGTGCATGTCCAATGTTGGACTTCAACGACCCCAGCCACAACGGCCGTTCAGCCGGGCGGTCCTGCCCGTACGTCGCCAGCAGGGCCTGCGCCTCGATGGGGTCGCCAAGCGTCGTACCGGTTCCGTGCGCTTCCACCGCGTCCACGTCCGACGCCGACACTCCCGCGTTCGCGAGGGCCGCGCGGATCACTCGCTGCTGCGAGGGACCGTTCGGCGCGGTGAGACCATTGCTTGCACCGTCCTGGTTCACCGCCGAACCACGGACCACGGCCAGTACGGGATGACCGTTGCGCCGCGCGTCGGACAGGCGCTCCAGCAACAGCATCCCCGCCCCCTCCGACCACGAGGTGCCGTCCGCCGCGTCCGAGAAGGCCTTCGAGCGCCCGTCCGCCGCCAGCCCGCGCTGCCGACTGAACTCCACGAACATCCCTGGTGTGGCCATCACCGTCACGCCACCGGCCAGCGCCAACGAGCACTCGCCCGAGCGCAGGGCCTGAGTGGCCTGGTGCAGCGCCACGAGTGACGACGAGCAGGCCGTGTCCACCGTGACCGCGGGACCCTCAAGCCCCAGGAAGTAGGCGAGCCGTCCGGAGATCACGCTCGCCGCCTTGCCCGTCAGCAGATAGCCGTCGAGCCCGTCCGTCGCCTCGTGCAGCAGGGCGCCGTAGTCCTGGGACATCGCGCCGGCGAAGACGCCGGCCTGACTGCCGCGTACGGAAGCGGGGTCGATGCCCGCCCGCTCGAACGCCTCCCACGCCGTCTCCAGCAGCAATCGCTGCTGCGGGTCCATGGCGAGGGCCTCACGCGGCGAGATCCCGAAGAACCCCGGATCGAACTCGCCGGCCTCGTGAAGGAAGCCGCCTTCCCGAACGTACGAGGTGCCGGAGCGGCTCGGGTCTTCGTCGTACAGCGCGTCCAGGTCCCAACCCCGGTCCACGGGGAAGCCGGAGATTCCCTCCCTGCCTTCCGAGACCAGTTCCCACAGTTCCTCAGGAGATGTCACGCCTCCCGGCAGACGACATCCCATGCCCACAATGGCGATCGGCTCGGTCGAGGCGCCCGTCCTGGCGGGCAGTGCCGGCGCAGGTGAGCTCTCAGCCTTCTGCGAGCCCGTCAGCTCATCGTCCAGGTGCCGCACCAGTGCGATAGGCGTCGGGTAGTCGAAGATCAATGAGGAAGGCAACCGCAGTCCGGTGCTCTCGATCAGCCGGTTCCGCAGTTCCACAGCCGTGAGGGAGTCGAAGCCCAGGTCCTTGAAGGTGCGCGCCACGTCGACCGCGTCGGCGGACCGGTACTCCAGGACCGTCGCGACCTGCGTCTGCACCATCTCCTCGAGCGACTGGCGCCGCTCCTCCACATGCGCAGGCGTCGGCAGCTGCAAGCGGGACACCGGCTGGAGGGCTTCGGGTTCCTCGACCGCATGCTCAACTTCACCGAGCCAGTAGCGTTGGCGTTGGAAGGCATACGTCGGCAGATCCACCCGCGACGCACCCGCCCCCACGAACGCCGCAGACCAGTCCACATCCACACC
>NZ_JBSFDD010000072.1:0-3938 GCF_053593715.1 Streptomyces sp. NPDC002125 | reverse complement strand
CTCTTCGACACGGCGATGGGTCTGGATGATCCGGCGCTCGTCCCGATCCAGCTCGACCTGCCCACCCTCCGACGAACCGCCGACAACCTCCCCGAAATCTTCCGGGTGCTCTCCCAGGGCAGCGCCACCGGTCGGAAGAGACGTGAGGCCGTCAGCAAAGCCGGTCCCGCCTTGGCCGAGCGCCTGGCCGGTCTGGACGCGGATGCACGTTCCGCACTGGTGCTGGAGGTCGTCCGGGCCGAGGCGGCAGGTGTGCTCGGGCACGCGGGGCCGGAGGCCATCCATCCTGAACGCGCCTTCCAGGAGCTCGGGTTCGACTCCCTCAGCGCTGTGGAGTTCCGCAACCAACTCAACGTGGTCACCGGGCTCAGACTGCCACCGACGCTGATCTTCGACTATCCGAGCCCGGACGTGCTGACTGCCCACCTGCTCACGGAACTGGCCCCCGACGCCGCCGGCCCGGACCAGGTCGACGAGGACGAGCAGGTCCGCCGCATTCTGCAGACCATCCCGATCAACAGGCTCCGCGACGCCGGACTGATGCGCAGCCTCCTGGAACTGGGCGGAGTGCAGGCACCCGCCGGGGCGTACGACGACGGCGTGGATGCCGGCGGATCGATCGATGAGCTGGACGCCGAGAGCCTGATCAGCATGGCACTCGACGAGTTCGAACTGGATGGCCCGACCGCGGAAGCAGGTAGCTGAGATGATGACTTCAGACGCACGGCTGGTTGACGCGCTGCGGGCGTCCCTCAAGGAGGTCGAACGGCTTCGCGGTCAGAACAGCAAGCTCTCGTCGACTCTGCACGAGCCGATCGCCATCGTGGGGATGGCCTGCCGCTATCCGGGTGGTGTGGAGTCCGCCGAGGACCTCTGGCAGATGGCTGCCGAGGGCCGGGATGTGGTGGGCGCCTTCCCCGAGGACCGAGGCTGGGACACCGAGGGGTTGTACGACCCTGAGCCGGGCGCCGACGGAAAGGTGTACACCCGCGAGGGCGGATTCCTCCATGGCGCCGGCGGCTTCGACTCGGCCTTCTTCGGGATCGGCCCGAACGAGGCACTCGTCATGGACCCGCACCGGCGACTGCTGCTGGAGGTGTCGTGGGAAGCGCTCGAGCGGGCTGCGATCGACCCGGGCACTCTGCGGGGGAGCCGGACGGGTGTCTTCGCCGGTGTGATGTACCACGACTATCCGTACAGCAGCTCGACCGGCTCCATGGTCTCCGGGCGGGTGGCGTACACGTTGGGTCTTGAGGGGCCGGCGGTGACGATGGATACGGCGTGTTCGTCGTCGTTGGTGGCGTTGCATTCGGCGGTGCAGTCTCTGCGGTCGGGGGACAGTTCGCTGGCGCTGGTGGGTGGCGTGACGGTGATGGCGACTCCGGAGACGTTCGTGGAGTTCAGTCGTCAGCGTGGGCTGGCTGCGGATGGTCGGTGCAAGTCGTTCGCGGCGGCGGCTGATGGTACGGGCTGGGGTGAGGGGGTCGGCGTCCTGGTGGTAGAGCGGCTCTCCGATGCGCGGCGCAACGGACACCCGGTGCTCGCAGTGGTACGAGGCTCCGCGATCAACCAGGACGGCGCCAGCAACGGCTTCACCGCCCCGAACGGTCCGTCGCAGGTGCGGGTGATTCGGCAGGCGTTGGCGAATGCGGGTCTGGCCACCGGTGATGTGGATCTGGTGGAGGCGCATGGTACGGGTACGACGCTGGGCGATCCGATCGAGGCGCAGGCGTTGCTGGCGACGTATGGGCAGGGTCGGCCGGAGGGGCGTCCTCTGTGGCTGGGTTCGGTGAAGTCGAACATGGGTCATACGCAGGCTGCCGCCGGTGTTGCGGGGATCATCAAGGTGGTCCATGCGATGCGGCATGGTGTGTTGCCGAAGACGTTGCATGTGGATCGTCCGTCGGATCAGGTGGACTGGTCTGCGGGTGCGGTGGAGCTGTTGACGGAGGCGCGTGAGTGGCCGGCGACGGAGGGGCCGCGTCGGGCCGCTGTGTCGTCGTTCGGGATCAGCGGCACGAACGCCCACGTCATCATCGAGCAGGCGCCGGACGAGGAGTCGGCCGAGAGTGAGGGGACGGAGGAGGCTCCGGTTTCTGCTCTGGAGATGCCCGTGCATGCATGGGTGCTCTCAGCCACCGGAGCTGATGCGCTGAAGGCACAGGCTGCGCGTCTGCTGGACCGGGTGGGCATCTCTGACCTGCGTCCGGTGGATGTCGGCTTCTCGCTGGTGACCTCGCGTGCGGGGTTCGAGCATCGTGCCGCGGTGGTGGGCGGGACGCGGGAGCAGCTGGTCGAGGGGCTGCGGGCGCTGGCCGGCGACGGCCGGGAAGGTTCGGTGTTCCGTGGCGCAGCCAGGTCCAGGCCGAAGGCGGCGTTCCTGTTCACGGGTCAGGGTGCGCAGCGGGTGGGTATGGGCCGTGAACTCCATGCTTCGTTCCCGGTGTTCGCCGATGCTTTTGATGCGGTGGTCGCTGAGCTGGATGGTCATCTGTCTACGCCGCTGCGGGATGTGGTGTGGGGCGAGGACGCGGAGGTTCTGGAGCGGACGGAGTTCACTCAGCCGGCGCTGTTCGCGTTCGAGACGGCGTTGTTCCGTCTGTTGGAGTCGTGGGGTGTGCGCCCGGACTTCCTGGCCGGGCATTCCGTGGGTGAGCTGACGGCCGCCCATGTGTCGGGTGTGCTGTCGCTGGCTGATGCGGCAAGGCTGGTGGCTGCGCGTGCGCGGGTGATGCAGGCCCTGCCGGCTGGTGGTGCGATGGTTGCCATCCGTGCTTCCGAGGACGAGGTGCTGCCCTACCTGACCTCGGACGTGGCGAGTATCGCTGCGGTGAACGGTCCGGAGGCGGTGGTGATCTCCGGTGCCGAGGCGGATGTGCTGGAGGTTGCGGCTCGGTTCGAGGCTGATGGTCGTAAGACGAGTCGTCTGAGGGTCTCGCATGCGTTCCACTCGCCGCTGATGGAGCCGATGCTGGCCGAGTTCCGGACGGTCGCGGAGAGCGTGACGTTCGGTGAGGCTCGTATCCCCGTGGTCTCCAACGTCACCGGCCAGCTGGCCTCCTCGGACGATCTGCGTACGCCCGAGTACTGGGTGCGGCATGTCCGTGAGGCGGTCCGTTTCGGTGACGGCATTCGTGCGCTGTCCGCTGCGGGCGTCTCTGTGTTCCTGGAGGTCGGTCCGGACGCGGTGTTGACCGCGATGGCGCAGAACTCCGCCGCTGACGCGGTGTTCGTGCCTGGTCTGCGGCGCGCCCTGAGTGAGCCCGAGGCGCTGGTCGCGGCGCTTGCGCGGCTGCACACGGTCGGGCACAGCCCGGACTGGGCCGCGTTCTACGCGCCCACCGGAGCCCGCCGCGTCGACCTGCCCACCTACGCCTTCCAGCACCAGCACTACTGGCTGCTTCCCGACGTAATGGAGTCCAACCCGGAGTCCCTTGGGCTCGCCTCAGCCGAGCACCCGTTCCTGGGCGCGGCCGTTGGTCTGCCGGACGGGGGAGCAGTCTTCACCGGTCGTCTCTCGCTTGCCGCTCAGCCGTGGCTGGCTGATCACAGTGTGCTGGGCAGTGTGCTGGTGCCGGGGACGGGGCTGGTGGAGTTGGCGTTGCGTGCGGGTGAGGAGGTGGGGTGTGGTCTGCTGGAGGAGTTGACGCTTCAGGCGCCGTTGACCGTGCCCGAGTCCGAGGCGCTGCAGGTCCAGGTGGTGGTCGGGGCCGCGGCGGATGACGGTGCGCGGGCGGTGGGTGTGCATTCCCGGGTGGAGGGTGACCGGGACGCTCCGTGGACGCTGCACGCTGAGGGTGTGCTGCTGCCGGATCAGCCGGCCGCTGACTTCGGTCTGGCGGAGTGGCCGCCGGCCGGGGCGGTGTCTGTGCCGGTGGAGGGTGCGTATGAGCGGCTGGTGGGTCTGGGGTATGAGTACGGGCCGGTGTTCCAGGGGT
>NZ_JBSFDD010000071.1:0-3942 GCF_053593715.1 Streptomyces sp. NPDC002125 | reverse complement strand
GGGTCGGCGGGGCCCGGACGCCCGCTAAAAGATCATGGAACTTCCGGGAAAAACCCTGGTCAGACCCCCTTTTCCGCTAGGTGATCCGGCCCAACGCTGGTAATATAGAGCTTGTTGGAAGGGGGTGGCACCCCGGACAACGAGAACCACTCGAAACCCATCGAGGAGCACCCAATGCGCGCACTCATCGAGACCTTCAAGACCATCCGCGCCCGTCACCGTGCGGCCCGCCGGGCGGGTCTGCGGTCGTACACCGTGGTCCTGGACTGGAGCGCCAAGGCGTACGCGCACTACGCGCCCGAGATCGTGACCGTCCGGGCGTCCTCCCCGCTGGCCGCCGAGATGGACGCCCTGCTTCAGGCCGCCAGGGCCCACACCATGCACGTGGAGGAGTTCGAGGGCCGCGAGGGCCGCGCCCTGCTCCTGGAGGCGGGCAACGTGCTGAAGGTCGTTGCCACCTTCTCCGGCGCGCACAGCGCCGTCCACTCCGACCACTTCTGATCTGCCCCGACCGGGGCGGCGGTTGGCACCGTCGCCCCGGCCCCCTCGAAACCCGTACGCACAACGAGAGGCACCCAGTGAGCACCATGACCGGCACCGTCACCACTCGCGCCCACGCCATCGAGACCGGCGCGCTGATCGAGGCCGACCCCGGCATTGCCGCCGAGGTCGAGTTCCCTGCCCCGGTGGCCATGACCGAGGCCGTTTACGCGGACTGCATCGCCGTCCCCGACACGTACCGGTGGGACACCGGCATCCGGCTGGACGACGCCGAGCGGGAATGGGACCTGCTCATCACCGCGTCCCGGGCGATCAAGGCCGCCGCAGGGTCCGGCCGCCCGCCCCGGCTCGCGTTCTCCCTCTACCGCGTCCCGGTCGACGGCCGCAGCCGCGACCCGCAGCGCGTGACCCTTGTGGCCGAGGCGTCGCCGGGCGACAACGGCGAGCGCGTCATCACGATCATGCGCCCGACCGAGCACCTGCCTCAGTGAGGCGACCCGGGGCGGCCACCAGGCCGCCCCGGACGCCCCCGGCTGGAAGGGAATGGCACCCCGACCGGCCCCCCCCCTCGAAACCCGAACCGAGCACGGAATGGAGCGCCCCACATGGGCTACGAATACAGCGTTGAGGGAACCGTCCAGGTCACCCCGCCGATCCCCTTGCCCGCACTTCTCCCCCTGACGCAGGGGTTCGATCTGCCGATCTTCTGCCTGGCCCTCAGTGTCGACGACCCGGTGGCGGCTGGCCCCTGGTCCGACATCGTGGGCGTGTGGGCCCTGATCCGGGAGGGCGTGCCGCTCGACCAGGCGCAGCCGGTCACCGTCAGCGCGCTCGCGGTGTCTCACATCGCCAAGAGCGGAGAGTTCTATCAGCCGCTCGACAGGTTCGTCCGGCTCTGTCTGGAGGCCGGTCACGAAGTCGCCAGCGGGCTGAAGTTCCAGAGCGAAGAGGGCGAGCGCGGTGAGATCCAGGTGACGCCGAGCGGCGGCATCGAATGGGTCGAGACCTCAGCCCCCGGCCGGGAGCCCGGCCGCTGGTGAAGACCCCCGCCCGGTCGGGCCGGTACCTCCGGCCGGACCGGGCGGGGTAGCCGCCGGACGCGACGGCAGCCTGTCACCCCCTCCGCCCCCGCGCTGGCCGAGGGGCGGGCCGTCGAGAACGACGGCCGCGCCGTTCCTGCGCGGGCATCGGCGCGCGTTCGCGGCGGGCACCCGCCGCCGTGGGCTCAGCCCTCGCAGGGACGCCGGCCCTGGCCCGGGGTCATGGAAGAACCCTGGTTAGGCCCCCTTTTTGCTAGGTGATCCGGTCCAATGCTGGTAATATTGAGCTTGTTGGAAGGGGGTGGCACCCCGACCGGCACCACCACTCGAAACCCGTACGAACGAAAGGCATGAACGTGACCGTGACGCAGACCGAGCAGACGGAACAGACCCCCGAGAACGAGGCGGCCGAACCGGCAGTCTTCGGCCGCCTGGTGGCGATCGACCCGCTCGACTTCGACCCCGACGGCGGTACGGAGAAGCTGGTCATCGTCGACCCGTTCAACCACCGCAAGAAGCGGAAGGAGGGTGACACCACCGAGCCCGACCCGGCCCTGATCGCCAGCGTCGAGGAGGTCGGCGTTCAGCAGGCGATCATCCTGCGCCCGCAGGAGGGTGAGCGGGACGGACAGCTCGGCATCGTGATCGGCCAGCGCCGCACCCTGGCCGCGTACCGGGTCGCCAGCGCGGCGGCGCAGGAAGGCCGCGAGTACCGGAAGATCCCGGCGATCATCCGCGACGACCTGCGCGGCGTTGATGACGAGGCGCTGACCGTCTCAATGGTGGAGAACCTGCACCGTCGCCAGGCGAGCGCGCAGGACGACGTGGACGCCGCCGAGCAGCTCGCCCTTCTGGTTAAGGCCAAGAAGGTGCCCAAGGCCCGGAAGCGCAGCCTGGCCGCTGCCATCGGCCGCACCGAGGAGGAACTGGACGCGGCCCACAAGGTCGCGCAGATGGACGCGGAGACCCTCGAAGACCTCCGGGACGAGGAGATCGAATTCGACTGGGTCGAGCTGGGCGACTACGACGAGGTCAAGGACGTGTCCAACGCGCAGGTCACGCTCATGCGGGCCAAGGCCAAGGACGAGCAGGAGCGCAACGCCAAGCGGGGCGCGTGGAAGACCGCCATGCAGGAGCTGCGCGCCAAGAAGGCGCGGACCGAGCGGATCGGAACGCTGAAGGCCGGACTGGCTGAGAAGGAGATCAACACCGTCCACTGGGTGTGGAACTGGTCCTACAGCACCGCCCGGCCGCTGGATGAGCTGGTCAGCAAGATCGGTATGCCGATGAGCGAGCAGGGGCACAGCGAAACCTGCGAGGGGCACGCCGCCACGATCGACCCCGACGCGGCCGAGGTGGTGTGGCTGTGCGACGACTGGAAGAAGCACGGCCACCGGATCGCCGGGGCCGCCCAGGGCGACGACGACGGCGAAGGCGAGCCGGGCGATGAGGAGGCCGCCAAGGCCGAGGTCGTGCGCGAGGAGCGCCGCCGCGTGAAGGTGAACAACCTCGCGTGGAGGACGGCCCGCGCGGGCAGGGAGGCCCACATCGCGGACATGTGCAAGGACAAGGGCGAGGCCCCGGCCGACGTCAAGGACCTGATCATGCGGACGCTGCTCGTGAGCGATGGACATTACGTGCACTACGTCGGGAGCCAGGAGCACGGGGCGATGCTGGCCCAATTCCTGGGGGACGAGCGGCTCACCCGGCACCCGAAGGACGTGATCAGCTCGCTGATCAAGAAGACCGCGAGCAAGCGGTATTGGTGGACGCTGTTCGCGCACGTGGCGGGCTACTTCGAGGCCGAGCACATGAAGGACGACGCATGGCGCGGGGAGCCCCACTACCACCACGGCCCCTCGGTGCGAGGCCGGATCAGGCCCGCGACCGCCGAGTGGATCAGCTTCCTGGAGCACCACGGGTACGGCGTGACGGAGGTCGAGGCGGAGACGGTGGCCACCGCCGAGCAGGAGGCCGAGGCCGAGGCCGAGCGCAGGGCCGAGCAGGAGCGGCAGTGCGAGGAGCGCGAAGCGGCCAGGGCCGCGCAGAAGGCCGAGAACCCCGCCCCCGACGAGGACGAGGAGCCCGGCCACGACGCCGAAGAGGACTACCAGTACGACGACACGGACGAGGAGTCCGAGGAACCGGCCGGAACGGAGGGGCACGAAGACCCGGAGGCCGAGGGCGAGACGGACGCGGGGCCGGACGAGGCGGAGAGGCACGAGGACGAGCCCGCCGAGGAAGGCCAGGAGGACGGCGAGCAGGAGTAACAGCGGTACCGGGCAGGCCCGTTCCTTGACGGGCCTGCCCCCGGCCGGGGGGGGGGGGGGGGGCGCCCCCCCCCCCCCCCCCACCCCCAACAAAAAAAAAAAAAAAAGCCCCGAAAACAAAAAAAATATAA
>NZ_JBSFDD010000070.1:0-4392 GCF_053593715.1 Streptomyces sp. NPDC002125 | reverse complement strand
TGCCGGACATCACCGCACCGAACACGGTTGGCCCGGTCGTCTGGATCCTCTCCGAGGGCGAGCCGCCCCGGCCCTCGAAACCCCATCACGCACGAGGAGAGCGCACCATGACAGACGTTCGTATCGACCCCCACGCCGACGCGGCCGGGGACCGGCTGATCCGCACGCTCGAAGCCCACGGGCTGACAGCCCGGAACGCCACCGATGTCCACACCGGCACCGACATGGTCACCGTCGACATCGCGGGCGGACCCGAAATCTGGATCGCGGACCGCACCGGCCACACCGACAGCCCCGTTGACGCGCACCCCGGATGGGTCGCGTTCTACCGGCCGCACGCCGACCTCAGCGACGAGGGAGAGACCGAGGTCTACCGGTCCGAGGGAGCAGGCGGCTTCACCCAGGACACCGCCGCCCTGGTGGTCGCGGTCGTCCAGTGCGCCGCCGCCCGCAGCCTGGCCGCCGCGTGAGGGCTCCCGTCCACGAAGCCCGAGCACTGGCCTACCTGGCCCGCCAGGACGCGGGACCGCCCCCGGCAGACGCCGAGGAGCGCGCCGACTGGCGCGCGGAACTGCGCGCGGCCCACGACGACTACCGCGCCGGCCGCGCCATCGCGGTCGGCGTCGACCGGCTCGACACGGTCCGGCAGGCGGTGCGCGCCGGGCGCTACGACCCCAGCGCGCACCGCGACCTTCCGGAAGCCCTGGAGGCGATCGAGCACGGCGGCCTCTCCGGTTGGCGCAACACCCCGTACGGGCTGGTCTGGATCGACAACGAGTTCTGACCCGCCCCGGCCGGGGCGGCGGATGGCACCGCCGCCCCGGCCCCGCTCGAAACCCACCACCCCGAGAACGAGGAGATCACCCATGACGGACGCTCAAGAGACCACGGCCCGCGCCTTGCTGAGCAAGGCGCTCCAGGCGGAAGGGCACACCATCGGCGGCGAGGCGTGGCTGGGCAGCGGCTGTTTCGTCCTGACGGTCCAGGTCACCGGCCCGGCCCAGCTCTGGATCAGTGACGCTGACGCCCAGCTCGACTATCCCCCCGCCGAGCACACCGGTTGGGCCGCGTTCTACCACTCCCACGGCGCGGACACCGAGGAGGACGCCCCCGAGGTCTACCGGTCGACCGACACCGACTGTGCGGCCGACACCGCGAACCTCGTACGGGTCATCAGCGCCTACGTGGCCGCCGCCACGGCGTAGCCGGAACGCAGACCGGCGACCGCCCTGCCATAAGGCAGGACCCCCCACACAAGTGCGGCAGGCTGGCGCGGTCGCCGGTCTTCTCGAAACCCGTACCGCGCGTGGTGGCGACATCCCCAGAAGGGGGCGCTACTTCCACGCGGAACGAGAGAACCCCAGGGTAGCGGGTCCGGGCCGGGGGACGAAAAGAAGGATCAGAAACGGGACCCACGGTGTTTCCAGTACCGGTGAAAACTGGTATTGTTCTTCTTGTTGGGAGGGGGTGGCGCCCCGACCGGCACCACCACTCGAAACCCGTACGGAAGAGGCACCCGATGGCTTCCACCCTGGAACTCTCCGAGGCCGCACTGACCGGCCTGCGCGACCACCTCATGACCACCGCCGCCGACGAGGACAAGACCCCGCTGGAGGAGCTGGACGGACTCAGCGACAGCGTGCTGGCGGCCTACTGGCACGGCTACGTCAAGGCCAGCGAGAGCGGCCGCACCGGGCAGGCGCTGCACATCGCCGCGTTCGGAGATTCGCTCTTCGCACCGATGGTCGCGGTCTGCAAGGACATCGACGAACTGCGCGTCGCCCTCGCCCACTCGTTCCAGTAACCCCACCCCGGCTGGGGAGACGGATGGCACCGCCGCCCCGGCCGCCTCGAAACCCCATCCCGCACAAGGAGAGCCCCACCGTGACCACCACCTCCGCAGGCACCGAGGCCGGCCCGGCGACGACCCGCACCATCGAAGAACCCGAGATCGACAAGCGCAGCGCCGAATCCCCCCACTTCGGCCGGTTCACCTGCGACGTCTGCGGCGACGACTTCGCCGTCCACCGGTCGCTCACCGTCGAAGAGCGCGAGTTCACCGACATCGAGACCCGCGCGACGTGGCCCGGCCTGGTCGTGGTCGCCTGCGACCGCAGCTGACAGCACCTTCCCCACCCGGGGCGGCGGTTGGCACCGCCGCCCCGGCCCGCTCGAAACCCGACGCAAGGAGAAGCACGACCATGACGCTCCCCAGCGACCTGCCAGCCCCTGACGGCAACGCCGACACCGCCCGCTCCCGCCGTGACCTCCTGGTCGCCCGGCACGACGGTCGGATGTTCACCGAGACCATCGGCCGCCCCCTGCTCCGCGCCCAGCAGACCACGCAGACCTACCGGGCGGCCGCCGATCACGCCGAGCTCGACCGGTGCGGAGCTCCCGATCGTGTCTGGCTCAAGGGCCAGTCCGCCCTGTGCCACCACCGCGCCCGCATCGCGGCCGACGAGGCCGCTCTGGCCGCCGAACGGACGCAGCCGGGCTGGGCGGCTGCGTGGGCCGCCCTGGCCGACCGCTACGCGGCAGCGGCCCGCCACCTTGCCCACCCCGCACCGATCCGGGCCGCCGAGATCACCAACCTCCGCGCCGCCGCCGATGCGCTGGAAGCCCTGCCCCCCGTGATCCCGCCGCAGCTCGCCGCCCCCCTGTCCTGCATCACCCTGTTCAGCGTCGACAGCGGCCGCCAGGCACTCCACAACGCCCGACGCGCCAACGGGCCGGTGCTCAGGCACGTGAACACGGTGGAGGTGGAGCTACTGCTGTTCGCCGTGTACGCCCAGGGACAGGCTGAGACCGGCTACCACATCGCCACACAGGCCGTCCGCGCGCTCGACCGCGCCCGCAAGACCGCCCCCGAGGACGAGGCCGAAGCCATGGACCAGCAGACCCTGGCCACCGCCTTCGAGCTGAGCGAGCAGGCCCTGGACGCGGCGGAGGCCGCCACCCCGCCCGCGCCGTAGAACCCGAGCCCGGCCGGGACGGCCGCACCGCCGCCGTCCCGGCCCCGGAACCCCCAGGAGAGCCCTGCCCGATGCCCCAGCCCCACCCCCTGGCGCACGAAGAAACGCCCGCCACGCCGCACGACAGCCTGCTGATGCGCCCCTTCTACCTGCCGGGCGCGCACCTGCCCGACTCAGCCGGCCCCGTCTGGACCTGCCGGAAATGCACCACGCCGTGGCCGTGCCCCACCGCCCAGCCGTACCTCCGGGCCGGACAGTGCAGTACGCGCAGCGCGACGACCCAGTGGAAGCCGTGCGGCGCGACGACCCAGTGGGAGCGGAACGGGCCCCGACGCTGGCACGTCGGCCCAGACTGCTACACCCGCAAAGACGCCCTGAACGCGCTGGCCGAGGAACTCCACCAGCAGCACATGGCGAACCCCCACTACCCGCCCAGCCACTACTACCGGGAGAAACCCCGCCGACGCCAACGCCAGCGCCCGCCGTACGACCACATCCCCATGGGGCCGGGCGACATCCAGCCCGGCACCTGGCTATGGGTCATCCCCGGCGGACTCCACCCCGGATGGGGCGACATTCACCGTCTCGCCATGCTCACCGCACTCGGCACGCCGCACTGCGAGGTCTGGGTGGACGACACCACCGTCCACCGCGTCCGACCCGAGAAGCTGATCGTCACCGACGCCGGACGTCAGGCCGCCCACGCCGCAGGACTCACCACCCTCCGGCAGGCGAGCGGGCCCCGACCCCGCCCGCTGCTCCCCGAATGGCGATGGGTCGACTGGACCCTGGCCAAGCACATCGCCCATCAACAACACGCCACCCCCGCCGCTGAGCCAGCCGAACAGCCCGTCCAAGACGAGCTGTTCACCATCACCTGACGGACTACCCCGGCCCGGAACGACCACCGTTCCGGGCCGGAGAAATGTCCGCGTACGGCGCGCCAACTGCGCCGACGGGCCGACCAGGGCGAGGCGGCCGCGGAGGCCATCGGCGCCACCGTCGTGCGCGCCGGCCTGCCCGAGAGCACGCGCCGAGTGCGCCCGCCGTGGAGCGGCATCCGGCCTCCGGCCGGATGCGAGGGGCGCTCCCGCGCCGCCCCCTCGCGCACCCCCGGGTGCCCGTGGCCGGCCCCGGTGACACGGCAGCGGGAACCAGGGTGCTGACCGGCGCTCGTACCTCACGGCCAGGCCAGGACGAGCAAGGGGGCGCTTTCCTCGTGGTCGCCGCCGCCGCGACGGGGAACTCCGAGACGGGGCCGGGGCGGCGGCGACCTCGAGGACGCTCCGCCCGGAGGGGCCCCTGAAGCTGTTCGTCGTACGGCACCCGTCCTTCGGCCGGGTGCTGGGGGCTTCTCGCCCCCAGGCCCCTCGCCAGCGCCCAGGGCGCGCTGGACCGCCCAGGTGGAAAGACGACG
>NZ_JBSFDD010000069.1:0-4522 GCF_053593715.1 Streptomyces sp. NPDC002125 | reverse complement strand
GCGGCTGGGGCGTCGGTGTCGGTGGCGGGCTGTGATGTCGCGGACCGTGATGCGCTGGCCGGGGTTTTGGACGGTGTTGCCCTGTCGGGTGTGGTCCATGTTGCGGGCGTGCTGGATGACGGTGTGATCGGTGCGATGACTCCGGAGCGGTTGGACGGGGTGTTCGCGCCGAAGGCGGATGCGGCGTGGTATTTGCATGAGTTGACGGCGGGGATGGACCTGTCGGCGTTCGTGCTGTTCTCCTCCGCCGGCGGTCTGGTGCTGGCTGCGGGGCAGGCGAACTACGCTGCGGCGAACTCCTTCCTGGACGGGCTGGCGGCCACTCGCCGGGCACAGGGCCTCGCAGCGGTGTCCATGGCGTTCGGTCTCTGGCACGTGGACACCGGGATGAACGACCAGGCCGATGAGGCCGCCGAGCACATGGCCCGCCAGGGCTTCCCCGCACTCAGCGTGGAGCAGGGGCTGGAACTCTTCGACGCCGGCCTGACCGCGGATGGCCCGCTCGTGGTGCCGTTGCCCCTGGACCAGGCCGTGTTGCGTCGACGGGGAGACGGGCTTCCTCCGCTCCTGCGCGGGCTGGTACGTCTGCCGGTACGGCGTGCAGCCGGCGACCGGGGCCTGCCGTCCGGTCTGGCCGCGAGGCTTACGGGTCTGCCTCGTGAGGAGCGGGCACGGCTGCTGCTGGACGTGGTGCGGGAAGAGGTCGCCGGCGTACTCGGGCATGCCACGGTCGACGCCGTCGAAGCGGACCGTGCTTTCAAGGACCTGGGCTTCGACTCGCTCACCGCCATCGAACTCCGCAACCGCGTCAACGCTGCCACAGGCCTGCGGCTGCCGGCGACCCTGGTCTTCGACTACCCCAGCGCACGATCGGTGGCTGCGTTCGTCGACACCCAGCTCACGGGGAGCGACGCCTCAGAAGCGACGGGTTCCACGGTCCTGCGTCCGACGGTTCTGGATGACGATCCGATCGTGATCGTCGCGATGGCCTGCCGCTATCCGGGCGGTGTGGAGTCGCCCGAGGACCTGTGGGATGTGGTGGCCGAGGGCCGTGATGTGGTGTCGGCGTTCCCCGACAACCGTGGCTGGGACACCGGACGGCTTTACGACCCGGAGCCCGGGAAGCTCGGAAAGACATACACCAAGGACGGCGGATTCCTGCACGAGGCTGGAGAGTTCGACCCCGGGTTCTTCGGGATCAGTCCCCGCGAGGCGTACGAGATGGACCCCCAGCAGCGGCTGCTGCTGGAGGTGTCGTGGGAGGCCATCGAGCGTGCCGGAATCGATCCGGGCACGCTGAAGGGTTCGCGCACCGGCGTCTTCGCCGGATTGATGTACCACGACTACGCCGGCGTGAGCGCAGGTGGCAGCCTTGTCTCCGGCCGGATCGCCTACACGCTGGGCCTGGAGGGCCCGGCCGTGACCGTCGACACCGCCTGCTCTTCTTCCCTGGTGGCGCTGCACTCGGCGATCCAGTCCCTGCGTTCCGGCGACTGCGACCTGGCGCTCGCCGGTGGTGTCACCGTGATGACCACGCCCCAGATGTTCGTCTACTTCAGTGAGCAGCGAGGGTTGGCTTCGGATGGGCGTGCGAAGTCGTTCTCTGCGGGTGCGGATGGCACGGCGTGGGGTGAAGGTGCGGGAATGCTCCTGGTGGAGCGGCTTTCTGATGCGCGGCGCCTGGGGCATCCGGTGGTCGCTGTGGTGCGGGGTTCCGCGCTGAACCAGGACGGGGCGAGCAACGGATTCTCGGCCCCGAACGGCCCTTCGCAGGTACGTGTCATTCGCCAGGCCCTCTCCAATGCGGGGCTGACCGGTGCCGATGTGGACCTGGTGGAGGCGCACGGGACGGGTACGACACTCGGTGATCCGATCGAGGCGCAGGCGTTGCTGGCGACGTACGGTCAGGACCGGCCGGAGGGGCGTCCTCTGTGGCTGGGTTCGGTGAAGTCCAACATGGGCCACACCCAGGCCGCCGCGGGTGTGAGCCAGGTGATCAAGGCAGTGCAGGCGATGCGGCATGGTGTGCTGCCGAAGACGTTGCATGTGGATCGTCCGTCGGATCAGGTGGACTGGTCTGCGGGTGCGGTGGAGCTGCTGACGGAGGCCAGGGAGTGGCCGGAGACGGATGGCCCGCGTCGGGCCGCTGTGTCGTCGTTCGGGATCAGCGGTACGAACGCGCATGTGGTTCTGGAGCAGGTGGTGGAGGAGCCGGCCGCTGCTGTTGAGCCGGTGGTGGATGGTCCGGTGGTGCCGTGGGTGGTGTCGGGCCGGAGTCCGGAGGCGTTGCGTGATCAGGCCGCGCGTCTGCTGGACCGGGTGGCTGGGTCTGATCTGCGTCCGGTGGATGTCGGCTTCTCGCTGGTGACCTCGCGTGCTGGGTTCGAGCATCGTGCGGCGGTGGTGGGCAGGACGCGGGAGCAGCTGGCCGAGGGGCTGCGGGTGCTCGCGGCGGGCGGCACGAGTGGTGTTGCCGTGGGTGCTGTGCGCGGGGGCAAGTCTGCTTTCTTGTTCACGGGTCAGGGTGCGCAGCGGGTGGGGATGGGCCGTGAACTCCACGCCGCCTACCCGGTGTTCGCTGAGGCTTTTGATGCGGTGGTCGCTGAGCTGGACGGTCAGCTGTCGGGATCGTTGCGGGATGTGGTGTGGGGTGAGGACGCTGGTGTTCTGGGTCGGACGGAGTTCACTCAGCCGGCGTTGTTCGCGTTCGAGACTGCGTTGTTCCGGTTGCTGGAGTCGTGGGGTGTGCGCCCGGACTTCCTGGCGGGTCATTCGGTGGGTGAGCTGACGGCCGCGCATGTGTCGGGTGTGCTGTCGCTGGCTGATGCGGCGCGGCTGGTCGCTGCCCGTGCGCGCTTGATGCAGGCGCTCCCGGAGGGTGGCGCGATGGTCGCCATCCGCGCTTCTGAGGACGAGGTTCTCCCGTATCTGACGTCGGATGCGCTGAGCATCGCTGCGGTGAACGGTCCGGAAGCGGTGGTGATCTCCGGTGCCGAGGGTGAGGTCCTTGCGCTCGCAGCCCGGTTCGAGGCGGAGGGTCGTAAGACGAACCGTCTGCGGGTCTCGCACGCGTTCCACTCGCCGCTGATGGAACCGATGCTGGCCGAGTTCCGCACCGTCGCGGAGAGCGTGTCGTTCGGCGAGGCTCGTATCCCGGTCGTCTCCAACCTCACGGGCGAGCTGGCGGGCTCGGAGGATCTGCGTTCGGCTGAGTACTGGGTGCGTCATGTCCGCGAGGCTGTGCGGTTCGCGGACGGAGTGCGTGCCCTGTCGGCTGCCGGGGTCACGGTGTTCCTGGAGGTCGGTCCGGACGCGGTCCTCACCGCCATGGCCCAGAGTTCCGCAGCTGATGCGGTGTTCGTGCCCGGCCTGCGGCGCAATCAGGGCGAGCCTGAGGCGCTGGTCGCGGCGCTTGCGCGGCTCCACACCGTGGGCCATGTTCCGGACTGGGAGGCGTTCTACGCGCCCACCGGAGCCAGCCGCGTCGACCTGCCCACGTACGCCTTCCAGCGGGAGCACTACTGGTCGCTCCCCGCAGTCGCCGGGGGCGATCCGGAGTCGCTGGGTCTCGGCGAGGCTGGGCATCCGCTGCTGGGTGCGGCGGTGACCTTGCCGGACGGCGGAGTCGTCTTCACCGGCCGCCTCTCCCTCAACTCCCACCCCTGGCTTGTCGATCACGCCATCCTGGGCAGCGTGCTGGTACCGGGCACCAGTTGGGTCGACCTGGCACTGCGCGCGGGTGAGGAGGTCGGGTGCGCGCTGCTGGAGGAGCTGAAGCTTCAGGCACCGTTGGTCGTACCAGAGAACGCTGCCGTGCAGTTCCAGGTGGCGGTCGGCGCGGCCGAAGCCCCCACTGATCGTCGCCGCATCGCGGTTCACTCCCGTGCGGAGGGCGATCCGGATGCGACGTGGACAGTGCATGCGGAAGGGACGCTGATACCGCTGTCGGCCGCTCCCGATGCCGATCCGGTGGCGTGGCCGCCGGCCGGAGCGGTGCCGGTTCCGGTCGAGGGGGCGTACGACCGGCTGGCGGAGCAGGGCTACGGATACGGGCCGGGGCTCCAAGGACTGAGAGCTGTCTGGACGCGGGGTGAGGAGATCTTCGCCGAGGTCGCCCTGCCCGAAGAAGTCCGGGAGGAGACGGACCAGCCGGGGCTGCATCCCGCTCTCCTGGAGGGCGGGATGCAGGCTGCCCTGCTGGTGGGCGAGACCGGGACCAGCGGCACACCACGGATGCCGGCCGAGTGGAGCGCGGTGGCCCTGCACGCCACGGGCGCGGAGGAGATCCGCGTTCGACTGGTACGGGACGACACCGGCTATGCGATGCATGTCACGGACACCGCCGGCTCACCTGTGTTCTCAGCAGCATCCTTCACCACTCGCCCACTGGACCTGAAGCAACTGCGGACCGAGGCTTCCACGGCCGACTCGTTGCTGGCGGTTGAGTGGGGTGTGGTGGCTGGGGGTGCGGCTGCTGCGGGTGTGGGTTCGTTCGTGTGGTGGGAGGACGTTGCCGCCGACG
>NZ_JBSFDD010000068.1:0-4826 GCF_053593715.1 Streptomyces sp. NPDC002125 | reverse complement strand
GTGGATGTGGACTGGTCTGCGGCGTTCGTGGGGGCGGGTGCGTCGCGGGTGGATCTGCCGACGTATGCCTTCCAACGCCAACGCTACTGGCTGGAACCCTCCGGTGACCTGGCCGGTCCCGGCTCCGTCGCCGGTCTCGGACTCGGGGCAGCTGAGCACCCCCTGCTGGGTGCCGCTGTGGAGCTGGCAGGCGCCGACGGACTGCTGCTGACCGGACAGTTGTCGCTGCGCACACATCCGTGGCTTGCGGACCACGCCGTCGCGGGTACGGTGCTGTTCCCGGGGACCGGCTTTGTGGAACTCGCGGTGCGGGCCGGTGACCAGGTCGGATGCGACACCGTCGAAGAGCTCACCCTCCAGACTCCACTCATCCTCACCGAGGGACGCGTCGTACAGCTCCAGATCATGGTGGGCGATCCGGACGAGGCGGGGCGCCGCACGCTGACCGTCCACTCCCGCGAAGAGGCGGCGTCGGCTACCGGAGAGTGGACATGCCACGCCATGGGCATCCTGGCGACCGGCGGTGCACAAACGGCTGCGGCGGACCTCGTGAAGTGGCCGCCGGCAGACGCCGAACCCGTACCCATCGATGACATGTACGAGCGATTCGAGGCCGAGGGCTACGGCTATGGCCCGGTGTTCCAGGGTGTGCGGGCGGCATGGCGCCGCGGCGACGAGGTCTTCGTCGAGGTGGCGCTCGATACGGAGCACCAGGAGGCGGCCGATCGCTTCGGTGTGCACCCTGCGCTCCTGGACGCGGCGCTGCACGGGGTGCAGCTGGGGGACTTCTTCTCCGACGGGCGTCCGCGACTGCCATTCGAGTGGCGTGGTGTGTCGTTGCGGGCGGCGGGCGCGTCGATGCTCCGTGTGCGTCTGGCACCGGCCGGCGCGGACACCGTGTCGGTGACCGTGGCCGACGGTTCGGGGCAGCCGGTCGCGACGGTGGACTCGTTGGTCTGCATGCCCGTCGACCGGGAACAGCTGTCGGCGGCGTCGGACACGTCGCCGGAGCACGACGCTCTGTTCCGTATCGACTGGACAGCGGTGACCACAGGTGTGCCGGCTGCGTCGGAACAGGGAACGGACTCCGCTCCGAGCAGGACCACGGCAGCCCATGACGTGGCCCGTGACCTCGGCATCGCCCGGATCGGCACCTCCGCGGACGTTCCCGGCGCGGAGACGTACCCGGACCTGGAAGCCCTCGGCGACGCGGTGGCAGCCGGTGCCCCGCTGCCCGGTGTCGTGGTGGTCGCCGCACCGGAGTCCGCGAGCGGGCCCGAGTACGCGAACGGACCGGAGACACCGGCGGCCGCGCATGCGGCGAGTCATCGGGCGCTGCTCTTCACCCAAGCATGGCTCAGTGACGAGCGGTTCACCGGTGCCCGGCTTGTGTTCCTGACGCGGGGTGCGGTGGCGGCCGGCTCCGACGGCGATGTGACCGACCTGGCGGCGGCCCCGGTGTGGGGGCTGCTGCGGTCGGCACAGACCGAGAACCCCGGCGCTTTCGTGCTGATGGACTCGGATGGCACCACCGCGTCCCAGGAGGCACTGTCGGCCGCACTGGCGTGGGCGGCGACCCACGAGGAACCGCAGCTGGCGCTACGCGCGGGCGAGGTGCGGGTCCCACGCATGGCGCGCCTGACGCGCGGCGACGGGGTGCTGACTCCGCCGGCCGGGTCGTCGGGGTGGAGTCTCGAAATCCCGGAGAAGGGCTCCTTCTCCAACCTGCAACTGCTGGAGAGCCCGGCAGCCGAGCAGCCGCTCGACGCCGGTGAGGTGCGGGTTCGCATCCGCGCGGCCGGGATGAACTTCCGAGATGTGGTGCTGGCTCTGGGCGTCGTACCGGACCAGGAGGTGATGGGCAACGAGGCCGCGGGCGTCGTCACCGAAGTCGGCGACGGCGTGACCGATCTGGCGCCCGGCGACCAGGTCATGGGCGTCTTCTCCGGCTCCTTCGGCCCCTTCGCCGTCACCGACCGGCGGATGCTGGTCCCGATGCCCGCTGGGTGGTCGTTCGTACAGGCGGCGTCCGTGCCGGTCGTCTTCCTGACGGCGTACTACGGCCTGCGCGACCTCGCTGCCCTGCGGTCGGGCGAGTCCGTGCTCGTGCACAACGCCGCCGGAGGCGTCGGCATGGCCGCCGTACAGCTCGCTCGGCACTGGGGCGCCGAGGTCTACGGCACGGCCAGCGAGGGCAAGTGGCACGCCCTGCGCACCTCCGGCCTTGACGATGCGCACATCGCCTCCTCCCGCAACCTCGACTTCGAGGACCGGTTCCGCACCGCAACCGGCGCCCGGGGCATGGATGTGGTGCTGGACGCGCTCGCGGGCGAGTTCGTGGACGCGTCGCTGCGACTGCTGCCGCGCGGCGGGCGTTTCCTGGAGATGGGCAAGACCGACAAGCGTGACCCCGCCGTAGTCTCCGCGGCACACCCAGGCGTCACCTACCAGGCGTTCGACCTGGGCGAGGCAGGCCCGGACCGTACCCAGGAAATGCTGCTGGAGCTCCTCGACCTCTTCGAGCAGGGCGCGCTCACCCCCCTGCCCGTCGCCACGTGGGACATACGACGAGCCCCCGACGCGTTCCGCCACCTGAGCCAGGCCCGCCACATCGGCAAGGTCGTGCTGACCGTCCCAGCCCCGCCGTCGGGCACGGGCAGCGGAACCGCCCTGGTGACCGGAGCGACCGGGACACTCGGTCGGCTCGTCGCCCGCCACCTCGTGGAGCGGCACGGCGTACGGGAACTGCTGCTCGTCAGCCGCCGCGGCCCGGCAGCCGACGGGGCCTCGGAACTGGTCGCCGAACTGGCCGGTCTCGGCGCCCACGCCCGCGTGGCGGCCTGCGACGTCGCCGACCGATCGGCCTTGCAGGAGCTGCTCGACGGCATCCCGGCCGGACACCCCCTGACCACGGTCGTCCACACGGCCGGCGTACTCGACGACGGAATGGTCCCCGCGCTCACCCCCGAGCGCATCGACGGAGTACTGCGCCCGAAGGTCGATGCCGCATGGAACCTCCATGAGCTGACGCGTGACCTGGACCTGTCGGCCTTCGTCCTCTTCTCCTCCGTCTCCGGCGCCCTCGGCAACGCCGGACAGGGCAACTACGCGGCGGCGAACGTCTTCCTCGACGCGCTCGCGGCGGTCCGCCGCACCGAGGGCCTGCCGGCGACATCGCTCGCATGGGGCCTGTGGCAGCAGACCAGTGCGATGACGGGCGAACTCGGCGAGGCGGACCGCACCCGCATCGCACGCTCCGGACTCATCGCACTGTCCTCCGACGAGGGCCTGGCGCTGTTCGACGCCGCCCTCGCGGCCGATGAACCGCTCCTGCTGCCGGTAGGACTTGACTCCGCCGCGCTGCGGGTCTCCGGCGCGCCCGTTCCCGCCCTGCTGCGCGGCCTCGTCCGGGGCCCCGTACAGCGTGCCCGGGCCACGGCCACCGGCACCACGGCCGCGCCCACCGGTCTGGCCCGGCAGCTAGCCGGCCGACCCGAGGCCGAACAGCTGGCACAGATGACGGAGTTCGTACGCGGACACGTGGCCGTCGTCCTCGGATACGGTTCAGCGGCGGCGGTCGACGAGAGCAAGGCCTTCAAGGAGCTCGGCTTCGACTCCCTGACCTCGGTCGAACTCCGCAACCGGTTGAACGCGGCGACCGGGCTGAGGCTGCCCGCCACGCTCGTCTTCGACCACCCCACGCCGGGTGCGCTTGCGCGACAGCTGTGCGACGAACTGCTCGGCGCCCGAACCGAGGACGGCGACACCGCCGTCCCGCCACCGGTCGCAGCCCCGCAGGCGGACGACCCGATCGCCATCGTCAGCATGAGCTGCCGCTACCCGGGTGACGCCGGGTCCCCGGAGGCGCTGTGGGACCTGCTGGCCGCAGGCGGCGACGGCATCACCGACTTCCCGGCCGACCGGGGCTGGGACCTGGACGCGCTGTACGACGCCGATCCTGACCGCCCGGGGAAGTCGTACGTCCGCAGCGGAGGCTTCCTCCACACCGCCGCCGACTTCGACGCGGCCTTCTTCGGGATCTCACCGCGTGAGGCTCTCGCGATGGACCCGCAGCAGCGGCTGCTGCTGGAGACGTCGTGGGAGGCGCTCGAACGCGCGGGAATCGACCCCGCATCCGTACGCGGATCCCGGGCGGGTGTGTTCGCCGGCGCGGCGGCGCAGGGCTATGCCTTCGGCATGGAGCAGTCCGGCGAAGGCAGCGAGGGCTACTACCTGACCGGCAGCACCACCTCGGCGATCTCGGGACGTGTGGCGTACACGCTTGGTCTTGAGGGCCCGGCGGTGACGGTGGACACGGCGTGTTCGTCGTCATTGGTGGCACTGCACCTGGCGGTGCAGTCCCTGCGGAACGGTGAGTGCACGCTCGCCCTCGCGGGTGGCGTGAACGTCCTTGCCACCTCCATGGTCTTCGTGGAGTTCAGCCGCCAGCGCGGACTCGCGCCGGATGGCCGCTGCAAGTCCTTCTCGGACGGAGCGGACGGTACGGGTTGGGGTGAGGGTGCGGGGATGTTGTTGCTGGAGCGGTTGTCGGACGCCCGGCGTAACGGTCATCCGGTGCTGGCGGTGGTGCGTGGTTCGGCGGTGAATCAGGACGGTGCGAGTAATGGTCTGACGGCGCCGAACGGTCCGTCGCAGCAGCGGGTGATCCGTGCGGCGTTGGCGAATGCGGGGGTGTCCGCGGCGGATGTGGACGCGGTGGAGGCGCACGGCACGGGGACGACGTTGGGTGATCCGATTGAGGCGCAGGCGCTTCTGGCCACTTATGGTCAGGATCGTCCGGCCGGCCGGCCGTTGTGGTTGGGGTC
>NZ_JBSFDD010000067.1:0-4931 GCF_053593715.1 Streptomyces sp. NPDC002125 | reverse complement strand
GTCTCGAGAGCGGGCGGGGCATCGACATCCGAAGTGGCGACGGCACCCTCGGTGAGCAGCACCAGCCGCGAACCGGCGAACCGCTCATCGGTGAGCCATTGCTGGACCGTGGTGAGCAGCCAGTGGGCCGTGGCACGCACCGCGTCCGGCAGCGTGTGCTCGCCGGTGAGGTCGGGCACCGGGCAGAGCACCTGCTCCGGTGCCATGGCGCCGCCGTCCAGAGCGGCCTGGAGCGCCGCCAGGTCCGCGTACTCGGTGACCGTTCCGGCCGCCGCGAGCGGAGTGGCACCCAGGGATGCCGTCACGATTCCCGTGGTCGGCGCGCCCTGCGGCACTGCGAGAGGCAGCGGCCTCCAGTCGATGCGACGGAGCGCGTCGGATCGGCCGCCGGAGCCGTCCAGCTGGGCGGCGGAGACCGGCAGCGACACGAGCGACTCGACGGTCACCACAGGGCGTCCGGAGGCGTCGGCCACCCGGAGCGCGGAGAGTTCGTCGCCGCGCAGCCGGCTCAGATGGACGCGCAGTTCGGTGGCGCCGGAGGCGTGCAGCGTGACGCCGTTCCAGGAGAACGGCAGCAGGGTGTCGCCGTCCGCCGCGCCCTGCTCGTCCAGCAGGTCGGCGTGCATCGCGGCGTCCAGCAGCGCGGGATGCAGGCCGAAGCGGCCGGCCTCGGTACCCGCGTCCTCGGGCAGCGCGACCTCGGCGTAGACGTCCTCGCCGTTGCGCCAGGCGGCTTTCAGCCCCTGGAAGACCGGACCGTAGCCGTAGCCGCGTCCGACGAGGCGTTCGTAGGCGCCCTCCACGGGGATCGGCTCGGCGCCGGGCGGCGGCCACTGCACCAGATCGAAGTCCGGGACAGCCGGCGAGGCAGTGAGCACCCCGGTGGCGTGCAAGGTCCACTCGTGTGGCGCCGCCCCCTCCGGACGGGAGTGGACGGTGACGGTACGGGTGCCCGCGACGTCGTCCGTGTCCGCGCCGGCGGCACTGCCCGTCGCGCCGACGGTGACGCGCAGGTCCGTGGCGCCGCGTCGCGGAATGATCAGCGGGGCCTGGAGGGTGAGCTCGTCGACACGGCCGTAGCCGATCTCGTCCCCGGCGCGCACGGCCAGTTCGACGAAGCCCGTGCCGGGCAGCAGGAGGCTTCCGAGCACCTCGTGATCGGCCAGCCACGCGTGCGTGCCGGCGGCGATCCGGCCGGTGAGGATCACACCGTCGGAGTCGGGCACGACCACCGCGGCACTGAGCAGCGGGTGGTTGACCGGCTCCAGTCCGGCGCCCCCGACGCCCGCAGCCGTGCTGACGGTGGCGTTCAGCCAGTAGCGCTTGCGCTGGAAGGCGTATGTGGGAAGGTCGACGACCCCCGAAGCCGGACCGTAAGCGGCGAACAGAGCGTCCCAGTCGAGTCCGGCGCCGTGGGCGGTGGCCCGGCCGAGGCCGAGCAGCAGCTCACGGGCCTCGGAGCGTTCACGGCGCACGAGCGAGGTGAAGACCGCGGCATCGCCTTCGGTATCGGCCAGGGCGTTCTGGGCCATGGCGGTGAGGACCGCGTCCGGGCCGACCTCCAGGAACACCGAGACCCCGGCAGCCGACAGGGCACGCACTCCGTCCGCGAACCGCACAGCCTCGCGGACATGACGCACCCAGTACTCAGCCGAACCCAGATCCTCCGAGGAGGCCACCTCACCAGTGACGTTGGAGACCACCGGAATACGAGCCTCACCGAACGACACACTCTCCGCGACGGTGCGGAACTCGGCCAGCATCGGTTCCATCAGCGGCGAGTGGAACGCATGCGAGACCCGCAGACGACTCGTCTTACGACCCTCGCCCTCGAACCGGGCCGCAACCTCCAGCACATCCGCCTCGGCACCGGAGATCACCACCGCTTCCGGACCGTTCACCGCAGCGACACTCACCGCATCCGACGTCAGATACGGAAGAACCTCGTCCTCGGAAGCACGGATGGCAACCATCGCACCACCAGCCGGCAGGGCCTGCATCAACCGCGCCCTGGCCGCAACCAGCCGCGCCGCATCAGCCAGCGACAGCACACCCGACACATGCGCGGCCGTCAGCTCACCCACCGAATGACCCGCCAGGAAGTCAGGCCGCACACCCCACGACTCCAGCAACCGGAACAACGCAGTCTCGAACGCGAACAACGCCGGCTGAGTGAACTCCGTCCGACCCAGAACCTCCGCGTCCTCACCCCACACCACATCCCGCAGCGGCGTAGACAGATGACCATCCAGCTCCGCGACCACCGCATCAAAAGCCTCAGCGAACACCGGGAAGGACGCGTGAAGTTCACGCCCCATCCCCACCCGCTGCGCACCCTGACCCGTGAACAAGAAAGCAGACTTGCCCGTACGCACAGCACCCACGGCAACACCACTCGTGCCACCCGCCGCGAGCACCCGAAGCCCCTCGGCCAGCTCGTCCTTGGTGCCGCCGACGACCACGGCTCGGTGGTCCAGGGCTGCGCGGCCGGTGGCGAGGGTGCGGCCGGCGGCGGCGAGTTCGTCGTCCCGGAGCGCGTCCAGGCGCCGCAGCAGGCCTTCCGCCTGGGCGCTGAGCGCCTGCGGGGTCGTTCCCGAGAGGGTCCAGGGCAGGACGGACGGAGCAGAGGCGGTCTTCGCGGCGGCGGCCGGAGCTGCGCTCAGCGGCGCCTGTTCGACGATCACGTGGGCATTGGTGCCGCTGATACCGAAGGAGGAGACGGCGGCCCGTCGGAGACGGCCTGTCGCGGGCCAGGCGCGCGACTCGGTCAGCAGCTCCACGGCGCCTTCCGACCAGTCCACTTCGTCGGACGGCCGGTCGACGTGGAGGGTCTTGGGCAGCTGGCCGTGGCGCATGGCCATGACCATCTTGATGATTCCGGCAACACCCGCGGCGGCCTGGGTGTGGCCCACGTTGGACTTGACGGAGCCCAGCCACAGCGGCTCGGCGTCATCCGGGCGCTCCTGCCCGTAGACGGCCAGGAGCGACTGGGCCTCGATCGGGTCGCCGAGCGTGGTGCCGGTGCCGTGACCGTCCACGGCGTCGATCTCGGACGGGGTGAGCCGGGCGTCGTGCAGGGCCCGCTGGATGACGCGCTGCTGGGAGGGGCCGTTGGGGGCCGTGAGTCCGTTGCTCGCACCGTCCTGGTTGACGGCCGAACCGCGCACGACCGCCAGCACCGGGTGCCCGTTGCGCCGGGCGTCCGAGAGCCTCTCCAGGAGCAGGAGGCCCGCGCCTTCGCCCCAGCCGGTGCCGTCCGCCGCGGCGGAGAAGGACTTGCAGCGGCCGTCGGATGCCAGCCCGCGCTGCCGGTTCATGTCGATGAAGGTGTCGGGGGTCGACATCACGGTGACGCCGCCGGCCAGCGCGAGGGAGCACTCGCCGCGGCGCAGTCCCTGGAGCGCCCAGTGCAGGGCGACGAGGGAGGAGGAGCAGGCGGTGTCCACGGTGACGGCCGGGCCTTCGAGGCCCAGGGCGTAGGCGACACGGCCGGACACGACACTCGCGAGGCCGCCGTTGCCGAGGTATCCGGCGACGTCCTCGGGGACGTCGGTGAGGCGGGTGCTCCAGTCGTGGTACATCACGCCGGCGAAGACGCCGGTGTCCGAGCCCCGGCGGCTGTGCGGGTCGATGCCCGCGCGCTCGAAGGCCTCCCAGGCCGTCTCCAGCAGCAGCCGCTGCTGGGGGTCCATGGCCTGGGCCTCACGAGGGCTGATGCCGAAGAACTCGGGGTCGAAGTCCGCGGCGTCGTAGAGGAAACCGCCCTCGCGGGTGGAGGACTTTCCGGATGTGCCGGGCTCGGGGTCGTAGAGGCCTTCGGTGTCCCAGCCGCGGTCGGAGGGGAAGAAGGAGACGCCGTCGCGGCCTTCGGAGACGAGGTTCCAGAGGTCTTCCGGTGAGGTGACTCCGCCGGGGAAGCGGCAGGCCATGCTGACGATGGCGATGGGCTCGTCCGCGGGGGTGCGGGGCGCGACCGGGGCCTTGGGTGCGGCGGTCTCGACGGCGAGCAGCTTGCTGCCGATGTGTTCGGCGAGACCGCGCGGTGTGGGGTAGTCGAAGATGAGCGTGGCAGGCAGGCGCAGGCCCGTGGCGGAGTTGAGGCGGTTACGGAGTTCGACGGCACCGAGGGAGTCGAAGCCGATGTCGCTGAACGCGCGCTGCGGGCTGATCGCTTCGGCGTCGTCATGGCGGAGTACGCCCGCGACGTGGGTGCGGACGAGGCCGAGTACGGCGTCGGCGCGGTCGGGGGCGGGAAGCGTCGCCAGGTGCTGGGCGAGGGTCTGCTCGACGGGGACGGCTCCCGGCCCGCTGTCGGCCGAGGTGCGGCGGGCGGGGGTGCGGACCAGGCCGCGGAGTACGGCGGGGAGGGAGTCCCCCCTGCGCTGGAGGGCCCTCGTGTCGATGCGTACGGGCACCACGGAGACGGCGTTGGTGTCGCTCACCGCGGTGTCGAGCAGCGCGAGGTTCTCCTCGGTGCTCAGGGGGGTGAGGCCGAGGTCGGCGATGCGCTGTACGGAGGCGTGGTCGAGGCCGGCGCCCATGCCGCGGTCGCCGGTCCACAGGCCCCAGTTGAGCGAGGTGGCGGGCAGTCCGGCGGCGCTCCGGTGGAGGGCGAGGGCGTCCAGGAAGACGTTGGCCGCCGCGTAGTTGCCCTGTCCAGCGGCGTCGAGGAACGCGGCGGTCGAGGAGAACAGCACGAACTGGCGGAGCGGCAGGTCCCGGGTCAGCTCGTGGAGGTACCAGGCGCCGTCGGCCTTGGGTCGCAGCACGGCGTCGATGCGTTCGGGGGTGAAGGACTCGGTGAGTCCGTCGTCGAGGAGTGCGGCGAGGTGGACGACGCCGGTGAGGGGGTGGTCCGTGTCGATGCCGGCGATCAGCGCGGCCAGGGCGTCCCTGTCCCCCGTGTCGCACGCGGCGACCGTGACGACAGC
>NZ_JBSFDD010000066.1:0-4982 GCF_053593715.1 Streptomyces sp. NPDC002125 | reverse complement strand
CGGTTGCCTGGTCGTCCGTTGTGGTTGGGGTCGTTGAAGTCGAACATCGGGCATACGCAGGCTGCTGCTGGTGCTGCGGGGATCATCAAGATGGTTCAGGCGATCCGGGAGGGTGTGCTTCCTCGGACGTTGCATGTGGATGAGCCGTCCTCGAAGATCGACTGGGACGCGGGCTCCGTCGAGTTGCTGAGGGAAGCCCGGCAGTGGCCCGAGGTGGACCGCCCCCGGCGGGCTGGTGTGTCGTCGTTCGGCGTGAGCGGCACGAACGCCCACATCATTCTTGAGCAGGCACCGGTACGTCCCGACGACGAGCCACTCGGGGAACCCGGCGACACGCCGGCTGTCGTGCCGTGGATCGTGTCGGCACGCACGGCGCAGGCCCTGCACGCCCAGGCTCAGCGACTTGAGGCCTTCGCGCGACAGACCGACGCGACGCCCGCTGCGATCGGACGGGCGCTCGTGGCGCGGGCAGAGCTGGAACACCGTGCGGTGGTCCTGGCGGATGAGCTGGACGGCCTGTCTGCGCTGGCGCGTGGGGAGGAGCTCGGCTCGGTGGTGACGGGCCAGGCCGATGTCTCTGGGCGGACGGTGTTCGTGTTCCCTGGCCAGGGTTCGCAGTGGGTGGGGATGGGTGCGGCGCTGCTGGAGTCGTCCCCGGCGTTTGCGGATGCGTTTTCGCTGGTCAGTGGTGTGCTGGAGTCGGTGAGTGGTTGGTCGGCCCTGGATGTGGTGCGGGGTGTTGAGGGTGCGGTGTCGTTGGGCCGGGTGGATGTGGTGCAGCCGGTTTCGTTCGCGGTGATGGTGTCCCTGGCCCGGGTGTGGGAGTCGTTCGGGGTGCGTCCGGATGCGGTGCTGGGGCATTCGCAGGGGGAGATCGCGGCGGCTCATGTCGCGGGTGCGTTGTCGCTGGAGGACGCGGCGCGGGTCGTGGTGCTGCGCAGTCGCGCGATCGCGGAGGGCCTGGCGGGGCGTGGTGGCATGGTCTCGGTCGCACTACCGGTTGCTGAAGTGGCCGAACGTCTGGGTGATGGTGTTGAGTTGGCTGCCGTCAACAGCCCGTCCTCGGTGGTGGTGGCAGGTGATGTGGAGGCGCTGGAGCGCCTGTTCGGGGAGCTGGAGTCCGAGGGTGTGCGGGTGCGCCGGATACCGGTTGACTACGCCTCGCACACGTCTCATGTCGAGTTGATACAGAGCGAGTTGGATTCGTTGCTCGACGGTCTGAGTCCGGTCGGTGCAACGGTTCCGTTCTTCTCGTCCGTCGAGGGGCGATGGCTGGATGGTCCGGAGCTGGATGGTGGTTACTGGTTCCGGAACCTGCGCGGCACGGTCGGTTTCGCCGGGGCGGTCGAAGCGCTGGTCGCTGAGGGTTTCCGGGCGTTCGTCGAGGTCAGTTCGCATCCGGTACTCGCACACAGCGTCCAGGAGATCCTCGACGGGCACAGCGAAGCCCCCTCCGTGGTCACCGGAACCCTGCGCCGCGACGACGGCGGCCTCGACCGCGTCCTGAAGTCCGCCGCCGAACTCCACGTACGCGGCATACGCATCGACTGGACCCCCGCGCTGGGCGAACATGACGGCACCCGCGTCCAGTTGCCGACGTACGCCTTCCAACACCAGCACTACTGGCTGAAGCCGGCGGTCGGCACAGGTGATCTCGCAGCTGCTGGACTGGAGTCTGGTGGCCATCCGTTGCTCCACGCGGTCGTCACTCCGGCCGGTGGTGGAGGCGCGGTCTTCTCCAGCAGGCTGACTCAGGCCGGTCAGCCGTGGCTGGCGGATCACCGGCTGGGGGACGCGGCGCTGCTCCCGGGCACCGCACTGCTCGACGTCCTCCTCCATGTCGGGGAACGTCTTCAGCTCCCGGCCGTGGACGAACTCACGATCTCCGCACCGGTCGTCATTCCCGACGGCGGTGGCGTCGACCTCCAGGTCACCGCAGGCGAGGCCACCGACAGCGGGCGGACCGTACGGGTGTACTCGCGGGACAGTGCCGACGACCCGTGGACCGAGAACGCCACCGGTGTGCTGGTGGCTTCCGCGGCACCGGCCAAGGGCGCGGTCCCGGGCTCCTGGCCGCCCGCCGACGCCCGGCCGATCGGGCTCGAAGGGTTCTACGACTCCCTGACCGTCGACTACGGCCCCGCGTTCAGAGCGGTGGAAGCCGTCTGGGCCCAGGAAGGGCGTCTCTACGCGGATCTCCGGCTTCCGGAGACCGGCGCGGACTCCGCCGAGGACCCCGACGGTTACGGAATCCATCCCGCCCTGCTCGACGCGGCGCTGCACCCGCTCGGGGTCTCCGGCTTCTTCGAAGATCCTGAGCAACCCCGGCTGGCGTTCTCCTGGTCGGGCGTCCGGCTCCACGCCACCGGAGCGCGATCGCTCCGCGTGGTCCTGGACCGGGTGGGACCCGACACCGTGTCGATCAGCGCCGCCGACGACACCGGGGCCCCGGTGCTCGACATCGACGCGCTGACCGTGCGGCCGGTCGACCCGGCGCGGATTCGCGGAGGCGCCGGGCGCACGGGCGGTTCCCTCTACGAAGTCACCTGGGTGCCCGTGCCGGGGGCAGCCGACACCGCCCCCGAGGGGGAGCAGTGGGCCTTCCACCCGCACACGGGTGCCGGACCCGTGCCCCCCGTGGTGGTTCTTAGGGCAGGCGACGGAGATCCGGAGCAGAGCGTTCCGGCCAGGGTCCACGCTGTCGGGCTGGAGGTCCTGTCGGCCTTGCGGGACTGGCTGGCCGACCCTCGCACCCAGTCGTCACGGCTGGTGGTGGCCACCCTCCGGGACGATCTGGTCCAGGAGCCGGTCGGGGGTCTGATCCGCACGGCCCAGTCCGAGCACCCCGGCCGGTTCGGCCTGCTCGAAGTCGACCGGTTCGACGCCGCAACGGTGTCGGTGGGGCTCGGCGAAGCCGTGCGGGACGAGCCGCAGATCTCCGTGCGGGCCGGCCGGGCGTTCGTCGCCCGGCTGACGCGGCCGGACATACCGGCCGTCCCCGCGAGCGCGCGGCTGGCGGGAGGCACCGTACTCGTCACGGGTGCCGGGGGAGGCCTGGGCAGGCTGGTCACCGAACACCTGGTCCGCTCGCACGGTGTGGCCGAGATCGTGCTGGTCTCCCGCTCGGGAATCGCGGACGAGCAGGTCGCAGCTCTCTCGGCCTCCGGCGTCCGCGTCACCGCCGTGGCGGCAGATGCCTCAGTCCGGGAGGAGCTCTCGAAGGTCGTCGCCTCGGTGGCGGACCGTCTGACCGCCGTGGTGCACGTGGCCGGAGTGGTCGCGGACGGAGTGATCGGTGACCTGAGCCAGGAACAGTGGCACACCGCTCTCCGGCCCAAGGTGGACGCGGCCTGGCACCTGCACGAGCTCACCCGGGACCTGGACCTCAAGGCCTTCGTGCTGTACTCGTCGGCCTCGTCGACCTTCGGGGGCGCCGGCCAGGGCAACTACGCGGCGGGGAACGCCTTCCTCGACGCCCTAGCACGACACCGTCGCAACCAGGGCCTGCCCGCCGTCTCCCTCGCCTGGGGCCTCTGGGCCGAGCAGGCCGGGATGGGCGGCCGGCTCAGCGACACCGACCTGGCCAGGATGGCCCGCGCCGGCACGCGCCCCCTGTCCGCGGAGCAAGGGCTCGCGCTGTTCGACGCGGCGCTGGAGAGCGCCGGTCCGGCACTGGTGCCGATCCGGCTGGACCTCGGCGCCGTACGACGTGGCGGGGAGGTACCCGCACTGCTCCGTGCCCTGGTGCCCGAGTCGGCGCGTCGGACGGTCCGGCGCGACCGGGCGGACAGCGGCGGCAACGGTGCGGCGCTGACACGTCGGCTCGCGGAGCTCGAAGCCCCGGAACAGCAGGACGTCCTGATCGAACTCGTCCGCAGCAGCGCGGCTTCCGTCCTGGGCCACGCCACCGCGGACTCCATCGACGCGCAGCGCGCGTTCAAGGAGCTGGGCGTCGACTCGCTCACCGCCGTGGAACTGCGGAATCGGCTGACGGCCGCGACCGGACTCAAGCTCCCGGTCACCCTGGTCTTCAACTATCCGACGGTCACCGGGCTCGCCGTTCACCTGCACCGCGAACTGGTCGGGGACGCCGAGGCTCCGCTCGTACGGAAGCGGTCCGAGAGCGCGCCGCGCCCGACCGCCGAGGAGACCGCCCGCACCGACGATCCGGTGGTCATCGTGGCGATGGGCTGCCGCTTCCCGGGAGACCTGTCGTCCGCCGAGGACCTCTGGCGGCTGCTCTCCGACGGCGGCGATGCCATCACCGGACTGCCCACGGACCGTGGGTGGGACCTGGACGGCCTCTACGACCCGGACCCGGACGCCCCCGGCAAGACCTACGTCCAGGGAGGAGGATTCCTCAAGGGCGTGGGCGAATTCGACGCGTCCTTCTTCGGGATCAACCCGCGTGAGGCGCTGGCGATGGATCCGCAGCAGCGGCAGCTGCTGGAGGTGTCGTGGGAGGTCTTCGAGCGTGCGGGCATCGACCCGACCTCGCTGAAGGGCACACCCACCGGAGTGTTCGTCGGAACCCACGGTCAGGACTACGGCACCGGGGACACCGCGGGACAGGCCGACGAGGGCTACCTCGTGACCGGCAACGCGGGCAGCGTCCTCTCCGGGCGCGTCGCGTACAGCCTGGGCCTGGAGGGCCCGGCGCTGACCGTGGACACCGCATGCTCGTCCTCACTGGTCGCCCTGCACCTGGCAGCCCAGGCACTGCGCAACGACGAGTGCTCCCTGGCCGTCGCAGGTGGCGTCTCGATCATGTCGACGCTCGAAGGAGTCGTCGGATTCAGCCGGCAGCGTGGACTCGCCACGGACGGCCGTAGCAAGGCCTACGCCGACAGCGCCGATGGGTTCGGTATGTCGGAGGGTGTGGCGGTTCTGCTGTTGGAGCGGTTGTCGGATGCTCGGCGGTTGGGGCATGAGGTGTTGGCGGTGGTGCGTGGTTCTGCGGTGAATCAGGATGGTGCGTCGAA
>NZ_JBSFDD010000065.1:0-5264 GCF_053593715.1 Streptomyces sp. NPDC002125 | reverse complement strand
CCACGCCCCGCCAGGCCGGCAGCGATGGCCTGCGACCGCAACGCCACCACCCGGGCACCATCCTCCAAAGACAGCCCACCCGCCACACAGGCCGCGGCGATCTCACCCTGCGAATGGCCCACCACCGCGGAGGGCAGGACGCCGTACGACTGCCACAGCTCGGCCAGCGACACCATCACCGCCCATGAGACCGGCTGCACCACATCCACCCGCTCCAACGACGGCGCACCCGGAACCCCACGCACCACCGCGTCCAGATCCCAGTCCACGAACGGCGCCAACGCCCGCCCGCACTCCGCCATCCGCTCCGCGAACACCGGCGCCACATCCAGCAGACCCACCGCCATACCCGCCCACTGCGAACCCTGACCCGGGAACACGAACACCACCCGGTCACGCCCCTCAGCGACGGAACCCTCGACCAGACCCGGGGTGGACATGCCACTAGCCAAGGCGCCCAGGCCCTTCACCAGGCCCTCGTGGTCGGGGGCCACCACAACAGCGCGGTCCTGAAGCGCGGCACGGCCCGAAATCAGCGTGCGCCCGACACCCGCCGGCGACAGCCCACCATCGGTCTCCACATATGACAGCAACCGCGCAGCCTGCCCTCGCAAAGCGTCAACCCCACGCCCTGAAACCACCCACGGCAGGGCAGCCGGCACCGCCGCCGGAGCAACCGGATCCGAATCCTCAGCAGCGTCCGGCTCCGGAGCCCGCTCCAGGATGACGTGCGCGTTGGTACCGCTCACACCGAACGACGACACACCCGCACGACGCGGACGCCCCTCACCCTCCGACCACTCACGCGCCTCCGTCAGAAGCTCGACCGCACCCGCCGACCAATCCACCTTCGACGACGGCTCACCCACATGCAGGGTGCGAGGAAGAACCCCATGCCGCATCGCCTGGACCATCTTGATCACACTGCCCACACCCGCAGCAGCCTGCGCGTGGCCGATGTTCGACTTCAACGACCCCAACCACAACGGCCGGCCGGCCGGACGATCCTGACCGTAGGTGGCCAGAAGCGCCTGCGCCTCGATCGGATCACCCAACGTCGTCCCCGTGCCGTGCGCCTCCACCGCGTCCACATCCGCCGCGGACACCCCCGCATTCGCCAGCGCCGCACGGATCACCCGCTGCTGCGACGGACCATTCGGCGCCGTCAGACCATTACTCGCACCGTCCTGATTCACCGCCGAACCACGCACCACCGCCAGCACCGGATGACCGTTACGCCGCGCATCCGACAACCGCTCCAGCAACAACATCCCCGCACCCTCACCCCAACCCGTACCGTCCGCCGTGTCCGAGAACGACTTGCAGCGGCCGTCGACGGACAGCCCGCGCTGCCGGCTGAACTCCACGAACACCGACGGCGTGGACAGCACGGTCACGCCACCCGCCAGTGCGAGCGTGCACTCACCACTGCGCAGCGCCTGCACCGCAAGATGCAGCGCGACCAGCGACGACGAGCACGCCGTGTCCACCGTCACAGCAGGGCCCTCAAGACCAAGCGTGTACGCCACACGACCCGAAGCGATGCTGGCGGCGCTGCCGTTGATGAGGTAGCCCTCGAACTCGTCCGCTGTGCCGCCGTAGATGCGCGCCGCCCCGTAGTCGTCGTACATCACGCCCGCGAATACGCCCGTCCGGGTTCCTCGCACCGAGAGCGGGTCGATTCCGGCCCGCTCGAAGACCTCCCAGGAGGTTTCGAGCAACAGGCGCTGCTGCGGGTCGATCGTCATGGCTTCGCGTGGGCTGATCCCGAAGAACTCCGGGTCGAACTGGTCCGCGTCGCGGAGGAATCCGCCCTCGCGGGTATAGGACGTGCCCTTGTGCTCGGGATCGGGGTCGTAGAGGCCGTCGAGGTCCCAACCGCGGTTGTCCGGGAATCCGGACACGGCGTCTCCGCCGGACGACACGAGGTCCCAGAGGTCACCCGGAGACTCCACGCCACCCGGGTAGCGGCAGCTCATCGCGGTGATCGCGATGGGTTCGGAGCCTGCTTCCTCCAACTGCTGCAGTCGCTGGCGGGCCTGGTGCAGATCCCCGGTGACGCGCTTCAGATAGGTCCGAAGCTTTTCCTCGTTCGACATCCCCGCTGTCCCTCTCAGTGTTTCAAGAATTCACGCCGCGCCGGAGGTCGACCCGAGCGGTCCGGCAACGCCGGGGGCTCACATCTGTTCGTCGATGAAGCTGAAGAGGTCGTCGTCGCTTGCCGACTCGAGTTGGTCGGTCACGGACACAGCAGCAGCGGAAGACGCAGGCGCCCCCGAGGTGCCGTGGCTTCCACCACCCGGTGCGCCTGCGTCACACCGCGCGAGGAGCTCCAGCAATCGGGACTGGATGCGTCCTCGGAACGGATCGTCCCCGGTCAGGGAGGTGAGTACGGATTCCAGCGCGTCGAGCTCTCGGAGTCCCTGATCGATCGGCGACATCGCGTCGGGCGGGCTGAGCTCTGCCGTCAGGTGGGCTGCCAGGGCGCCGGGGGTCGGGTAGTCGAAGATCAGGGTCGCGGGCAGCCGCAGCCCGGTGGCTCCGTTGAGCAGATTGCGCAGTTCCACCGCGGTCAGCGAGTCGAAGCCGAGGTCCTTGAAGTGCCGCCCCGCCTCGACCCCCGCGGGTGTGGCGTAGCCGAGGGCCGTAGCGGCATGGGTCCGCACGAGGTCCAGCAGGGCCCGTCGCCGCTCGTCCTCGCCGAGCTCCGCGAGCCGCTGCCGCAAGCCCTCAGCGCCTCCGGCCGCCGCCCCGGCACCCGTGACCGAACCGGGCTCGGCACGGCCGTCAGCGCCCGCGGTCGACCTGGCCGCGGCGGGACGGCGCACCAGCCCCCGTAGCACCGCAGGAATTGTCTGTCCCTGGGCACCTGCGCGCAGCGCGGCCGTGTCCAGTCGCATCGGCAGCACCACCGCGTCGCTCACCGTCCGGGCCGCGTCGAACAGCGCCAGCCCGCGTGCGGACTCCAGCGCGGCGATGCCCATGCGGGACAGCCGCTGTACGGCCCCCTCGCCGAGCCGCTCCGTCATCCCGCTCCGCTCCGCCCACAGGCCCCAGGCGAGCGCCTGAGCCGGCAGGTTGCGCGTGTGGCGGTGGTGGGCCAGGGCGTCGAGGAACACGTTGGCCGCCGCGTAGACGCCCTGGCCTGCCGTGCCGAGCGTGCCGGCCGCCCCGGAGAACAGGATGAACGCGGACAGGTCCAGGCCCTCGGTCAGCTCGTGCAGGTGGAGGGCGGCGTCCACCTTGGGCCGCAGCACCCGCTCGATCTGCGCCTGTGTGATGGTCGTCATGACCCCGTCGTCCAGTACACCGGCCGCATGCACGACCGCTGTGAGCGGATGAGCGGCGGGTATACCGGCGAGCACATCCGCTAGCGCCTCGCGGTCGGCGGCATCACAGGGGGCCAGTGTCACCTCCGCCCCCTGGGCGGTCAGGTCGGTGCAGAGTTCGGCGGCGCCGTCGGCCGCGAGCCCGCGACGGCTCAGCAGCAGCAGTCGACGTACTCCGTGTTCGGACACCAGGTGCCGGGCGATCATTGCGCCGAGTGCGCCGGTAGCGCCGGTGATCAGAACGGTGCCCAGCGGATCGAAGGCGAGGCCGTCGTCCCCGTCGTCCTGTGCCGGCGGAGTCGGGGACTTCTCCGACAGTGCCGGGGCCACGCGTGCCACGCGCGGGAGGAGTATCTCACCGTCGCGCACCGCGAGCTGCGGCTCGTCGGTCGCCAGCGCGCCGGGCAGAGCCAGACGGGACGCTTCGGCGCCGTCGAGGTCGACCAGGACGAACCGGCCGGGGTTCTCCGCCTGCGCCGACCGGATCAGGCCCCACAGCGGCGCGTTCAGCAGGTCGGGATGCTCTCCCGAGCTCACCACCACGGCACCCCGGGTGAGGAAGACCAGTCGGGTTGCGGCAAAGCGGTCCTCGGCGAGCAAGGCCCGCATGGTCGTCAGTGCGTCTGCCAACGCGGTACGTACTCCCGCTGCCGCCCCGTCGATGTCCCGGTCGGTGCCATGACCGGACACGCAGGCGACCAGCACCACGTCCGGCACGGCCGCCCCGCCCGCCTCGATGGCCCCGGCCAGCGAGGCGAGGTCGGGGTATGCCTCCAGACCCGTGTACGGTCCGCCCGCTTCTGTGAGCTCGACGCGCAGTTTGAACTCGTCCGGGCCGACCAGGGCCACCGCCCCGTGCCCTCCCGCTCCGAGCACCGTCGGCAGAGCCTGGCGCGACGGCTGCCACTCCACACGGAACAGTTCGTCGCCGCGCCTGCCGGCCTCGAACCCGCCGGGCTCGACCGTTCGCAGGACGAGGGACTCGATCTCCGCGACGGGCTGTCCCTCGTGGTCGGCCACCGTCACCGAGACGGCATCGCCGCCCGCCGGGGCCAGCACCACGCGTACCCTCGTCGCGCCGACAGCGCTCACGGACACGCCACGCCACGCGAACGGCAGTCGCACCGTGGTCCGATCCGCGTAGAAGTCACCCAGCCGCAGCCCGTGGAGTGCCGCGTCCAGCAGCGCCGGATGCAGCGCCGTCCTTGACGCCTCCGCCTGCTGCTCCTCCAGCAGCGCAGCCTCGACGAAGACCTCGTCGCCGCGCCGCCATGCCGCCTGTACGCCCTGGAAGGCCCGTCCGTAGTCGTAGCCGGTGTCGGCGAAGTCCTCGTACAGGTCGTCCGTTGCGACAGCCACCGCACCCTCAGGAGGCCACACCGTCAGATCTCGTGCGGGTGCAAGTGCCTGGGTCTCGGCCACGGCCATCACACCGGCGGCGTGCCGTGTCCACTCGTCACCGTGTTCGGAGCCATCTGGCCGCGAGTGGATACTCACGTCGCGCCGGCCGGACTCGTCCGGGGCGCCGACCGTGACCCGCAGCCGGATCCCTCCTGCCTCGGGAAGGACGAGTGGAGTCTGGAGGGTGAGCTCTTCGACGGTGCCGCATCCGACCTGGTCGCCGGCCGCTGTCACCAGTTCCACGAAACCGGTCCCCGGGAACAGCACCGTGCCCGCGACGGCATGATCCGCCAGCCACGGATGCGTGCGCAGCGACAACCGGCCCGCGAAGACGACCGCACCCGATTCCGGCAGCTCGACCGCTACGCCCAGCAGAGGGTGCTCGGCCGGCTCCAGTCCAAGTCCCGCCACCGCCCCGGACGCGCCGGATCCCGTCTCCAGCCAGTAGCGTTGGCGTTGGAAGGCATACGTCGGCAGATCCACCCGCGACGCACCCGCCCCCACGAACGCCGCAGACCAGTCCACATCCACACC
>NZ_JBSFDD010000064.1:0-5556 GCF_053593715.1 Streptomyces sp. NPDC002125 | reverse complement strand
CGGCCAAACCGCCGCCGGCACCCCGCAACACGGGCGGCAGGAAGCCGTGAACACGTTCGCCCCGAACGATCTGGTCCTCGTCTCGCCGCGGTACCTGGCCGGCGGCGGCATGAACAAGATCAACGGCGTCATCGGTCCCCTGGTCCACCTGTTCGCGTGGCCCTACGAGCACAATCCGCGGACCGGCCGCATCGACATCGACAGCCCCTGCGGCAGCGTGTTCCTCGACTTCGCCCCCGACCGTCAGGACGGCGTGTGGTGGACCATCGCCCACCACGAGCCCTACTGGCAGATCGAGTTCAGCCGGCAGACGCCGAACGAGGCCATCGCCTCCGTAACCCAGGCCCTGCCCCAGCTGCTCGGTGACCGCCGGCATGCCGAGCGCATACCCCTGGCGACCGAGTCCGTGGCCCACCTCGCCAAGACCAGCGGCTGGGAGGCGTCCTCCATTTCGTCGGGGGTGGCGTGGGCCTCTCCCGACGGCCACTGCACCGTCGAGCACAGCACGGACCCCATGCACCCGTGGCGGATCCAACACTCCGTGTACGACGGCTTCGACACGCACTGGAGCGCCACGTTCACCCCGGAGGTGCCCGAGCGTCTGGTCGCCCAGTTCTTCACCCACCTCGCCACGACCGCACCGGTGGAACGTGCCTTCCGAGATGTCCCGTACTTCGTGCAGAAGCTGGACGAGGTGCTCATCACCCCGATCCATGGGGCTGCTGTGAATCCGCATGTCGCCCACGCCGGTGCCCAGCTCGGCCGTGCCGTACGCCACCGCTGACCTCGCCGCCGACCAGATCCCGCGACGCCGCCTCCGCAGCCCTGCTCAGCGCCCCTGGGCCCCCGCACACAGGTCCTTCGTTTCCCACAGCAGAAAGCTCGCTCATCAATTCGCACCCCTCCCCCACCAGCACGCGCCGCATATCTCTGCCCGACGGCGCTGAACTGACCGCCTACCTCGACGGGCCGGCCGACGCGCCCGTCACCCTCGTTCTGGTCCACGGGCTGTCCGTCACCGCGGAACTGTGGCGCCTGCACACCCCGCCTCTCGCCGCCCAGGGCGTCCGGGTCGTGCGCTACGACCAGCGCGCACACGGGCAGTCCACCCGTGGAACCGCCCCGATCAGGCTCGGGAAGCTCGCCGATGACCTTTCCTTCCTCATCGACGACTGCGCCCCGCACGGTCCGCTGGTCCTCGCCGGCCACTCCATGGGCGGCATGATCCTGCAGACCCTGACGACGATGCGTCCGGACCTGCTCCCCCGGATACGGGGCCTCCTGCTGATCTCCACGCCCGACGGACCGGTCACCACCCGTCCCGTGCCCGGGCTGCGGACCCGGCTCCTCAGCTGGGGCCGAGACCTCCTCGCGCTCACCTGCACCCACGCCCCCGCGGTGGTGGACGCGATACGGCGCCGCCTGCCGCGCTCCAGCCCCTGGGCCCTGTCCACTGCCGCACCCGAGAGCGGTGGCACCAGCGTGCCAGTCGCCTGCCGGCGCGGCCTGCACCACACCGCCACCCGTGACATCGCCGCGTTCTGGCAGGCACTCGCCATCCGCGGATCGCGCCCGGTCGACGGGCTGCGCACCCTCGGTCCGCGCCTGACCCTCCTCGCAGGTTCCGCTGACGTCCACGTTCCCGCCGGCCACACCCGGGCTCTCGCCCTCCGCCTGCCCCAGGCCCGGTTCGTGCTGACCGACCAGGCCACCCACACGCTTCCCATCCGCCACCCCCATGCCGTCGTGGAAAGCCTGACCCACCTCCTGCCCAGCGCCCGAAACCACTGACCCCCGTGGAAAGGAACATCCTGCTCGCCGCTCAGAAACTCGACACTCTCCTCGCCCAACCCTCCTGCCGACTCGGTGTTTTCGTCCCCGCCGGCCTGCATCCACAGACCGCTGAGCAGCGCCACCTCGACTGCCTCGCGCAGGCCGGAGCCGACATGTTCGAGATCGGCTTCCCTCATACCGCGCCCTTTCTCGACGGCCCCGTCATCCAGTCCGCCTACCGCCGCGCCCTTCGACACGGCCACGGTCTGGATCACACCGTCCGTGCGGTTGAGCACGCCGCACGCCTCCGGCCGACCGTCGTCATGGCCTACTGGGATTCCGTCAGCCGCTACAGCCCCGAGCACGTGACCGGCCTTTTCGCCGACGCCGGCGCCGCCGGGGTAATGGTCGTCGATCTGCCCGCGCACATGGCCGCACGCTGGCATCAAGCCGCGAGCAGCGCGGGCCTGGTCACGCCCAGCCTCGTCCCGCGCCGCACCCCCAACTCGGGTCTGCCGGCGGCGGTCGCCGGGGCGTCGGGATGGTTGTACGCGCCCGCCAGTACGGCCCTCACCGGCCACCAGGGCGCAGTGGACATCCCCGCGCTCGCCGACTTTACCCAGCGTCTTCGGCAGGCCGCTTCGGTCCCCATCGTCTCGGGAGTGGGGATCTCCACCCCGGCTCTCGCGGCGCGCATAGCTCCGCTGGTGAACGCGGTCATCATCGGTACCCCTGTCGTCCGCGCTCTGCTGACGAACCCCGGCCAGGCCCCTGCCGTGGCCGCCTCGTTCGCTCAGGCGCTGCGCCCGACCTTCAGGGGGCACCGTGTCTGATCTCGATACGCCGGCCAAACCCCTCTCGCACCTGAGCAGCGAGGCGCTTGCCCTGCGCCGCACGCTCGGTGCCGCTGGCACGGGCCGCGATCTCCGCACCCTGGCCGGCTGGATCACCGATGTGCAGGACCTCTCCCGCAGCGCGTTGGACATCCTTCTCGACCATGCGTCAGCCCGGTCGCACACTACGGTCGAAGGACTGCTGTTCCTCGACCGCCTCGCGCAGATCGCCAAGGCCGCCCAGGACGCCGGCGCCGAACTGACCGCGGCCCTGGCCCGCGCCGTGGAGAACCAGCGCCGGTGCGTCGCCGCCTCGTCGGGCCGGGTTGTTGTCATCGGGCCCTCGCCCCAGCAGCTCATCGCCTCGGCCGCCGACCTCCTCGGCCGCATCCCCGCCCTCTGCCACGCGATACACCGCGACCGGCTGGTGCCGCCAACTCATCACGCGCACCAGCCGCGTTGAGGGCACGCCCTCCGCTTCCAACCCCCAGGACAGACCATTTCAGATCAGCCCCGCTTCCGTGCCCTTTCTCTCGGCGCGGGAGTTCAGTCCAGCACTCTTCTAGCCCTCTCCGCGGACGGCATCCTCCCCAAGGTCGACTACGCGATTTTCGCCGACACGGGATGGGAACCGAAAGCCGTTTACGCCCATCTGGACCGCCTGGAAGAAGAGGTCGCAAAACCCGCTGGCATTCCAGTCCTCCGCGTCGCATCCGGAAATATTCGAAGCGATGCGTTGAATCCGGATCACCGGTTCGCCTCGATGCCTCTCCACATTCTCAACAAAGACGGCCGGCCGGGGATGACTCGCAGGCAGTGCACCGGCGAATATAAGATAAAACCAATAAAGCAGAAGGTGCGTGAACTTCTTGGGCACCCCTATCCGTCACGTATCCCCAGGGGCGTGTTCGTCGAGCAGTGGGTCGGTATCTCGACCGATGAGTTCCATCGGGCCAAGGACGCCGACGTCCAGTACATGCGCAACCGGCATCCCCTTCTGGACCTCGGCTGGAGCAGAGCGGACTGCGTCCGTTACCTGACCTCACTCGGTCTGGCCGAGACGCCGAAATCGAGTTGCCTCGGATGCCCGTTCCACGGGAACGCGCAGTGGAGGCATATCAGGGATACGTCACCGTCCGAGTGGGCGGATGTGGTCGAATTCGATGCGGCCATCCGTCGGGGAAACGCCCGTGCCAACGCATCGGGAAACCGACTGCTCGGCGAGGCATTCCTGCATCGCTCCCGCGTCCCCTTGAGCGAGGCCCCGATCGATCACGTCACCGCCGCCGAAAAGGCCGCCCTCCAGATCGGGGAGGACGAGGCGGAGGAACTGGAAAACGGCGTCGAGGACGGCTGCTCGCCCTGGGCGTGCCGCGGAGACGCGGACGCGATGGGTCAGACCGATTTCGGGCTGGCGACGTGATACTCGACCTGTTCGCGGGTCCGGGCGGTTGGAGCCGGGCACTGGGAGTGCTCGGGGTTCGTGACATCGGCCTGGAGTGGGACGCCTGGGCCTGCAAGACACGGGCGGCGGCACAGCAGTTGACGGTCCGGACAGACGTGGCCATGTATCCGACCTGGCCCTTCATCGGCCGGACCCGCGGGCTGATCGCATCCCCGCCATGCCAGGCGTGGAGCATGGCCGGCAAACGCCTGGGCCTGCTCGACCAGCCGCTCGTGCACGAGGCAGTGGAGAATCTCGCCGCAGGACGCGACACCCGCGAGCGCCTCCTCGCCGCCTGCCGCGACGAACGCTCCCTGCTCGCGGCGGAACCGATGCGCTACCTCCACGCCCTGAACGCGGTCGGCGAGCCCGAGTGGGTGGTCATGGAGGAGGTACCCGATGTCCTTCCGCTGTGGAAGCAGTACGCGGCTGTGCTGCGGCGCTGGGGCTTCTCCGTATGGACGGGCATCCTCAACGCCGCCGACTACGGAGTACCCCAGACGCGAAGGCGCGCCATTCTGCTCGCCTCGCGGGTCCGTACCGCCCAGCCCCCCGCCCCGACACACGCCCAGATCGGCGAGCCCGACTCGCTGTTCGGGCCGGGCCGCACCCGCTGGGTCAGCATGGCCGAAGCCCTGGGGTGGGGTGCCACCGACCGGCCCGTGCCCACCGTCTGCGCCGGCGGCGGACCCGGCGGTGGCCCAGAGCCGTTCCCCTCCGGCTCCCGCAAGACACTGTCCGACGCCCGTGAGCGCGGCACGTGGATGCCCCGGCCGGGCGGGGTGGTCCTGCAGTCCCGCCGCGAAGGCGCGGGATGGGCGGCCCGGCACGGCACCCGCGACAACCGGGCCGCCGACGCTCCGGCGCCCACGTTCACCGCCGAGGCGCACCGCTGGTCCTGGTCCCTGCGCAGCAACAACCAGGCCAACGCCACCATCCGGCCGTTGTCCGAGCCGGCGGGAACGCTGTTCTTCGGACACCGCTCCAACGAATGCACCTGGATCGCCGAGCCCCCCGCCTCTTCGCAGGACGAAACGGGGTCGGTGCCCGCACCGAAGCCGATCCGGATCACCGCCCGCGAGGCCGGCATCCTGCAGACCTTCCCCGCCGACTACCCCTGGGCCGGAAACAAGGGCCAGCAGTTCTCCCAGATCGGCAACGCGGTACCCCCATTGCTCGCGGCCCACCTGCTCGCCCCGCATCTGGAGGTCCCCCTCAACCCCGACGACTTCACCCTGGCCGCCTAATGCCCCACACGTCCCACCCCGACGAGGACGACCTCGAAGCGATCCCACGGCCGCACCCGGTCTTCCACGTCGAGCAAGCCCTCCTTGGTGCTCTCCTGCTCGAACCCCAACGCCTACACGAGGTGACCGGTATCGGCCCCGATGCGTTCTCCACCGCCGCGCACCGCGCTCTGTTCGCCGCGATCCGCGCCCTGCCGCCCCCGGACCCGGTCGAGCACGCGAAGAACGCGAAGTGGCTCGACACCGTGCTCACCACCGC
>NZ_JBSFDD010000063.1:0-5567 GCF_053593715.1 Streptomyces sp. NPDC002125 | reverse complement strand
CCCTGCGCAGGGCCGGTGCGGGAGGTGCGAACCAGGCGTGACGGGCGCGCCCGTCACGCCGCCGGTCACTTCAGATACGTGCCCGCGGTCCCGATCTTCCCCGGCGCGGCGTTCTTCCCGCCGAGGTCGAGGACGTACACCCGCAGATTGCCCTTGCCCGGTGCCGGCACGGCGAGCGTGCCGCCCGTCACCACCTGGGTGTCCCCGGTGACGGCGTCCTTGTAGGTGCCGTTGGGGATGCCCGTGTACGTCGCGCTGCCCGAGACCGTCACCAGAGCGAAGCTGTCCGTGCCGCTCGCCGCGTCGGTGTAGCGGCGCTTGTAGGCCATCGAGCCGCTGATGCCCTCGGTGGAGTACTGCCCCATCTGGAGGGCGGGCACCGCGCGGCGGATCTGGTTCAGCCGCTGCACGTGCTTGACCAGCGGCTTCGCCAGGGTGTCGGCGACCGCACCGGACGCGGAGGAGACCGTGCCGAAGTCCGACGCCGTCACGCTGCCGGCGACGTGGTCGCCGAAGTAGGCCCGTCCGGTCGTCTCCAGCGGGCAGGTGGGCCCGCAGTCGATCTTCTTGCCGGCCTGGAACTCGATCTCGGAGCCGTAGTACAGGGTGGGGATGCCCCGGAAGGTCCACATCAGCGACATGTTCTCGGCCCAGGCGTCGGTCCCGCCCGCGTACCGCTCGCTGCTCTTGTTGGGGCCGTAGTCGTGGCTGTCGACGTACACGACGTTGTAGGTGGCGTCGTTGTAACTGTCGTCGGAGTCCTTGCCGTTGTTGTACGCGTTGCCGGCGTCACCGAAGTTCATGTGCATGCGCATGTCGATGACGTTCATCCCGGAGAACTTGCTGTGGTCCGGAGCGTGGTAGCTGTTGCCGTTCAGGAAGGCGTTGGTGGACGTCGGCTGGGAGCCGGTGCCCTGCTGCTGCTCGTAGTCGTACATCTCCAGGGCGGCCTTCTCGTCGTCCGCGCTGTACTCCTTGCGCTCCTTCCAGGTGTAGAACTGCGCGGAGTGGTTGACCGAGCCCCGGTTCCACTTGTCGTTGACGAAGGCGGCGACCTCGCCGAAGACGAAGAAGTTCTTCGCGGCCTCGGCACCGAACTGCTGGGTCACCCGCTCCTGGATGGCCGGCAGGAAGCGGCGGTTCCAGGTGGTGCGGGGGATGTGCACGGCGGTGTCGACGCGGAAGCCGTCCACGCCCATGTCGATGTACTTGTTGTACGCGCCGATCAGATAGTTCTGCACGGGCGCGCTCTCGGTGTTGAAGTCGGCGAGGTCGTCGTGCAGCCAGCAGCTGCGGGAGTCCTCACCCTCCCAGTTGCCGATCCAGCAGTTGTGGTAGTACGCCTTCGGGAACATGCCCGAAGTGGGGCTGGGCCACTGGCAGTTGTAGATCCGGTAGCCCTCCGGCGAGGTGTACTGGGTGGGGGTGCCCCAGTTGACGCACGTGTTGCCCGAGGGTTCGGCGGTGGACCACAGGTCGCCGTTGTAGTACGACTTCCCGGACTTGGTCTCGACGGTCAGACCGTCGTATTCGAAGCCCTCGTTCTTCTCGTCGTAGTACCAGCTCCACTGCGTGTCGCGGACTCCGTAGGCCTTGGGGGTGAACAGGCCCTTGGCGCCCCAGCGCGAGGAGTGGTTGTAGACGACGTCCTGGTAGATCTTCATGCCCTTGGCGTGGGCCGCGTCGATGAGGTCCTGGTAGGAGGCGCCCGCGGACTCCAGACGGGAGTCGACCTCGTAGAAGTCGTAGCCGTGGTAGCCGTGGTAGTCGTAGTCCGACCGGTTGAGCACCACCGGGGTGATCCAGACGGCCGACATGCCGAGGCCCTTGATGTAGTCGAGCTTCTCGACCAGGCCCTTGAAGTCGCCCCTGAACATGGGGTCGTCGTTGGCCGCGTTGCCCGACTTCGTGTGCTGGCTGCCGCCCCGGTTGTTCGTGGTGTCACCGTCGTTGAAGCGGGCGGTGAGCACGAAGTAGATCGGGTCCTTGCGGGGGTCGGTGCCCAGCGGCTTCCCGGAGGCGGGGGCGGTGGGCTTCTCGCCGGTGGTCGCGGTCGCGGCGGCCGAGGCGGCCGACACGTTCCCCGCGGCGTCGACGGCCTTGACGGTGTAGCTGTACGCCGTCTTCGCCTCCAGACCCGTGTCGGAGAAGACCGTGGAGCTGACGTCGGTCACCACCGTGCCCTTGGTGCCACCCGTGCGGGTGACCTGGTACTTCGTCACACCGCGGTCATCGGAGGAGGGGTCCCAGGTCACCACGACCGATACGCCGTCGGCGCTCGCCGACACCTTCGTGGGGGCGGTGGGTGCCTGGGTGTCCGGGGCGGCGGTCGCGCACGGGTCGGTGGCGTCGGCGGTGACCTTCCCGGCCTTCACCGTGGAGAGCCCGTCGGGAACCGTGTAGTTGCTGCCGTTGTTGTTGTCCCAGATCCCGTTGCCGTTGTTGAAGGTGGCCTGCATGGAGGTGGCGGTGCCGAGGTCCACCGACTTCTTGACCCAGCCGGTGCAGGCTGCCTCCATGCCGACGCCGGGCACGGTGGTCCAGGTGCCGCCCGCCGGCTGGTAGTGGAGGTTGGTGGTCGTCCAGCCGACGGTCGCCGTCGAGTAGTAGACCGAGGCGGTGTGCGCCTCACCGGGCTCCGCACCCGTGTCCGCGCACGGGTCGCTGTGGGCCACGACCCCGTCCTTGACCGTGATGTTTCCGGTGCCCAGGGCGTAGTTCTTGCCGCCGTTGTTGTCCCAGACGCCGGAGCCGTTGTTGAACGTCGCGGCCAGGCCGGCCGCGCTCCCCAGGCTGACGGTCTGCTTCACCCAGTCCGTACACGCGGCCTCCATGGCCACGCCGGGCACGGTGGTCCATGATCCGCCGTCGGGTGCGTAGTGAAGCTTGTACGCCGTCCAGTTCCTGGTCTTCGTGTAGTAGAAGACCGTGGCGGTGGACTCCGAGGCGGCCACGGGCACGGCCGAAACGGGTCCTGGCGGCTCGGGCGACGAGCCCAGGAGCCCCGCCGTCACCAGGGCCGCCACGGCCGCCGCTGACAGGCGTCCGAGCAGCCGCAAGGGGGTGCGTCTCATCTTGTGTGTCTCCAGGGGAGGGCCGCGGGCGGGTGGACCGCGGCTGCCGACAGCACAGCCGTTCCGCGAGCGGCTGAGAGGATCCCGCCGGAGAACCCGGACGCGCCTCGGGGTTCGGGCGAGCAGTGCGTACGGACAGAAATTCCTGTCAGAACCTTGCTGCAATCTCTTGCACCGTGGAAGTTACCTGGGCATGACAGCTCCGTAAAGAGGCTGCGCACGCCATGGTCAGAGGAATGCGGAACGGCAGGGCGGCGTTCCGGCGTTCATGACTTATTTCGTCGATATCACGGTGCGGGGCTACGAGCTCGACACCCAGGGCCATCTCAACCAGGCCGTCTACCTCCAGTACGCGGAGCACGCCCGCTGGGAACTCCTGCGCGAGGCGGGTGTGGCCCAGGAGAAGCTGCTCGCCCATGGGATCGGCCCGGTGCAGCTGGAGGTGACGGTGAAGTACCTGCGGGAGCTGCGCGGCGGCGACAGGGTGCGCGTCAGCTGCGAGCTCAGCTACGGCGCGAAGAAGACCTTCGGCGTCCGGCAGCGGATCGTCAAGGAGGACGGCACCGTGGCCGCCGAGATCCAAGGGGTGGGCGGTATCCTGGATCTGACGGCCCGTCGCCTGATCGCTGACCCGGCGGGCCGGTTCGCCTCACTGGCGGACAAGCCGGAGCTCCTCGGTATCGCCCCGTGACCGTACGGCGGGGGCGGCGATGGAACCCGCCCTCCCATGTGAGTGCTCAGGTGCCGTCGGGGCCGAGGCCCGCGACGGCGAGTCGGAAGGCGCGGTCCGCCTGCGTCGCCGGGTCGGCGTAACTCTCGGTGGCCAGGGCGATTCCGACGATCAGTGTGAGCAGATCGTCGATGGTGATGTCAGCCCGGACACTCCGGTCGTCAACAGCCCTGCGCAGCAGCAGGGCGCCGGCCGCGCCGATGGCCAGCGCACAGGAGTCCTGGGGGGCCTCGTCCTGGAGGGGCTCGTAGGAGAGGACGTCCGCCAGACCACGTGCGGCGAGTGAGTAGGCGAGCAGTTCGCGCAGCCATTCCACCAGCGCGGAGTGGCTGTCGTGCGCGGCGCGGAGCGTCTGGGCGCGCTCGCAGAGGTCGTGGACGCGCTGCTTGAAGACGGCTTCCAGCAGGGCTTTGCGGGTGGGGAAGTGGCGCCTCACGGTAGCTGAACCGACGCCCGCGGTGCGCGCGATCTGCTCCAGGGACGCCTGGGCTCCCTGGGCCGCCACCTCGGCCTCGGCCACGGTCAGGATGTGCGCGTAGTTGCGGCGGGCGTCCGAGCGCTGGCCGGTCATGATCTCCCCAACATTGATGAGTGGCGGGCCCCACCGTATTCTAGCGACCATGAAACGGCGGACCCCGCCGTTTATGCGTGCGCGACCGCTGAGGAGATGCACACATGACCACTGCCGAAACCCCGGTTCTCGTCACCGGCGCCACCGGCCGCCAAGGCGGTGCCGCCGCCCGAGCCCTGCTCGCGCAGGGGACACCGGTGCGCGCCCTGGTGCGCGACCCGAGCACGCCGCGTGCGCGGGCCGTCGAAGAACTCGGCGCCGGTCTGTTCGTAGGCGATCTCACCGAACCTGCGACTCTTGAGGCGGCCGTGGACGGCGTGCGGGCCGTCTTCTCCGTGCAGATGCCCGCATACACCGAGCAGGGGTTCGACTTCGCCGGCGAGGTCAGCCAGGCGGACAACCTCATGACGATCGCGCGGGCCGCCGGTGTGGAGCAGTTCGTCCAGTCCTCCACCAGTGGTGTGGGTCAGCACGTCGAGGCCCCGGGCTGGGCCGAAGGCCGGTGGGCGGTGATGGAGGCGCCGCTCGGCACGAAGGCTGCGATCCAGGACCGGCTGCGCGAACTCGACTTTCCCTACTGGACGTTGCTCAAGCCGTCGTTCTTCATGGAGAACTTCGAGCCGTCCATGCGGTTCTACTTCCCCCGTGGCGTCGAAGGGGGTCTGGTCACTGTCGTCAAACCGGGCACGCACCTGGCACTCGTAGCGGCCAAGGACGTGGGCAGGGCCGCGGCGGCTGCCGTGTCCGCCCCCGCCGAGTTCCACCGGGTGGAACTCGAACTCGCCAGCGATTACCTGACCATGACCGAGATCGCCCAGATCCTCTCCCGCGCTCTGGACGTGCCGCTGACGGCCCCGGACATGACCGAGGAGCAGGCCCGTGCCGCCGGAATGGGAGACATGGGTGCCACGCACGAGTTCATGGAGGTCGTCGGTCAGCCGGCCCGGCCGCAGTTCGCTCGTGCGCTGGGTATCGACCTGACCACCTTCGCAGAGTGGGCGCACGAACGTCTGCGGACCGCCGCCTGAGCAGGGGACACGACGTCAACGTGCCGGCGTGCGCCTGCTCGGCGGCTTCGGCGGTGAGCCTTGTGCTTGGCGGGCTTGGCGGGCTTGGCGGGCTTGGCGGGCTTGGCGGGCGGGGGGGGGGGGGCCGGGGGGCCGGCCCCCGCGGGCGCCCCCGGGGGCCCCCC
>NZ_JBSFDD010000062.1:0-5963 GCF_053593715.1 Streptomyces sp. NPDC002125 | reverse complement strand
GCGATGCGTTGCCTGACATGACGGAGGTGCTCCTCGCAGGGTCGATGCGTGCGCGGGACGTGCTCTCGATGCGTGCGGAAACGTGCGCGGGAGGTGCTGCACCCGGTGCGGGCCCGGTGCGCCTGGCCGGTGCGGGGTGGACGGGCGGTCGGGCCGGTCCGGCGTCAGATCGTGTTGCGGTACGGCGGCATGAACCGCATCCGCGGCATCTGGTCGGCCAGCACTCCCCCGTCGACGACCAGGCGCGTGCCCGTGAGGTAGGCCCCGGCGTCGGACGCGAGGAGCAGGAGTGCCCCCACGCATTCGTCGGGCCGGGCGTACCTGCCGAGCGGGATGCGCTCGCGGTACGCGGCCTCGAACGCCTCCCGGTCGAAGGGGAACTCCCCGTCGATGGGCGTCTCGACCATGCCGGGGGCCAGGGTGTTGGCGGTGATGCCGTGCGGGGCGAGCTCGACCGCCAGGGTCTCGGTGAGCAGCTGGGCGGCGGCCTTGGAGGCGTTGTAGTGGGCCAGGCCGGCCTCCGCCACGAGGGCGTTCTTCGAGGTGATGGTGATGATGCGGCCCGCGAGGCCGTCGGCTGTCATGTGTTCGGCGACGCGCTGGCTGAGGAAGAACACCGCGTCGACGTTGACCCGCATGATGCGCGACCAGCTCGCCGGGGTGATCTCGTTGAACCGCTCCAGGGCCGCCGTTCCCGCGTTGTTGACGAGGATGTGCAGCGGTCCGGCCTCCGCTCGTACGGTGTCGGCGAATCCGGCCAGCGCCTCGATGTCGGCGAGGTCCTGCCCGTACGCCCAGCACCGGCGCCCCAGCGCCTCGACGGCCGCCGCCGTCTCCCCGGCACCGTCTGCGCCGGGCAGGTCGACGAGGACCACGTCGGCACCCGCCTCGGCGAGGCCGAGGGCGAAGGACCGGCCGAGGCCTCGGGCGGCTCCGGTGACGACCGCGGTGCGGCCCGTGAGATCGAAGCGGTCGGTGGAGCGGGGCGGGACGGCTGCGGACATGGGTCCTCCAGGCGGAGTGGTACGGGGAAGTGGGCCGCCGCTTCGCACCGGGGGTGGAGCGTGCGGCGGCCCGGCTGCCGGCCGGCGGCCGGGAACCGGGGGAAGTTCCCGTGTGCCGGCCGGCAGGTCGTGGGAACGGCCCGTGACGGTCAGCCGTTCAGTCCCAGCAGGTCCAGCGACGGCCGGTGGATGATCTCCTCCACCGCGTCCCGGTCCAGCGGCGGCAGCCCGGGGATGCCGGGGATGCGGGCGATCTCGCGCAGCCCCTTCACCGAGTCGTCGACCGTCGTGAACGGGTAGTCGCTGCCGAACATCACCTTGTGGAAGACCCCGTAGTCCTGCACCAGCCGGAGGCTGTGCCAGAGCTGGAACGGCCGGTAGTGCAGGGCGCTGAGGTCGGCGTACACGTGCGGGTGTTTGCGGATCACCGCGATGCACTCGCCCTCGAAGGGGTGGCCGAGGTGGGCGAGGACCATCCGCAGTTCGGGGTGGCGGATGGCGACGGCGTCCAGGTGCCGGGGCATCGCCCACTCCAGCGGTGCACTGGAGACGAACGTCGTACCGGTGTGCACCAGGAGGGGCAGCCCGTGCCGTTCGGCGTACGTGTACAGCTCGTCGTACTCCTCCGCCGCCGGGTCGAAGCCCGCGTACATCGGCATCAGCTTGATGCCGCGCAGCCCGAGTTCCTGGTGGCCGTAGCGAAGCTCCTCCTGCCAGCCGGGCTGGGTGGGGTCGAGGGCCAGGTAGCCGATCAGCCGGTCGGGGTGCTGTCCGGCGTACGCGGCAACGGCGGCGTCGTCGACCCAGAGTCCGCTGCGGCGCGCCTTGCCGCCGACGACGATCGTACGGGTGGACTCGGGTGCGGTGGCGGCGTACTCCTCCCACTTCACCGTCAGGTCGACCTCGCCCGCGTGGGCGCGGGCGGAGTCGGAGCTGAACGGGTCGGTGAAGTCGTGGCTGTGCCGGAAGAGGTGGGAGTGGACGTCGGTGATCATGTGCGGTTCCGCTTCTCCCAGCCGTCCGCGAACATGTTCCAGAAGCGGTGGCTGGGCGGGTGTTCCTCGAAGACCTCGTCGACGAGCTCGACGCCGAGACCGGGGGCGGTCGGCAGGCCGATGTGGCCGTCGACGATCGGGAGCGTGCCCTTGAGGGCGTCGAAGACGAACGGCTCCAGGAGCCCGTCGAAGGTCTCCAGGATCTTGAGGTTGGGCATGCCGAGCGTCGCGTGCACCGAGACCGTGGTGCAGAGCGGTGAGTTGGAGTTGTGCGGGGCGACGAGCATGCCGTGGGTGTCGGCGATGGCGGCCAGCTTGCGGACCTCGGTGAAGCCGCCGGCCATGGAGAGGTCCGGCTGGATGATGTCGACGGCGTGGGTCGCGAAGAGCTGCTTGTACTCGTAGCGGTTGTGGAAGTGTTCGCCGCCGGAGATCGGGAAGGCGGCGCGCTGCCGCAGCTCCGCGTACCGCTCGATGTGGGTCCAGGGCATCGGCTCCTCGAACCAGCCGATGTCGAAGGGCTCCAGCTCGCGCACGAGCCGGGCGGCGGTGGGCATGGCGAACCGGGCGTGGCCCTCGATGAAGAGGTCGGTGTCGGGGCCGATCGCCTCGCGTACGGCGGCCACGAGGGCGACCGAGCGGCGCAGTTCGCTGCGCTCCAGTTCGTGCAGCCCTGGTCCGAAGGGGTCGAACTTGAGGGCGGTGAAGCCCTTCGCCACGGTCTCCTTCGCCTTGGCCGCGAAGATCTCGGGCTCGCGCTCGCCGGTGTACCAGCCGTTGGCGTACACCCGCACCTCGTCGCGGCACGCGCCGCCGGTGAGGCGGTACGCGGGTACCCCGAGGGCCTTGCCCATGAGGTCGTACATCGCCTGGTCGAGTCCGGACAGGGCGACGCCGCCCATGTCGCCGCCGCGCAGGAAGTCGCCCTGGTAGACGCGGAGCCAGAGCTCCTCGGTGTCGAAGGGGTCGGCGCCGATGAGGTGGCGCCGTGCGATGGCCTCGGTGAGGTCGCAGACCTCCCGGACCCGGTAGGGGTGGGTGATCTCGCCGATGCCGGAGAGGCCCTCGTCGGTGTGGACCCGGACGTAGCCGAAGTCGCGCCACGAGGTGCCGAGCATCAGTGTCTCGACGCGGGTGATGCGCCCGGCGGGCCCGGCGGGGCGGGTGCGGTTGACGGTCAGCATCAGCGGGTCGCTCCACCCATGGTCGAGGTGTTCTCCAGGTCACGGGCCCCGCCGTCGGCGAGGACGGCCTCGACGGCGGCCTCGGTGCCCTCGATGAGGCGGTCGACGTCGGCGTCGGTGTGGGCGTAACTGATGTGACTGCGCTTGAGGTTGAGCGGCAGCTCGAACAGCCCGTGGTCGAGGAGCCTGCGGCGGTAGCCGACGAACAGCGAGGCGTCGTTCTTCAGCAGGTCGGCGTAGGTGCGGGGGGTCCCGCCCGGCATGAAGTAGCTGACGAAGACGGAGCCGTAGCCGGTGACGACCGCGGGGACGCCGAGGCGCTCGTAGAGCGCGGTGAGTTCGGTGCGGACCCGGTCGCCGAGCCGGAAGACGTGCTCGTGGACCGGCTCCTCGCGGAGCTTGCGCAGGGTGGCGAGGGCGGCGGCGACGACGGACGGGTGCCCGTTGTACGTACCGGCGAAGAAGGCCGGGGCGCCGGGCCGGGTGGAGAAGAGGTCCATGAGGTCGGCGCGGCCGCCGATCGCGCCGACGGGGGCGCCGTTGGCGATGGCCTTGCCGAGGGTGGTGAGGTCCGGGGTGACGCCGGAGATCTTCTGCCAGCCGCCGATGTCGTGGCGGAAGCCGGTGATGACCTCGTCGAAGATCAGGACGCTGCCCGCCTTCGTGGTCTCCTCGCGCAGGGTGGTGAGGAATTCCTGGTGGGGCAGGAGCGCGCCGACGTTGTGCGGGACGGGTTCGACGATGACGGCGGCGATGTCGGGCCCGTGCTCGGCGAAGGTGCGGCGCACGGCCTCGCTGTCGTTGAACGGCAGGACGAGGGTGGCGTCGAGGACCTCGGGCAGGATGCCGGTCGAGATCGGGTCGTGGCCTCCGACCTTCTCGGGGGCGGAGATGACGTTGAGGCTGACCGAGTCGTGCCAGCCGTGGTAGCAGCCCTGGAACTTGACGACGAGACGGCGACCGGTGGCGGCGCGGGAGACGCGCAGGGCGTGGAAGGTGGCCTCGCTGCCGGTGCTGGTGAGGAGGACCTTCTCGATCGACGGGATCAGCTCGGTGAGCTGTTCGGCGAGGAGGACCTCGCCCTCGGTGACACCGACGCCCATGTGGCCGAGGGTGGCGCCGGCCTCGGCGGTGGCGCGGGCCACATCGGGGTCGTTGTGTCCGAGCAGTGGCGGGCCGAACGCCGAGTGGAAGTCGGTGTACACGCGTCCGTCGGCGGTACGGAACCGTGCGCCGTCGGTGCCGGTGACGACCAGGTCGGTCAGTCCGGGAACGCTGCGCTGACCGCTGTTCACGCCGCCGGGTACGACCTGGCGGGCGCGTTCGGCGAGTCGGGCTCCGGATTCCTTGCCTACCGGGCCTGAACTCATGGTGCTTGCTCCTTGCGTCGAGAGTCGTCGGTTTTCGCAGGCCCTGCCCGGCCCGTGAGTCCCTGGCGCCATCCGCCCGGCAGTCTCCGCAGGAAGTGGTGTCCGTGGTGCGTGTTTCTTCGAGTGCTCTTCGGATGTTTCTTCGGTGTTGCCAATTTTCCGAACGCTGTTCTGTAGAGCAGAACAGGACTGGATATTACGTCCGCACGAAGGGGCGGTCAACCCCTCGGTGACGCCAAATCCCCCATTCCAGGCGCCTTTCGGGGTCGAAAGGGCTCCACTCACCCCCGAGGCCCACTAGGCTGTTCTGCTATGACGAACAGTGCTGCCCCAGAAGAACCGAAGTACTGGGTCAAGAGCGTGGCCAGGGCAGCGGACATCCTCGAGGCCCTCGCCGCCCCCTCCCAGGGGAACGGCCTCAGCGTCACGGAGGTCGGCCAGGCCTGCCGCATCTCCAAGAGTGCCGCCTTCGGCATGCTCCAGACCCTGCGCGCGTACGGCCTCGTCTCGGACGACGGCGAGGGCATGAACCGCCGCTACCGGCTCGGCATGAGCCTGGCGCGGCTGGGCGACCGGGCGCGCTCCCAGGTGTCCCTGCGCGGAGTCGCCCACCCGGTGCTCACGGAGCTGACCGCGTCCACCGGTATGGCGTCCCGGCTCGCCGTGCCCGAGGACGGCCACGCGGTCGTCGTCGACCAGGTCGAGCTCGACCAGCGCGTCCGGCTCGATCTGCGGATGGGGCAGCGCGAGCTGCCGCACTGCACGGGCCTGGGCAAGGCGCTGCTCTCCGCGGTGCCCGAGAGCGAGGCCGCCTCGGTGATCGAGCGGTTCGGGCTGCCCCGGCGGACCTCCCGCACCATCACCGACCCGGCCACGTTCCTCTCGCATCTGCGCGACATCGCCCGGGCCGGCTACGCGCTGGACGACGAGGAGGACGCCGAAGGCATCATCTGCATCGGCGCTCCCGTCTTCGACGACCGTTCGGTGTGCGCGGGGGCGGTCAGCATCACCGGGCTCAAGCTCGGCCTGCCGGCCTGGCGTTACCAGGAGCTCGGCGGCCAGGTCCGGGACGCGGCGCGGCGGATCAGCGTCTCGTTGGGCTGGGAGCCTGACGAGGACGGGGCGGCGGACACCGGTGCGGCGCATTCCGACGGAATCGGGTCTTGACCGATCGGCTTCATCGGCCGTAGGTTCCCTGCCAACCCCGATGACATCCTCACAGCATCGGCGATTTACCCCTTCCGGCCCGCTTCCGACGCCTGCCCACCGCGTCGTGGACATCCGACGGCCGGACCCTTTCGAGCCATCCGCCTCATGGCAGTCCCTCCGTAGGAACGCTCCCTCATTCCCGGCACTTCTCGGAAGGCGAAGTCCGCATGAGCGTTCCGCACCACCACACCTCCGACCGGT
>NZ_JBSFDD010000061.1:0-9228 GCF_053593715.1 Streptomyces sp. NPDC002125 | reverse complement strand
ACCCCTGGAACACCGGCCCGTACTCATACCCCAGACCCACCAGCCGCTCATACGCACCCTCCACCGGCACAGACACCGCCCCGGCCGGCGGCCACACCGCCAGACCGAAGTCAGCGGCCGGCTGATCCGGCAGCAGCACACCCTCAGCGTGCAGCGTCCACGGGACGTCCCGGTCACCCTCCACCCGGGAATGCACACTCACCTCACGCGCACCGTCATCCGCCGCGGCCCCGACCATCACCTGGACCTGCAGCGCCTCGGACTCGGGCACGGTCAACGGCGCCTGAAGCGTCAACTCCTCCAGCAGACCACACCCGACCTCCTCACCCGCACGCAACGCCAACTCCACCAGCCCCGTCCCCGGCACCAGCACACTGCCCAACACACTGTGATCAGCCAGCCACGGCTGAGCGGCAAGCGAGAGACGACCGGTCATGACGAGCCCACCCGAATCCGGAAGCACGACCGCGGCTCGCAGAAGCGGGTGATCAACCGCGCCGAGTCCTGCAGATTCCAGCGAACCACCGCTGCCGGCCCACGCGTTCGCCCAGTAGTCAGCCGTATCGAGCCAGTAGCTCTCATGCTGGAAGGCGTAGGTGGGCAGGCCGACACGGCGAGCTCCGGTAGGCGCGTAGAATGCTGCCCAGTCGGGGCTGTGGCCGACGGTGTGGAGCCGCGCAAGCGCCGCGACCAGCGCCTCAGGCTCGCCCTGGTTGCGCCGCAGGCCGGGCACGAACACCGCATCAGCTGCGGAACTCTGGGCCATGGCGGTGAGGACCGCGTCCGGACCGACCTCCAGGAACACCGTGACCCCGGCAGCCGACAGGGCACGCACTCCGTCCGCGAACCGCACAGCCTCGCGGACATGACGCACCCAGTACTCAGCCGAACGCAGATCCTCCGAGCCCGCCACCTCACCAGTGACGTTGGAGACCACCGGAATACGAGCCTCACCGAACGACACGCTCTCCGCAACGGCACGGAACTCGGCCAGCATCGGCTCCATCAACGGTGAGTGGAACGCATGCGAGACCCGCAGACGACTCGCCTTACGCCCCTCAGCCTCGAACCGGGCTGCGAGCGCAAGGACCTCACCCTCGGCACCGGAGATCACCACGGCGTCCGGGCCGTTCACCGCAGCGATGCTCACCGCGTCCGACGTCAGATACGGGAGAACCTCGTCCTCGGAAGCCCGGATGGCGACCATCGCACCACCCGCGGGCAGGGCCTGCATCAACCGCGCCCTGGCCGCAACCAGCCGCGCCGCATCCGCCAGCGACAGCACTCCCGAGACGTGTGCGGCCGTCAGCTCACCCACCGAATGACCCGCAAGGAAGTCCGGGCGCACACCCCACGACTCCAGCAACCGGAACAACGCCGTCTCGAACGCGAACAACGCCGGCTGAGTGAACTCCGTCCGACCCAGAACCTCCGCGTCCTCACCCCACACCACATCCCGCAACGATCCCGACAGCTGACCGTCCAGCTCAGCGACCACCGCATCAAAAGCCTCAGCGAACACCGGGTAGGCGGCGTGGAGTTCACGGCCCATCCCCACCCGCTGCGCACCCTGACCCGTGAACAGGAAAGCAGACTTGCTCGCACGCACAGCACCCACGGCAACACCACTCGTGCCGCCCGCCGCAAGCGACCGCAGCCCCTCGGCCAGCTGCTCCCGCGTCCTGCCCACCACCGCGGCACGATGCACGAACCCCGCACGCGAAGTCACCAGCGAGAAGCCGACATCCACCGGACGCAGGTCAGAGATGCCCACCCGGTCCAGCAGACGCGCGGCCTGATCACGCAACGCCTCCGGACTCCGGCCCGTCACCACCCACGGCACCACCGGACCATCCACCACCGAGCCACCAACCTCAACGGCAGGCTGCTCGTCCGGTGCCTGCTCGATGATGACGTGGGCGTTCGTGCCGCTGATCCCGAACGACGACACCGCAGCCCGACGCGGCCCCTCCGTCGCCGGCCACGCCCTGGCCTCCGTCAGCAGCTCCACCGCGCCCGCAGACCAGTCCACCTGATCCGACGGACGATCCACATGCAACGTCTTCGGCAACACACCATGCCGCATCGCATGAACCACCTTGATGATCCCCGCAACACCAGCGGCAGCCTGCGTATGACCCATGTTCGACTTCACCGAACCCAGCCACAGAGGACGCCCCTCCTGCCGGTCCTGACCGTACGTCGCCAGCAACGCCTGCGCCTCGATCGGATCACCCAGCGTCGTACCCGTACCATGCGCCTCCACCAGATCCACATCACCGGTGGCCAGACCCGCATTCGCCAACGCCTGCCGAATCACCCGCACCTGCGACGGACCATTCGGAGCCGTCAAACCATTACTCGCACCATCCTGATTCAGCGCGGAGCCCCGCACCACCGCCACTACCGAATGCCCCAGACGCCGCGCATCGGAGAGCCGCTCCACCAGAAGCATCCCCGCACCCTCACCCCACGCAGTACCATCCGCACCCGCAGCAAACGACTTCGCACGCCCATCCGAAGCCAACCCACGCTGACGACTGAACTCCACAAACGTCTCCGGAGTCGCCATCACCGCAACCCCACCCACCAACGCCAAATCACAATCACCCGACCGCAACGACTGCACCGCCGAATGCAACGCCACCAACGACGACGAACACGCCGTATCCACCGTCACCGCCGGCCCCTCAAGGCCGAAGACGTAGGAGATGCGGCCCGAGGCGATGGCGCCTGTCCCGCTGTTGGCCGCGTAGTCGTGATACATCACACCGGCGAAGACACCCGTCCGGGAACCCGCCAGCGTCGACGGAACGATGCCCGCGCTCTCGAACGCCTCCCACGAGACCTCCAGCAGCAGCCGCTGCTGCGGGTCCATGATCAACGCCTCGTTCGGGCTGATCCCGAAGAAGTCCGGGTCGAACTCGGCGACTCCGTGGAGGAACCCGCCTTCACCCACGTAGCTCGTGTTCGGCCGCGTGCCGGTCGGGTCCAGCAGCTCGTCGACCCGCCAGCCACGGTCGGTCGGGAAGGACGTGATCCCGTCCCGGCCTTCGGCGACGAGGTTCCACAGGTCCTCGGGGGACTCCACACCGCCGGGGTAGCGGCAGGCCATGCCCACGATCACGATCGGATCGTCGTCCGTCACCGTGCCGGCGTTGACGACCCGCACGTCCTCCGTGACCCCGGAGAGTTCGCCCAGCAGGTAGCGGGAGAGCGACAGCGAGTTCGGATAGTCGAAGATCACGGTTGCCGGGAGCCGGAGACCGGTCTCCTCGCCGAGGCTGTTCCGGAGTTCCAACGCACCGAGCGAGTCGATTCCGAGATCACGGAACGCCCTGTCGGCCTCGACCGCCTGGGCGCCTGAGTAGCCGAGGGCGACCGCGGCACGTTCCTGAACCAGGCCGAGCAGCAGCTCGTTCCGCCCCTCCGCCGACAGGCCGGCCAGGCGGCGCCGCAGCGAGTCCGAGCCTGCGCCGGCTGCCGCCGCGCTTCGGCGGGCCATCGGCACCAGGGCGCGGAACAGACCGGGCAGAGCATCTCCCTGGGCCCGCAGTCCGGGCAGGTCGAGGGCGGTCGGCACGACGAGGGCGCGGTCCACCGAGGGGGCCGCACCGAAGAGCGCCAGGCCTTCGTCGGTGGTGAGAGGGGAGATCCCACCGCGGGAGATCTTGGCGCGGTCGGCGGTGTCGAGCTCACCGGCCATGCCTCCGGACAGCTCCCACAGCCCCCAGGCCAGCGACTGCGCAGGCAGTCCCTGGGCACGGCGGTGGGCAGCGAGAGCGTCCAGGAAGGCGTTGGCCGCCGCATAGCTGCCCTGTCCGGGGGCACCGAGGAGTCCGGCGAAGGAGGAGAACAGGACGAACGCCGCGAGCGGCTGTCCTGCGGTGAGGTGGTGTAGGTGCAACGCGGCATCCACCTTGGGACGGAACACCGTCGTGATGCGCTCCGGATTCAGTGAGGCGACGACCCCGTCGTCGAGCACCCCCGCCGCGTGCACCACGCCGGTCAGCGTGACCTTCTCCAGGAGGGTGGCGACGGACGCGCGGTCCGCCACGTCGCAAGCTACGACGGTCACCTCCGCACCGAGAGCGGTGAGTTCGTCCCGGAGCCCGGCAGCGCCCGGGGCGTCCGGGCCGCGACGGCTGGTGAGCAGCAGGCTGCGTACACCGTGGTCCGTCACCAGGCGGCGGGCGACGAGTGCGCCGATGCCTCCGGTGCCACCGGTCACGAGGACCGTGCCGTTCCCGAAGGCGCCACCCTCGGCGTCGGTCGGCACGCCGGCCGGATCCGGGGTCGTTCCAGAGTCCGATCCGGTGCTTGCGGCCTGGGCCGTGGCCCGCGTCAGCCGTGGGGCGTGCAGCACACCGTCGCGGATCACGACGCTGTCCTCCCCTGCCGCGACGACGGCTGCGCCGATCGACCGGGGGTCCGCTGTGGCCTCCAGGTCGGCGAGCAGGATGCGGCCCGGGTTCTCCATCTGCGCGGAACGGACCAGTCCTGCGATCGCAGCGCCGATGAGACCGTCGGGTCCCGGTCCTGTGCCGGTGGTGCCGTCCGAGGCGGTAACGTCGCTCTGCACGCTCACCGGGTTGGCAACGGCGACGGCTCCGCGGGTGACGACGAGCAGACGCGACGCGTCGAACCGCCCGTCGGCGTCGGCCAGCCAGTCCTGAACAGCCGCCAGCACGCGATGCGTTGCTCCATGGACAGCATCGGCGGAGTCCACGAGGCCGGAGGGCCCCTCGGCGGCCGGAAGTGCGGTGGCGTCCGGACCGATGGCCTCGAGTACCACGACATCCGGGACGAGGCCGCCGCGATCCAGCTCCTCCCAGGCCCCGATCGTGACGGCTCCCTGCTGGGTGGCCGACGGCAGCCTCACCCAGTCCAGTTGATAGAGCGAGTCGTGGAAGGTGGCTGCTGCGGCAGCCAGTTGTGCATCGGAGATGCGGCGCAGAGCCAGCGAGCCGACCGTGGCGACCGGCCGTCCCTCGACATCGGTGGTCTCGACGCTCACCGCGACGCTCCCGCCGCCGGACTCGCCCGGGACGAGCCTGACGCGCAGCGAAGCAGCGCCGGAGGCGTGCAAGGCCACCTTCGACCAGGTGAATGGCAGGGTCGGGCCCTGGCCCACCGCGTCGGTGAGGGCGACCGCGTGCAGTGCCGCATCGAGCAGAGCGGGATGAAGACCGAAGCGCTCCGCCTCGCTGCGGGCCTGCTCGGGAAGCGTGGCCTCGGCGTAGATCTCACGGCCGTGTCTCCAGGCGGCGGTGAGCCCCTGGAAGACCGTCCCGTAGACCATGCCGGACTCGGCGAGGCCCTCGTACAGTCCGTCCAGATCCAGCGGTTCCGCACCGGCCGGCGGCCACTCCTGCAGCGCGGCCCCGCCGCTCGGAGCGGGGGCCGCGGCGGCGGACGCCAGCATCCCACTGGCGTGACGCGTCCACGGAGCATCGGCGTCCGCGTCACCGGAACGCGAATAGACGCCCACCGAACGGCCGGCGTGGACGGCGTCGGGCGCCCGGACGACCACCTGGACCTGGACCGACCCACGCGCGGGCAGGACGAGTGGCGCCTCGATCACCAGCTCGTCGAGAACCGGCGAGCCGACCTGGTCCCCTGCTCGGATGGCCAGCTCGACGAACCCCGTACCGGGGAAGAGGACCGACTCACCGATCACGTGATCCGCCAGCCAGGCGTGCGAACCGACGGAGAGCCGGCCGGTGAAGACGGCACTGTCGGCGTCGGCAAGCATCACCATCGCACTGAGCAGGGGGTGCTCGGCAGCATGCAGTCCGGCAGCGGCGGCCCCCGCGACCGCACGGTCCGAGAGCCAGTAGTGCTGACGTTGGAAGGCGTACGTGGGCAGGTCGACGCGGCGGGAGTCGGTGGGAGCGTAGAACGCTGCCCAGTCGGGGCTGTGGCCGACCGTGTGCAGCCGCGCAAGCGCCGTGACCAGCGCCTCGGGCTCACTCTGCTTGCGCCGCAGACCAGGAACGAACACCGCCTCGACGGCGGAATTCTGCGCCATGGCAGTGAGGACCGCGTCGGGGCCGACCTCCAGGAACACGGAGGCCCCGGCAGCGGACAGCGCACGAATGCCGTCGCCGAAACGGACCGCCTCACGGACATGCCGCACCCAGTACTCGGGCGTACGCAGGTCGTCGGAGGACGCGAGCTGGCCGGTGACGTTGGAGACGACCGGGATGCGGGCTTCTCCATACACGACGCTCTCGGCGACCGTGCGGAACTCGGCCAGCATCGGTTCCATCAGCGGCGAGTGGAAGGCGTGCGAGACCCGCAGACGATTCGTCTTACGACCCTCAGCATCAAACAAGGCTGCGAGCGCAAGGACCTCACCTTCGGCACCGGATATCACCACGGCGTCCGGGCCGTTCACCGCAGCGATGCTCACCGCGTCCGACGTGAGATACGGGAGAACCTCGTCTTCGGAAGCGCGGATGGCGACCATCGCACCACCGGCGGGCAGGGCCTGCATCAGCCGCGCACGCGCAGCCACCAGCCTTGACGCATCAGCCAGCGACAGGACACCCGAGACGTGTGCGGCCGTCAGCTCACCGACCGAATGACCGGCCAGGAAGTCGGGCCGCACACCCCACGACTCCAGCAGACGGAACAACGCCGTCTCGAACGCGAACAGCGCCGGCTGAGTGAACTCCGTCCGACTCAGAACCTCCGCGTCCTCGCCCCACACCACATCCCGCAGCGGGGTAGACAGATGCCCGTCCAGCTCCGCGACCACTGCATCGAATGCCTCAGCGAACACCGGGTAGGACGCGTGGAGTTCACGACCCATCCCCACCCGCTGCGCACCCTGACCCGTGAAGAGAACCGCCAGAGCACCGGCGGAACGTGAAGTCCCCCGCACCACACCGGAGCCTTCACGGCCCTCCGCCAAGGCTCCCAAGGCGGACAGCAGTTCATCACGGTCACGGCCTACGACCACAGCGCGCTGATCGAGCACCGCACGCGACGTCGCAAGCGAGAAGCCGACATCCACCGGACGCAGATCAGACCCAGCCACCCGGTCCAGCAGACGCGCAGCCTGCGCCTTCAACGCATCCTCACCGGCAGCCGACAGCACCCACGCCTGCACCGGCAACTCCAGAGCAGAAACCGGAGCCTCCTCCTCCGCCTCCTCGCTCTCGGCGGACTCCTCCTCCGGCGCCTGCTCGATGATCACATGGGCGTTCGTGCCGCTGATCCCGAACGACGACACAGCGGCCCGACGCGGACCATCCGTCTCCGGCCACTCCCTGGCCTCAGTCAGCAGCTCGACCGCACCCGCGGACCAGTCCACCTTCGGCGACGGCTCGGCCACGTGCAGCGTCTTCGGCAGCACCCCGTGCTGCATCGCCTGGACCATCTTGATCAGACCGGCGACACCCGCCGCGGCCTGGGCGTGACCGATGTTGGACTTGATGGAGCCCAGCCACAGGGGCCGTCCCTCCGGCCGGTCCTGGCCGTAGGTCGCCAGCAGTGCCTGCGCCTCGATCGGGTCGCCCAGTGTCGTGCCGGTGCCGTGCGCCTCGACCGCGTCGATGTCGGAGGGGGTGAGCCCGGCCGAGTTCAGTGCGTCCTGGATGACGCGTCGCTGGGCGGGACCGTTGGGTGCGGTCATGCCGTTGCTGGCGCCGTCCTGGTTGACGGCAGAGCCGCGGACCACCGCGAGGACCGGGTGGCCGTTGCGCCGGGCGTCCGACAGCCGCTCCACCAGGAGGACGCCGACGCCCTCGCCCCACCCCGTGCCGTTCGCGTCGGCGGCGAAGGCACGGCATCGGCCGTCGGGAGACAGGCCGCGCTGCTCACTGAAGTAGGCGAACACGTCAGGGGTGGACATCACGGTGACGCCCCCCGCGAGCGCGAGGGAGCACTCGCCGCGGCGCAGTGACTGGATCGCGAGGTGGAGCGCGACCAGAGAGGAGGAACAGGCCGTGTCGATCGAGACGGCCGGGCCCTCCAGACCGAGGGTGTATGCCACCCGGCCCGATACCAGGCTGCCGGCAGTCGTGACGCTGGCGTAGTCGTGGTAGACGACGCCGGCGAACACTCCGGTCCGGCTGCCCTTGAGCGACGAGGGGTCGATCCCCGCGCGCTCCAGGCTTTCCCAGGATGCTTCCAGCAGCAGCCGTTGCTGCGGATCCATGTCCTCGGCCTCACGCGGGCTGATCTTGAACAGCTCCGGGTCGAACTCATCGGCGTCGTAGAGGAATCCGCCGGTCTTCGCGTAGCTCTTGCCCGGCGTTCCCGGCTCCGGGTCGTAGATGTCGTCGACATTCCAGCCTCGGTTGGCCGGGAAGTCGGCGATCGTGTCCGTCCCTGCCGCCACCAGGTCCCACAGGTCCTCGGGGGATCCGGCGCCGCCGGGGAAACGGCAGCTCATGGCGACGATTGCGATCGGCTCGTGTTCCCTGGTCTCGGCCTCCCGCAGCTTGCGGCGGACCTGGCGCAGGTCGGTGGTGGCTCGCCGGAGGTATTCCCGGAGCTTGGCGTCGTTCTCCATCGTCGTCATACCCAATCTCGGAGGAAGTTCATATGAGGACTGAGAAGAGCTCTCAGGAATGGCCCAGTTCGCTGTCGAGCAGATCGAACAGCTCGTCATCGGAAGCGGTGCTGAGATCCGGCTCGTCCTCGGGAGTCACCGCATCGGGCTGGGCCGCGTTCCAGCGGCGCAGCAGATTTTCCAGACGCGCCGTGATCTGAGCGCGCCCACCGTCCACGAGCGAGGCTGCGGCAAGGGCAGCCTCCAGACGCTCGACCTCGCCGATCAGGTGCTGGGAGCCGTCGGCATCTCGGGGTGCCAGTGACTCTTGGAGCTGTACGGCCACATCGCGGGCGGTCGGGTAGTCGAACACCAGGGTGGAGGGGAGCTCCAGGCCGGTGGCGATGTTGAGGCGGTTGCGGAACTCGACGGCGGTCAGGGAGTCGAAGCCGAGTTCCTTGAAGGCACGGTCTGCCTCGATGGCATGGGCCGTGGCATGGCCCAGCACGCCCGCGACCTGTTCCCGGACCACCTCCAGGAGCAGCCGCTCGCGCTCCTCCGTACCGAGACCGGACAGCCGCCCCGCGAGGGTCGCGCCCCCGCCGGCCGTACCCCGGGAAGAGACACGAGCCATGTGGCGGAGGAGGTGAGGAACGGTGGCCGGCTGGGACCGCAACGCCACCAGATCCAGCGGCAACGGCACCACGACCGCCCCACCCACAGCC
>NZ_JBSFDD010000060.1:0-9810 GCF_053593715.1 Streptomyces sp. NPDC002125 | reverse complement strand
GCGGTGCGGGCGGGGCGGGGACCTCTCCGGCAGCTGAGCGGTGCGGGCGGGGCGGGGACCTCTCCGGCAGCTGAGCGGTGCGGGCGGGGCGGGGACCTCTCCGGCAGCTGATTGGTGCGGGCGGGGCGGGGACCTCTCCGGCAGCTGATTGGTGCGGGCGGGGCGGGGACCTCTCCGGCAGCTGATCCGCTCCGCTTGTCACGGGTGGCCTCGGCGGCAGTTGATCCGTGACTTCGCTCGACACGGGTGATCGGTACGGGTGATCGGTACGGGTGATCCGTACGGGTGATCCGTACGGGTGGGGCAGGGATTTCAGCGGCAGCTGATCCGTGACTCCGCCCAGTCGGCCAGGGCGACTCCACCGAGCGGCCCCGAGGGTTCCACGACGAGCCGGATCGTCTCCTGGCCCTCGATGCCGACGCTCAGCGGCGCGGCAGGCTCGCCGCCCCGCATCACGGGTGACTGCCACAGCCGGGCCCCGCCGTCGTCGTACACCGAGAAGCGCACGGCGCCGAGCCCCATGGTCATGTCGTCGACGCCGACCATCGCCTCGTAGCGGGTGCACGGCCGGTTCAGCTGGACGGTGACCGACGAGCGGGAGTGCGCGGTGACACCGTGGGCGTACGTCGTGGAGCCGATCGACAGCCCGTCGCGCTGCCAGAACAGACCGCTACTCCGGCCGAGAAGGATCTCGGGCCCGGTGTGATCGCCCGCCACGGAGTAGGCCAGTTCGTTCACCTGGTAGACCTCCGGCGCGGGCGGCGGCGGGGTCGGCGTCGGTGTGGGGGTGGGCTCGGGCGGTGCCGGCTCCGCGGTGCTGGGCTCTGGTTCGGGTGTGGGCTCGGGGGCGGGCGGCTCGGGCGTGGGGGTCGGAGTGGGCGTGGGAGTCGGCTCCGGAGCGGGCGGCGGTGCCGGCGCGGGCGAGGCGGGTGGGGGCGGTGTCGGCTCCGGAGGGGAGGAGGGCGAGGGGGGGAGCGGGGCCGCGACCGGCGGCTTGGCCACCGGAGGCGCCTCCGGAGCAGGCCGGTCGTCACCGGCCATGGCCCACACCAGTCCGGCCGCGGCGGCCACGGCCAGCGTCGCGGCGATCCCGGCCTTCACCGGGGTGCCGAGACCTTCCGAGGCCGCAGCGCCACCCGCCGCCGTACCGCCTCCGGAGGACGCGCTTCCGGTGGCCGCGGCGGCGGCTCCCGCACTGGCCGCCCCCGCCGCACCGGCGGCGCCGCCCGCGACGAGGCCGGCCGCCTTGACCGTGTAGCCGGCCGCGAACCAGCCGATGACGGCGATCGGCAGCAGCGCCGGGATACCGGCGTTGACCCGCTCCAGCTCACCGGCGGCGACCCGGCACTTCGCGCACTCGTCCAGATGCTTGCGCAGCCCGCGTTCGGCCCGGGTGCGCAAGCCACCGCGCGCATGGGCGCCGAGCCGGTCGGCGTACTGCGCGCAGTCTCCGCCCGCCGTCAGCGACTGGCTCACATGAGCCTGGAGATAGGCCTGCTTGAGCCCTTCGCGGGCCCGGACGGCAAGGACCGCCGTGGCATTGGCCGTCAGGCCGAAGAGCGGGGCGACCTCGCTCGGCGACTCCTCCTCCACGGTGGTGTGCCACAGCACGGCCTGCCAGCGCTCCGGCAGGCTGCGGAACGCCTGCATCGCCATCGACCGGTCCGCCTCGTGCATGGCCAGCACATCGGCGCCGAGATCGAGGGTGTCGGACTCCGACATCTCGGCGGAACGGGTCGCCTGGGCGGCGAACACCGCGAAGTCGTCGACCAGATGCTCGCGCTTCGCGCTCTTCGTCCAGGCGGCGGCGACGTGCCGGACGGCGGTCATGAGGTAGGCCCGGACGGCCTCCTGCGGCCCCTTCCCGCCCCGGACCGCCTGCAAGGTCCGCGCGAACACCTCGGCCGTCAGGTCGTCGGCGGTGTCCGCGTCCCGGCAGCAGGTACGGGCATAGCGGCGCACGGCACCGCTGTGGCGGCGGAACAGCACTTCGTACGCCTGGTCGTCGCCCGCGCGCATGCCTTCGATCAACTGGGCGTCGGACGGCCCGAGATCGGCGGAGCCGGAGCGCCCCTCGCGCTGGAGAGGGACGGCGTACGCGGGGTCGCCCCCGGTCCCGGTCCCTGTCCCGCTGCCGGGCTCGGGCGGCGCCTCTTCGCCGGCGGCCGCCGGCCAGGGTCCGGGCAGCACGGTGCCGCCCTCGGCGTCGTCGTCCGGCTGCTCGGGTGCCGGACGGCCGGGCTGCGGCAGCCGCCCCGCCTCCAGGCTCGCCGTCCGAGCCGCGGGCGGACCGTCGGGCTCGCTGCCCGTGCCGTCCTTGCCCGTGGCCGTGATGCCGTCGGCCGGCTCTTCCTGCTGCGCGTCACCGCTCATCGCGGAAGCCCCCGTATGCACCCTCGGACCCGTAATACCGGGGCCAGAGTGCCACAGCGGCCTACTGGGGCGAACCCGGGGCAGGGAAGCAACCACTCGTCCGGGGTGTCTTCCCCTGCCGGAGGGTGCGAGATCACTCCAACGGGGAAGGAGTAACAGCCCCTGCTCGCACGGACGTCCGGCCGAGGACCTCGCCTCCGACCACCCTGCGGGACCCGCACACAGCGCGTGCCCGGGCCGTACGGGGCTCCAGCGCCGCCCGGCTCATGACGCCCGACCGACGCAGGACCGGCATCGGACGTGCCGCCCGGAGCTGGACCCGCACGGGCCGAAGGGCCGTTGCCCTGTACGAGCCAAGGACACCGGGCCCACGCGCACCGAGAGACCCGGGGGTATGCCGATCGGGACCCCCGGAACGGCCGGGACCACGCAGTCCCGTGTACCCGAACCCCACGCAGCCCTGAGCCGAGCCACACGCCGACCGGAACGCCGCGACACCCGCGCCCCGCGCCGACGGCGCGACCGCGCCCTACGCCGACCCGCGCCCTACACAGGCCGCGACCGCAGGCCCTCCAGCAGGATGTCCAGCAGCCGTGACGAGGCGGCAGCCTGGTGCGCCGGGTCCGGCAGGGCCGGTGCTGCCGTGGCGATGACCAGCAGCACATCGCCCACCGTCACATCGCCCCGCAGCTCACCCGACTCACGGGCCCGGTCGACCAGCCGGCCCACGACCTCCAGCAGCTCGGTGGCCCCGGGGTCGTCGTGGAGGCCCTCCTCCGCGTCCGAACGCTGTCCGGCGACCCGGAGGCCGGGCTGTGCCACCCCCTGCCGCTGGTGCGGGACACGGGTCTCGCCGTCGGCCGCGATGGCGCCCGGTATCGCTGCCTGCTCGTCGGAGCCCGCACCGACGCGCAGCACCTGCGGCGGCAGCAGCCGGCCCGCGCCCGATGCCACCGAGGTCCGCAGGAAGCGGGAGAGCGCGGACCACGGCTCGTCCTCCTGCCCGAGCGCCGTACGCGCCTGGTCGGTGAGGCGCGACGTCTCTTCCTCGGCTATCCGGCGTACCAGCACGTCCTTGCTGGGGAAACGCCTGTAGACCGTGCCGACGCCCACCCGTGCGCGGCGCGCCACGTCCTCCATCGGCGCCCCGTAACCCAGCTCGCCGAACACCTCACGCGCGGCGCGCAGGACGTGTTCGAGATTGCGCTGCGCGTCCACGCGGAGCGGCGCCGAGCGACTCGTGTCCCCCGAGGCCCCCGCCGTCGCGACCGTACCGACCGTGCCCATGGCCGTCAGACGCCCGTGGCCCTCGGCGGAGGCGACAGCGCTCGGCCCATGCAAATCCTGAATGTGCATAACTTCCCCCGGTTATGACGTCTCCCCCCGGAGACTTCCCCACCTGTCCGCCGGTGTGTGGATCTTCGTCCGATTCCGACACCCCGACGGGATACGAACATAGTTGAGCCCGGGTCAATTCAGAAGGGGGTAGTTCCGCACGGAGCGCCCCCCGATCGGAGCAAGGACCGGTTGGACCCTGATTCGGCCCCCGCGCGGTCGCCCTCCCGGCGTACCTGACCTGCGCAGCTCCGGATTCCGTCGCCGGCCGTGCCCCGCCCGGTGATCGAAGAGCTCCGGTCACACAATTTGCCGGGCCTGTGGACAAACACAGGACTCCGTTGCGTCATGGGATGGTGATGGCACCAGATTCCCGGGGGACGTCCCTCGGCACCCGGCCAAGTGTGCGCATTCTCGTCGTCGGCGGCGGCTACGTAGGGATGTACACCGCGCTTCGTCTCCAGCGGAAGCTGCGGGAGAGACTGAAAAGCCGCGAGGCCGAGATCGTGGTGGTCACGCCCGAGCCCTACATGACGTATCAGCCGTTCCTCCCCGAGGCGGCCGCCGGTTCGATCTCGCCGCGTCACGTCGTCGTGCCTCTGCGCCGCGTCCTCAGGAACTGCACGATCGTGATCGGCGAGGCGGAGCGGATCGACCACGCCAAGCGCACCGCGACGGTCACCACGCCGGCCACCGGCGAGGACGGCACAGGCGCCCTGGAGATCCCGTACGACGAGCTCGTTCTCGCGCCCGGATCCGTGTCACGCACCCTGCCGGTCCCCGGCCTCGCCGACTTCGGCATCGGCTTCAAGACCGTCGAGGAGGCCATCGGCCTGCGCAACCACGTCATCGAGCAGATGGACATCGCCTCGGCGACCCGGGACCCGGCGATCCGCGACGCGGCCCTCACCTTCGTCTTCGTGGGCGGCGGATACGCCGGTGTCGAGGCGCTCGCGGAGCTGGAGGACATGGCCCGCTACACCTCGCGGTACTACCACAACATCAAGCCCACGGACCTGAGTTGGATCCTCGTCGAGGCGACGGACCGCATCCTCCCGGAGGTCGGCGAGGCGATGGGGAAGTACGCGGTCAGGGAACTGCGGGGCCGCAACATCGACGTACGGCTCGACACCCGGCTCGACAGCTGTGAGGGCAGGGTCGCGGTGCTCAGCGACGGGTCGCGCTTCCCGACCCGCACCCTGGTGTGGACGGCGGGGGTGAAGCCCGCGCCGGTCCTCGCGGCCACCGACCTCCCCCTCACCGAGCGCGGCAGGATCCGCTGCACCGCCGCGCTCCGTGTCGACGGTGTCGAACACGCCTGGGCGGCGGGCGACGCGGCGGCCGTACCCGACCTCACCTCGTCCGAACCGGGCACGGAGACCGCGCCCAACGCCCAGCACGCGGTGCGCCAGGCCAAGGTGCTCGCCGACAACGTCGTCGCGGCCCTCGCCGGGCGGCCGACCGAGGACTACCGGCACTCCTACGCCGGATCGGTCGCCTCCCTCGGCCTGCACAAGGGCGTCGCGCATGTCTACGGGCGCAAGCTCAAGGGGTATCCGGCCTGGCTGATGCACCGCGTCTACCACCTGAGCCGCGTGCCCACCTTCAACAGGAAGGCGCGGGTCCTCGCCGAGTGGACGCTGGCCGGCCTCTTCAAGCGCGAGATCGTCTCCCTCGGTTCGCTCGAACACCCGCGCGCCGAATTCGCCCTCGCCGCCGGTGGACACGCACAGCCGCAACAGCCCCCGGGGGACCCCCGCCCGAAGGAGGACGGCCCGCCGGACGCCTCGGACTGATCCGCCACGTCCAGCGCAGCGGCTTCCCCTGGAAAACGGCCGTAATTCAGCGGTCGGACCGGCAGCCGTACGGCAACTGTCAGTACGGTCGGTCACACTGGCCGTGTGACCATAGGTGGGTCCACACCTGCGCAGAGTGACCCGGCCGGTAGTCACCTACAGTGACCGCCAGCGAGATCAACCGCACGAGGCCCGGCTGCGCACGGTCGGGAGACCGGCACCGGCACCCCGACCGGGGGAGAAGCACCCGGGGACCGGCAGAGGACCAGCAGACGAAGCAGCTCGCCCGAGCGGACCAGACCGACACACGAGGCCAGAAAATCCGTGAACTTCACGCGCTGGAGTGCCCGCCTTCCCGGAACGCAGCGTCGAGCCGCCGCACGGGACGACCACAGTTCCGTACCCGCCGCCCGCGCCGAGTCCGGAGCCACGCCCCCGGGCGACACCTCGGAACTCTCCGCGCCCGTGTCCGGGCCCTCCCTGGAAGGCATCTCGGCCCGCGAGCTCCTCGGCCGGCTCCCCGCCCCCGTCGCCCTGCTGCACGGTCCCGAGCACCGCATCACCTACGTCAACGCCGCCTACGTCTCGGCCTTCGGACCCCGCCCGTGCGGCACACCCGCCGCCGAGGCGATGCCCGAGCTGGCCGAGCTCAGCCTGCTGCCCCTCATGGACCAGGTCCTGCGCAGCGGCACCCCCCGCACGGTCAAGTCCCGCAAGGTCCGCGCGGGAAGCTCGTACACCGTGACCTGCACCCCCGTCGCCACCGGAGACCCGGAGGGCGAAGCGGGTGTCCTCGTCTACGCCACCGATGTCACCGACCACGCAGAGGCGGCGGAGCGGCTCCGCGCCAGCGAACGCCGCCACCGCGAAACCGCCGTGACCCTCCAGCGCTCCCTGCTCCCGCAGGACCTCGAACAGCCGGACGACCTGCGCATCGCGGCGACGTACCAGCCGGGCGGCACGGACGCGGCGGTGGGCGGCGACTGGTACGACGTCATCACCCTGGGCGCCGGCCGCACCGCGCTCGTCATCGGCGATGTGATGGGGCGCGGTGTGCGCGCCGCCGCCGTCATGGGCCAGCTGCGCACCGCGGTCCGCGCCTACGCCCGCCTCGACCTGCCGCCCCACGAGGTGCTCCAGCTCCTCGACGTCCTCGCCGCCGAGATCGACGCCAGCCAGATTGCCACCTGCGCCTACGCCGTCCACGACCCCAACGAGGGCCACCTCGTCTACGCCTCCGCGGGCCACCTCCCGATCCTCGTGTGCGACGAGGACGGCACGGTCCACCGAGCCGAGGACCCGACCGGGCCGCCCCTCGGCACCGGCGGCTGGGTCCACACATCGGGGACGATCGCCCTGCCGCCCGGGTCCACGGCGGTCCTCTACACGGACGGCCTGGTCGAGCGCCGCAGCGAGGACATCGACGAGGGCGTCGCCTCCCTGGAGCGGGCCCTGTCCGGCGCCAAGGGATCACCGCAGGTGGTCTGCGACCGGCTCATCCGTTCCCTGGGAGTGACCGCGGAGCACGACGACGACGTCGCCGTGCTCGTCGTCCAGCACCCCGCGCGTACGGGCACGAGCGCCGAGCTCTTCCACAACGCCTCGCTCGAACTGCTCGGCGGAATCGAGGCGGCGCCCCGCGCCCGCGCCTTCGCCACGGGCGTGCTGGCGTCCTGGCGCTTTCCCATGGAGCTCTGCGACCTGGGCGTCCTGGCCGCGAGCGAGCTCGTGGCGAACTCCCTCCAGCACGGCACCCCGCCCATGCGCCTCGGCCTGCGCCGGACCGACCGACGGCTGATCATCGAGGTGACGGACGGGGACGACCACCTGCCGCGCAGACGCCGCGCCGAACCGGCGGACGAGGCGGGGCGCGGCATCTCCATCGTCGCGAGCATCGCCTCGTCCTGGGGCAGCAGGCGCACTCCCGGGGGCGGCAAGGCCGTCTGGTGCGAGTTCGCCCTTCCCGGCTGAACGGACCTCAGCGGACGGCGGTCGGAGCGGCGGCCGGTTCGCTCTCCGGCAGCGACACGGCGACCACCCGGGACGGCGCCGCGGCGAGCGGTGCGTCCTGTACGGGGGTGAGCTGACGGCCCAGTTTCAGGGCCAGCACGGTGATGCCCAGCGAGAACAGCACGAAGGTCACGATGTACGGCCCGTGCAGGGTGGCCCCCATGGGCCCGCCCACCGCCGGCCCCACGGCCAGAGCCAGCTGCTTCACCAGGGCGAACGCCGAGTTGTACTGACCGACCATCGACTCGGGCGCCAGATCGGCGACCAGCGGGGCGACCGTCGGCGACAGCATCGACTCGCCGAGACCGAAGAGGGCGTACGTCGAGATCATCGCGGCCGTCGCCATGGTCTGGCTGCCGTGTCCGAGACCCGCGTACCCCGCCACGATCCAGGCGAACGCCCAGATCAGACCGACCCAGGCGATGACCCGGCTGCGCCGCCGACGCTCCACGAGACGGAGCACGACGAACTGCGCGACGACGATGACCGCGGTGTTGGCGGCCAGTGCGATGCCCAGGGTCGAGGGCTCGATCCCCGCGGCCTCGGTCCCGTAGGCGGCGAGACCGGACTCGAACTGTCCGTAGCAGGCGAAGAAGATGACGAAGCCCAGCACGCACAGCTGCACCATCGCCTTGTGGGAGAGCAGCACGCGCAGTCCGCCCTTGGGCGCGGCGCCGTCGGCGGGCGGGGTGGCCGGGAGGGACGGCGCACGGGGCATGCGGACCGTGGCCGCGACGGCTCCGAGCACCAGGAACATCGCCGCCTCGATCAGGAACAGCATGGTGAAGCTCGACGGCCGGTCGACGTCCACCAGCTGGCCGCCGACCAGACCACCGACGCCGAGGCCGAGGTTCTGCAGGAAGAACTGCATGGCGAAGGCGCGGGTACGGGTCGCCGCGGTAGAGCACCACACCAGCATCGTGGCGAGCGCGGGCTGCATGACGGCGGTGCCCGCACCGAGGACGACGGCGGAGAGGACCGCGGCCGTCACGCTGTCCGAGACCCCCAGGGCGCCGGCACCCACCGCGGCGGCACCGGCGGCGACGATCAGCACGGGCAGGGGCCCGCGCCGGTCGATGGCCCGGCCCGTGAACGGCAGCACGGCCAGCGCGGCCATGGCGAAGACAGCCAGCACGACACCCGCCGTACCGGCACCAAGATCCCGTACCTGCGCCACGTAGACGTACAGATACGGGACGGTGAACCCGAGGCCGAACGCGCTCAGCGCGCTGCCCAGCTGGATCCGCCGCATCGCTGCACCCATCTCCCTGGTCACACTCACCTACCTCAAGACATGAAGAACTTTGAAGAACACAGACCCGTAGACTTTAGCACTAAAATTAGATGCTGAAGTCTTGAGCCCGAAGGACTTCGAAGGCGATGGTGAGCGTGCGATACTGCCCGCCATGTCTGACACCACCGAGCAGCCCGAGCTCCAGGAGCCGAGCCTCGACGAGCAGATCGCGGCCTACCAGCGCGAGTTCCAGGACCTCGACCCGCAGGTCGAGCAGATCGTCTCGGCGCTGGGCCGTCTGAACCGCCGGATGAACGTGGCGTACGGCAGACAGGTGGCGACCCTCGGCATCAGCAACGCCGAGTGGGAGGTCCTCAAGACCCTGGTCCTGGCCGGCACCCCTTACCGACTGGGTCCCGGCGAGCTCGCCAAGCGCCTCGGGCTCACCCCGGCCGCGATGACCCACCGCATCGACCGCATGGCGGGCGAAGGGCTGGTCACGCGGGACCGGGACGAGAACAACCGCGTACGCGTCATCGTCGAGCTGACCGACGAGGGGCGTACGAAATGGCTCGAGGCGATGCGCATGGCCAGCACCTTCGAGGAGGACCTCCTCCAGGACCTCTCGGGTGACGAGCGCGGAGCGCTCGGCGAGATCCTGATCCGCCTCCTGCGCCGGGTGGAGCACGAGCAGCCGGACGCCGGCGGAAGGCTCACCGACCTGGACTGACGGCGCCAGGGGAGGGGTTGACACGCACCTCTCGCGTCCGTAAGGTTCTTCGAGTTGTCCCGGAGCCGGTACGGTCCGGAGGCAGCCGATCCCGCCGCGAATGCGGCAACCAAACTCAGCACGATCTCCCACCGGGGAGAATTTCGGCGTGCCCGGAATTCAATTCGAAGGCTCGATTATGAGCTGCCGGGAGAATCCGCTAGAGTTTGAGCGTCGGAACGGCCCAACGGCCGGGAGGACAAACCCCGCTGACTGGGAATCAGGCCCGAAAGGATCTGATAGAGTCGGACTCGCCGGAAAGGGAAACGCGAAAGCGAAGAACTGGAAAGCGA
>NZ_JBSFDD010000059.1:0-9833 GCF_053593715.1 Streptomyces sp. NPDC002125 | reverse complement strand
AGACGAGCTGTTCGGGGAGCCAGCGGAGTTCCGCCTCCTCCCCCACGCTCAGCCGCACGTCGTACGTGGCCGGTCCCGCGTCCGGGCCGGCGCCCCTGCATACGTCCTCGGTCAGTCGTTCGGCGTCCAGTACTCGACGAGCTTGCCGACACCGTGCTCCAGGGTCTTCCAGGAGCCGGTGAACTCGACGACGGCGTAGGCGGCGGTCGGGAAGCCGTCCCTGGTCATGCGGGCGAGGGAATCGCCCTCCGCCGATCCGCTGAGCGCGTCGGCGGCGCCGTGCATGCCGGGATTGTGGCCGATGACGAGGAGGTTCCGCACGTCGTCGGGGGTCTCGTCGAACAGGGCGATCAGCTCGCCGAGGGAGGCCTCGTACAGCCTCTCCTCGTACACCGTCCTCGGACGCTGGTCGAACTCGTGGACCGCCAGCTTCCAGGTCTCGCGGGTCCTGGTGGCGGTCGAGCAGAGAGCCAGGTCGAAGACGGTTCCCGAATCGGCCAGCCTGCGGCCCGCGACGGGAGCGTCCTTCCTGCCCCGTTCGGCCAGTGGCCTCTCATGGTCGGACGACTGCGACCATTCCGCCTTGGCGTGCCTGAGAAGGACGATCCTGCGAGGTGTATCGACGCTCATACACCTCAGCTTCGCATGAATTGCGGCTCCGGGCGCAGGGTGTTGACGTGCTCGCCCGCTGCGGGTGAACGACGTTGTCAGGGGCAGGTCAGGCGGGCAGAAGTCCCAGGAAGTGCCCGACGAGGCGCCCGATCGCGGGGTCGCTCGCGGCGGCGTGCGCCTGGCCGGGTTCCAGGATCAGCAGGAGGAGCGCGGCGAAGGCGACGGCGGGCAGCGCCACGGCCCACCACGGCAGCCGGACCTCGACGGTGTCGGTGGCGGGGCGGTGGGTGCGGGTAGGGGCCGGCATGTCCGCCTCCATGGGTCCTCGGCTGGTTTCACCAAGAACCTACGGGCCGGCCGGCGGCGGTCCCATCCGGTGACCCACCCACTCGACCCTGAACCTGGCCCCCTAGGGGATGGTGGGGCTGTCCCCACCCCCGGGTGGTCAGGGGGAGGCGATCGTGGCGATCACACCGATGACCACGGAGATGAGAAGCATCGTCCCGAACACGAGGAGAAGCTTCTTCTGGCCGTTCTGGGGATTCGGATCGAGCACTGGCATGCGCACAGTGTCGCATCTCAGCATTCGTCCTCGATCGTCCGGTCCCTTCCGGCGATCACCCCGGCGGCCATCTGAGGCACCAGGAGCCCCGCCATCAGCAGGATCGGCAGTCCCCAGCCGCCGCTGTGCTGGTAGAGCACACCGACGAGCAGGGGCCCGGGGGCGGCGATCAGATAGCCGGTGGACTGGGCGAAGGCGGAGAGCCTGACCACGCCCGCGCCGGTGCGGGCCCGCATCCCGATCATGGTGAGGGCGAGCGGGAAGGCGCAGTTGGCGATGCCGAGGAGCAGCGCCCAGAGCCAGGCACCGCCGGCGGGTGCCAGATAGAGGCCGGCGTAGCCGACGAGCCCGCAGCCGCCGAGGACGAGCGCGATGGTGCCCTGGTTCTTCAGCCGGGCGGCGGCCCTCGGGATGACGAAGGCGAGCGGTACGCCCATGGCCATGATCACGGCGAGCAGCAGGCCGGCGGTGCCCGCCGAGACCCCGGCGTCGCGGTAGATCTGCGGCATCCACTGCATGGTGATGTAGGCGGCGGTGGCCTGGAGGCCGAAGAAGCAGGCGAGCGCCCAGGAGGTCCGGCTGCGGGTGATCCGCAGGGCGGGGGCCGGGCCGGCGGTCTGTTCCCCGGGCTCCCCGGGGGCGGCGCCCCTGTCCCGTGCCAGCGCGGCCCAGGGCAGGACCGCGACGGCCGCGAGCGCGGCCCAGACGGCCAGTCCGGTCTTCCAGCTGCCGCCGAGAGCGCTGGTCAGGGGCACGGTGAGGGCGGCGGCGAGGCCGGTGCCGAGGGCCAGGGCCATCGAGTAGAGGCCGGTCACGCTGCCGACCCGGTCGGGGAACCAGCGCTTGACGATGACGGGCATCAGGACGTTGCTGACCGCGATGCCCATCAGGGCGAGGGCGCTGGCCACGAGGAACCCGGCGGTGCCGCCCACGAAGGGGCGCAGCAGGAGCCCGGCCGCGATGGCGGCCATGCCCGCGCAGACGACGGCGGCGGGCCCGAACCGGCGGGACAGCCGCGGCGCCATGAAGCCGAACAGCGCGAAGCAGAGGGGCGGTACGGAGGTGAGGACCCCGGCGACGCTGCCGCTCATGTGCAGCCCGTCCCTGACCTCTTCGAGGAGGGGGCCGAGGCTGGTGATGGCGGGGCGCAGGTTGAGCGCGGCGAGGACCAGGCCGATGAGGACGATCCGCAGCGTCCAGGGCGACGGCGCGGGGGCGGGCCGTGCACGGGTGGGGGTCTCGGCGGGGCTCAAGGTCGGGGTCTCCTCGTGAAGCATGAGCCCATCATAGAATCATGGGATGATTGACTGTCCACCTCTCGTCTCGCCCTGAGACAATCCTGGAGACGATCCGACGGGCCCGCACCTCCCGGACGACCCCTTCCGGAACACGAGCAAGGAGCAGCATGGCGCTCACATCTCCGCGGCGTTCGGCTCTCGCCGACCAGGTGATTGCCCAGCTGAGGAACCAGATCACCGCCGGCGAGTGGCCCGTCGGCTCCCGGATCCCCACCGAGCCCGAGCTGGTCGAACAGCTGGGGGTCGCCCGCAACACGGTGCGCGAGGCGGTGCGCGCCCTGGCGCACAACGGGCTCCTGGACATCCGCCAGGGCTCCGGCACGTATGTGGTGGCGACCAGTGAGCTGGCCGGGGTGATGCAGCGCAGGTTCGCGGACGCCGACCCCCGGCACGTGGCGGAGCTGCGCTCCACGCTGGAGTCCTCGGCGGCCCGCCTCGCCGCTCTCCGGCGTACCGAGCGGGACATGAGGCAGCTGGACGCGCTGATGGCGCGGCGCGAGGAGACCTGGGCGTCCGGGGACGCCGAGGCGTTCGTGGCCGCGGACGCGACCCTGCACCTCGCCGTGGTCGCCGCCTCGCACAACGACGTGCTGACCGAGCTCTACGCCGACCTGAACGACCTGCTCCGCGACTATCTGCGCGACGACGTGGGTCCGGTGCTGAGGCCGGAGGAGCTCATGGACCACACCCGGCTCGTCGAGGCGATCCGGGCGGGCGACGCGGAGACGGCCGCCGCCGAGGCCTCGGCGCACGCCATGGACTGCCTGCGGGAGCGGGTCTAGGGGCCCGGAGCTCGGGAGCCCGGAGCGGCCGGGACCCGGAAGTTCAGGGGCTCACCGAGTGGCTGACCCAGGCCGAGCCGACCTCTTTCCAGCAGCGGTCCTCCAGCTTGACCGTCCGGCCCGGCTGTACGGCGACCGCCCCGCCGTCGGCATCGACGTCCCACCAGCGCTCGCACTCGGTGTGGAGCCGGACGAGATCGGTGGTGGGGTACGGGTTGTGGCAGTAGGCGATCACCCGGGAGCCCTCGACCGACGTACGGCATTCGGCGCCCGACGGCTCGGGCTCCGGGGCGAGGGGGGCCGAGGCCCCGCTCCCCGCCCGGTTGGCCGCACTCACGGCCACCGGGGCCAGGAGTCCCGCGACCACGGCCGCCGCTGCGAGCAGGGCCCAGGTTCGGCGACGTGTGGAGCGCACAGCGATCTCCTCCCCACAGCCTGACCAAAAGTCCGGTTCCACCACATTCTGCGGTGGGAGGGCCATCTTTTCGACTTGAGCGCGGAAAGGCCGGGCTGACGTGCCCGGACGCGCGACGGCCGCGTGCCCCCGGCGAGGGGTACGCGGCCGTCGGTGAGGCGTGGGCGGTCAGGCGCCCATCATGTGCACGCCGCCGTCGACGTGGATGATCTCGCCCGTCGTCTTCGGGAAGAAGTCCGAGAGCAGCGCCACGACACCGCGGCCGGCCGGCTCCGGGTCGGTCATGTTCCACTCCAGCGGGGAGCGGTGGTTCCAGACGTCCGCGAGCTCGCCGAAGCCCGGGATGGACTTGGCGGCCATGGAGCCGAGGGGTCCGGCGGAGATCAGATTGCAGCGGATGCTGTCCTTGCCCAGGTCACGGGCGAGGTAGCGGGAGGTGGCCTCCAGCGCGGCCTTGGCCGGGCCCATCCAGTCGTACTGGGGCCAGGCGAACTGCGCGTCGAAGGTGAGGCCGACGATCGAGCCGCCGTCCGTCATCAGCGGCTTGCAGGCCATGGCGAGCGACTTCAGCGAGAACGCCGAGACGTGCATCGCGGTGGCGACCGACTCGAAGGGCGTGTTCAGGAAGTTGCCGCCGAGGGCGTCCTGCGGCGCGAAACCGATGGAGTGCACCACGCCGTCGAGCGAGCCGAGCTCCTCCTTGACCAGGCCCGCGAGCCGGTCGAGGTGCTCGTCGTTGGTGACGTCGAGCTCGAGGACCTTGACGGGCTTCGGGAGCTTCCTGGCGATGCGCTCGGTCAGCGTCGGCCGGGGAAAGGCCGTCAGGATGACCTCGGCGCCCTGCTCCTGGGCCACCTTCGCGGTGTGGAACGCGATGGACGACTCCATCAGCACCCCGGTGATGAGGATGCGCTTGCCGTCGAGAATTCCGCTCATGGTGATCAGTGACCCATGCCCAATCCGCCGTCAACGGGGATGACGGCTCCAGTGATGTACGACGCGTCGTCGGACGCGAGGAAGCGCACCGCGGCGGCGATCTCGGCGGGCTGCGCGTAGCGGCCGAGCGGCACCTGCGACACGATGCCCTTGCGCTGCTCGTCGGTGAGCACCTGGGTCATGTCGGTGTCGACGAACCCGGGTGCGACGACGTTGAAGGTGATGTTCCGCGAGCCGAGCTCACGGGCGAGCGACCGGGCGAAGCCGACGAGGCCCGCCTTGGACGCCGCGTAGTTGGCCTGTCCGGCCGAGCCGAGGAGGCCGACGACCGAGGAGATCAGGACGACACGGCCCTTCTTGGCGCGCAGCATCCCGCGGTTGGCGCGCTTGACGACGCGGAAGGTGCCGGTGAGGTTGGTGTCGAGCACGGACGTGAAGTCGTCCTCGGACATCCGCATCAGCAACTGGTCCTTGGTGATGCCGGCGTTGGCGACCAGCACCTCCACGGGACCGTGCTTCTCCTCGATCTCCTTGTAGGCCTGCTCCACCTGCTCGGTGTCGGTGATGTCGCACCGGACGGCCAGAACCCCGGCCTCGGTGAGCGCCTGCGGCGGCTCACCCGAGCGGTGGGTGATGGCGACCTTGTCGCCGTTGTCGGCGAAGGCGCGGGCGATGGCGAGGCCGATGCCCCGGTTTCCTCCGGTGACGAGAACCGAGCGGCTCAACGGATCACCCTTTCCTTGGCGGTCTGGTACCTCGAAAACCTATCGGTACCACCCCGCTTCCAGGGAATCGGCCTCTGACAGCGCCGCCGGGCCGCGACTGTCGGATCCCTACAGAAGGGTCCGGCACGGACCCGGGAACGTAAAACGAGCGCGCGGGGACACCGCGACCCCCCATGATTCACTGCGAGGACATTTCTGAGGTGGAGAAGGGGAGGCCCGCGTGGCCCACGAGGTAGATCAGTCGTTCCTGGCCCTGCCCTTGCGCGCCCTCGCCGACGCGGCGCTCGCCCGCGCCCGGGCGCTCGGCGCCGTACACGCGGACTTCCGGCTGGAGCGGGTGCGCGGCGCCTCCTGGCGGCTGCGGGACGCCCGGCCTTCCGGGACGTCGGACACCACCGATCTCGGGTTCGCCGTCCGGGTGGTGCACGGCGGGGCGTGGGGGTTCGCGTCCGGGGTGGACCTGACCATGGACGCCGCCGCGAAGGTGGCCTCGCAGGCCGTGGCCATGGCGAAGCTCTCGGCGAAGGTGATCGCGGCGGCCGGTTCGGACGAGCGCGTCGAGCTGGCGGACGAGCCGGTGCACGGCGAGCGGACCTGGGTGTCCGCGTACGACGTCGATCCCTTCTCCGTACCGGACGCCGAGAAGGCCGGGCTGCTCTCCGAGTGGAGCTCCCGGCTGCTGGCGGCCGACGGGGTGGCACATGTGGACGCCTCGCTGATGACGGTCCACGAGAACAAGTTCTACGCGGACACCGCCGGCACCGTCACCACCCAGCAGCGGGTGCGGGTCCACCCGCAGCTGACCGCGGTGGCCGTGGACGGCACGACCGGCGAGTTCGACTCCATGCGGACCATCGCGCCGCCGGCCGGCCGGGGCTGGGAGTACCTCACGGGCACCGGCTGGGACTGGGACGCCGAGCTGGAGCGCATCCCGGGTCTGCTGGCCGAGAAGATGCGGGCGCCGAGCGTCGAGGCAGGGACGTACGACCTGGTCGTCGACCCGTCCAACCTGTGGCTGACGATCCACGAGTCGATCGGCCACGCGACCGAGCTCGACCGGGCGCTGGGCTACGAGGCGGCGTACGCCGGGACGTCGTTCGCCACCTTCGACCAGCTGGGGAAGCTGGCGTACGGCTCCCCCGTGATGAACGTGACCGGGGACCGCACCGCGGAGCACGGGCTCGCGACCGTCGGGTACGACGACGAGGGCGTCGAGGCGCAGTCCTGGGACCTGGTCAAGGACGGGACCCTGGTGGGCTACCAGACGGACCGCCGGATCGCGAAGCTGACGGGCCTGGGCAGGTCCAACGGGTGCGCGTACGCCGACTCGCCGGAGCACGTCCCCGTGCAGCGCATGGCGAACGTGTCGCTGAAGCCGGACCCGGGCGGGCTCTCCACGGAGGACCTGATCGGCGGGGTCGAGCGCGGGATCTACGTGGTCGGCGACCGGTCGTGGTCCATCGACATGCAGAGGTACAACTTCCAGTTCACAGGGCAACGTTTCTTCAGGATCGAGAACGGCCGACTGGCGGGCCAGCTGCGGGACGTGGCCTACCAGGCGACGACCACCGACTTCTGGGGCTCGATGGAGAAGGTCGGCGGCCCGCAGACCTACGTCCTGGGCGGCGCCTTCAACTGCGGCAAGGCCCAGCCTGGCCAGGTCGCGGCCGTCTCGCACGGCTGCCCCTCCGCCCTCTTCCGAGGCGTGAACATCCTCAACACGACGCAGGAGGGCGGGCGATGAGCCGCGTCAGCAAGCCGTACGAGATCGTCGAGCGCGCACTGGAGCTGTCCACCGCCGACGGCTGTGTGGTCATCGCGGACGAGAACTCCTCCGCCAATCTGCGCTGGGCCGGCAACGCGCTCACCACGAACGGGGTGACGCGGGGGCGGACCCTGACCGTGATCGCGACCGTGGACGGGGCCGAGGGGACCGCGTCCGGTGTGGTGTCGCGCTCGGCCGTCACCGCCGACGACCTGGAGCCGCTCGTCCGGGCCGCCGAGGCCGCCGCACGCGGCGCCGGGCCGGCCGAGGACGCGCAGCCGCTGGTCTCCGGCATCCCGGTGTCCGCCGCCTTCACGGACGCCCCGGCCGAGACGGGCTCCGACGTCTTCGCCGACTTCGCCCCGGCACTGGGCGAGGCCTTCGCCCGCGCCCGCTCGGGCGGCCGTGAGCTGTACGGCTTCGCCCACCACCAGCTGACCTCGACGTATCTCGGTACGTCGACGGGCGTGCGGCTGCGCCACGACCAGCCGAACGGGACGCTGGAGCTGAACGCCAAGTCCCCGGACCGGACCCGGTCCGCCTGGGCGGGCAGGGCCACCCAGGACTTCAAGGACGTCGACCCGGCGGCCCTGGACGCGGAACTGGCGCGGCGCCTCGGCTGGGCGGAGCGCCGCATCGAGCTGCCCGCCGGGCGGTACGAGACGCTGCTGCCGCCGACCGCGGTGGCCGATCTGCTGATCTACCAGTACTGGTCGGCGGGCGCCCGGGACGCGGCGGAGGGCCGTACGGTCTTCTCCCGGCCGGGCGGCGGGACGCGGATCGGCGAGACGCTCTCCGAGCTGCCGCTGAACCTGCGCAGCGATCCGTACGCTCCGGGGCTGGAGTCGGCTCCCTTCGTGATCGCGCACGCCTCCGGGGACGACTCCTCGGTCTTCGACAACGGGCTGCCGCTGGCGCCGACCGACTGGATCAAGGGCGGGAAGCTGGAGCGGCTGACCACGACCCGGCACTCCGCCGGGCTGACGGATCTGCCGGTGGCCCCGGCGATGGACAACCTGGTCCTGGACGGCGGCGGTGAGCGGTCCCTGGAGGAGATGGTCGCCGCGACGACCGGCCGGGCGCTGCTGCTGACCTGCCTCTGGTACATCCGGGAGGTGGATCCGGCCACGCTGCTGCTGACCGGTCTGACCAGGGACGGGGTCTATCTGGTGGAGGACGGCGAGGTGCTGGGCGAGGTGAACAACTTCCGCTTCAACGAGTCCCCCGTCGGGCTGCTGTCCCGGGCCTCCGAGGCGGGGCGCACGGAGAGGACGCTGCCGCGCGAGTGGGGCGACTGGTTCACCCGTGCCGCGATGCCGGCGCTGCGCATCCCGGACTTCCACATGAGCTCGGTCAGCCGGGGCGTCTGACCGTCCTAGACTGGAGCGGCATACCACCGAACCCCCCGAGGAGAGAATCGACCGTGACCGACATCGTCGACGAGCTGAAGTGGCGTGGGCTGTTCGCCCAGTCCACCGACGAGGACGCACTGCGCAAGGCTCTCGCGGACGGCCCGGTCACCTTCTATTGCGGGTTCGACCCGACCGCGGCGAGTCTTCACGTCGGCCACCTCGTGCAGGTGCTCACCATGCGGCGGCTCCAGCTCGCGGGGCTGAAGCCGCTCGCCCTGGTGGGCGGGGCAACGGGCCAGATCGGTGACCCGCGGCCGACCGCCGAGCGCACGCTGAACGACCCGGAGACCATCGCCGCGTGGGTCCAGCGGCTGCGCGGGCAGATCGAGCCCTTCCTCACCTTCGAGGGCCCGAACGCCGCCACGATGGTGAACAACCTGGACTGGACCGCGGGCATGTCCGCGATCGAGTTCCTCCGGGACATCGGCAAGCACTTCCGGGTCAACAAGATGCTCACCAAGGACTCGGTGGCCCGCCGGCTGGAGTCCCAGGAAGGCATCAGCTACACGGAGTTCAGCTACCAGCTGCTCCAGGGCATGGACTACCTGGAGCTGTACCGGCGCCACGGCTGCACCCTCCAGCAGGGCGGCAGCGACCAGTGGGGCAACCTCACCGCGGGCATCGACCTGATCCACCGCCTGGAGCCGGGTGCGCAGGTGCACGCGCTGGCGACCCCGCTCATGGTGAAGGCCGACGGCACCAAGTTCGGCAAGTCCGAGAGCGGCGCCGTCTGGCTGGACCCGGAGATGACGACGCCGTACGCGTTCTACCAGTTCTGGCTGAATGTGGACGACCGGGACATCTCGACGTACATGCGCATTCTCAGCTTCAAGAGCCGCGAGGAGCTCGAGGAGCTGGAGAAGCTCACCGAGGAGCGTCCGCAGGCGCGTTCGGCGCAGCGGTCGCTGGCCGAGGAGCTGACGACGCTGGTGCACGGCGGCGCGCAGTGCGCGGGGGTCATCGCGGCGTCGAAGGCGCTGTTCGGCCAGGGTGAGCTCGGCGAGCTGGACGAGGCGACGCTGAGCGCCGCCCTCTCGGAGGTGCCGCACGCCAGGGTCGCCGAGCTGGGCCCTGTGGTGGACCTCCTGGTCGAGGTCGGGCTGTCCGCCAGCAAGTCGGCCGCCCGCCGCACGGTCAAGGAGGGCGGGGCGTACGTGAACAACGTGAAGGTCACGGACGGCGAGACCGCCCCCGACGCCGGGGAGCTGCTGCACGGACGCTGGCTCGTCCTGCGCCGGGGAAAGAAGAACCTGGCCGCCGTCGAGGTCACCGCCGGCTGACGCGGAAGAGCACAGCGGTGCGGCCGGTCACGCGTCTCGCGTGACC
>NZ_JBSFDD010000058.1:0-9851 GCF_053593715.1 Streptomyces sp. NPDC002125 | reverse complement strand
GACACCTCACGCGCCACCAACGACCCCACCGACAGCACAGGAACACCCGCACCATCAGCCACCTCCAACACCAACTGGCCCTTAGCCCCGCGCACGATCCGCACCCGCACCACAGACGCACCCGCCGCGAACAACGACACACCCGTCCACGAGAACGGCAGTACGGTCTCGCCCTCGCCGGTGAGGAGGACGGAGTGGAGGGCTGCGTCGAGCAGAGCGGGGTGCAGACCGAACCGGCCGGCATCCTCATGGGCTTCGTCGGGGAGAGCGACCTCGGCGAAGATCTCCTCACCCCGCGTCCAGACAGCCTTCAGCCCCTGGAACACCGGGCCATACCCGTACCCCTGCTCCGCCAACCGGTCGTACGCGCCCTCGACCGGAACCGACACCGCGTCGGCCGGCGGCCACGCCACCAGATCGAAATCGGATGCGGGAACCTGCGGGAGAAGGGCGCCCTCAGCGTGCAGTGTCCACGGGACGTCCCGGTCGCCCAACGGGCGCGAGTGCACGCCCACGGCACGCGCACTGTCAGCGGCCGGAGCTCCGACCACGACCTGGACCTGCAGCGCCTCGGTGTCAGGAAGAGTCAAGGGCGCCTGAAGGGTCAGTTCCTCCAGAAGGCCGTACCCGACTTCCTGCCCCGCCCGGAGGGCCAGCTCCACCAGCCCGGTTCCCGGCACCAGCACGGTGCCCAGCACACTGTGATCAGCAAGCCAGGGCTGGGTGGTCAGGGAGAGGCGGCCGGTGAAGACCACTCCCCCGTCGGGCAGGCCGACGGCCGCACCCAGGACCGGGTGATCGGCCGGCACCAGACCCAGCGATTCCGGATCCGCCCCGGCGATCGCAGGAAGCGCCCAGTAGTTCTCGTGCTGGAAGGCGTAGGTGGGAAGGTCGACGCGCTGGGCTCCGGTAGGCGCGTAGAACACGGCCCAGTCGGGGCTGTGGCCGACGGTGTGCAGCCGCGCGAGCGCCGTGACCAAGGCCTCGGGCTCACTCTGCTTGCGCCGCAGACCGGGCACGAACACGGCGTCATCATCTGCGGCATCGGCCAGGGCGTTCTGGGCCATGGCGGTGAGGACCGCGTCCGGACCGACCTCCAGGAACACCGTGACCCCGGCAGCCGACAGGGCACGCACTCCGTCCGCGAACCGCACAGCCTCGCGGACATGACGCACCCAGTACTCAGCCGAACCCAGAACCTCCGCCGTCGCCAGCTCACCGGTGACGTTGGAGACCACCGGGATACGAGCCTCACCGAACGACACGCTCTCCGCGACCGTCCGGAACTCGGCCAGCATCGGCTCCATCAACGGCGAGTGGAACGCATGCGAGACCCTCAGACGACTCGTCTTACGACCCTCCGCCTCGAACCGAGCCGCAACCTCCAGCACATCCGCCTCGGCACCGGAGATCACCACCGCATCCGGACCGTTCACCGCAGCGACACTCACCGCATCCGACGTCAGATACGGAAGAACCTCGTCCTCAGAAGCACGGATGGCAACCATCGCACCACCAGCCGGCAGGGCCTGCATCACCCGCGCCCTGGCCGCAACCAGCCGCGCCGCATCAGCCAGCGACAGCACACCCGACACATGCGCGGCCGTCAGCTCACCCACCGAATGACCCGCCAGGAAGTCCGGGCGCACACCCCACGACTCCAGCAACCGGAACAACGCCGTCTCAAAGGCGAACAACGCCGGCTGAGTGAACTCCGTCCGACCCAGAACCTCCGCGTCCTCACCCCACACCACATCCCGCAGAGGCGTAGACAGATGACCATCCAGCTCAGCGACCACCGCATCAAACGCCTCAGCGAACACCGGGAAGGACGCGTGAAGTTCACGCCCCATCCCCACCCGCTGCGCACCCTGCCCCGTGAACAAGAAAGCAGACTTGCCCGTACGCACAGCACCCACAGCAACACCGCCCGTGCCACCCGCAGCAAGGGTCCGCAGGCCCTCGACCAGCTCCTCCCGCGTCCTGCCCACCACCGCCGCACGATGCTCGAACCCAGCACGCGAGGTCACCAGCGAGAAGCCGACATCCACCGGACGCACATCAGACCCAGCCACCCGGTCCAGCAGACGCGCGGCCTGATCACGCAACGCCTCCGAACTCCGGCCCGACACCACCCACGGCACCACCGGACCATCCACCACCGGCTCAACAGCAGCGGCCGGCTCCTCCACCACCTGCTCCAGAACCACATGCGCGTTCGTACCGCTGATCCCGAACGACGACACCGCAGCCCGCCGCGGCCCCTCCGTCGCCGGCCACTCACGCGCCTCCGTCAACAGCTCCACCGCACCCGCAGACCAGTCCACCTGATCCGACGGACGATCCACATGCAACGTCTTCGGCAGCACACCATGCCGCATCGCATGGACCACCTTGATGATCCCCGCAACACCGGCGGCAGCCTGCGTATGACCCATGTTCGACTTCACCGAACCCAGCCACAGCGGACGCCCCTCCGGCCGGTCCTGACCGTACGTCGCCAGCAACGCCTGCGCCTCGATCGGATCACCCAGCGTCGTACCCGTACCATGCGCCTCCACCAGGTCGACGTCCCTGGTGGTCAGTCGGGCGTTCCGCAGTGCTTCCTGGATGACGCGGCGTTGCGAAGGTCCGTTCGGGGCCGTGAGTGCGCTGCTGGCGCCGTCCTGGTTGACTGCCGAGCCGCGTACGACCGCGAGCACCGGGTGTCCGTTGCGCCGCGCATCGGAGAGCCGCTCCACCACCAGGACGCCGACCCCCTCACCCCAGCCCGTACCATCAGCCGCCGCCGCGAACGACTTGCACCGACCATCCGCAGCCAGCCCACGCTGACGACTGAACTCCACGAACGTCTCCGGAGTCGCCATCACCGTCACGCCACCCACCAGCGCCAGCGAACTGTCCCCCGACCGCAACGACTGCACCGCCGAATGCAACGCCACCAACGACGACGAACACGCCGTATCCATCGTCACCGCCGGCCCCTCAAGACCCAACGTGTACGCCACCCGCCCGGACACGATGGAGCCGGTCGCGCCGACGTCCGTGTAGTCGTGGTACATCACGCCCGCGAACACACCCGTTCGCGAGCCGGCCAGCGTCGACGGAACGATGCCCGCCCGCTCGATGGCCTCCCACGACACCTCCAGCAGCAGCCGCTGCTGCGGGTCCATGTCGTGAGCTTCCCGGGGGCTGATCCCGAAGAAGGCCGGGTCGAAGCCGGCAGCCCCGTGGAGGAATCCCCCGTCCTTCGTGTAGGTCTTCCCCGGCTTGCCCTGCTCGGGGTCGTACAGGCGATCGGTGTCCCAGCCGCGGTCCTTCGGGAATGCGGATACCGCGTCCCTGCCTTCTGCCGCCAATCGCCACAGATCCTCGGGGGACTCCACACCGCCCGGATAGCGGCAGGCCATTCCCACGATGGCGATCGGCTCGGTGTCGTGCTGCTCCTTGTCCGTGAGGCGCTTTCGGACGTCCCGTAGCTCAGCAGTCGTACGCTTGAGATAGTCGAGAAGTTTCTCCTCGCTGCTCACCAGTCACCCCACTGAATTCGTCCACGGCCGAAGGAGTTCACGTCGGCCCAGGAATTCCGAATGCCAGGAAATGCAGCGAGCATCGCCAGGGAAAGCATCCGGCCATAAGAGCCGATTCACCGATAGCGACGCTACTGAGTGCGCCGAGGGGCGGCCAACCCCTAGCCGCCCCTAGGGCGCGACCTGCAATCCCACCGAGTCGGGACATGGAATGGCGCACCACCGTGCACCGCCACGTCCGCTCCGGAGCTCGGTGGGGGGACCGAGTGGCCGGGGGGACGTGTGCCGCCTGAGCTGGCAGGCGATTCGGTACACGGTGGTGCGCAGTCGCCTTCGGTACGGGGGGAGGCACCGAAGGGGTTGAGGGGCGGCCCAGAGCAAGGGGTGCGCCGGGCCGCGGGTTATCCCGCAGGAAGCACGGCCGGAGGAATATCTCAGTTCCGGGCGTCGAGTTCGGAATCGAGAATGCCGAAGAGTTCGTCGGCGGTCACGGAGTCGAGATCGACCTCGCCCTCCTCCGATGCGGTGCCGTCGGCGGAGTTGTCCGACCAGCCGGCGGCGATGCCGCGCAGCAGATCGGCGATCCGGGCGCGATCACTCTCGTCTGCGGCGACTTGGGCCATCATCGATTCCAGTTTACGGATTTCGGCCTCCAGCAGATCGGTGCCGTTCTCCGCTTCTCCACCGAAGAGCTCGTCGAGCATATAGCCGACCACGGCGGTGACCGACGGATAGTCGAAGACGAAGGTTGCCGGAAGGCGGCGGCCGAGCAACGCGCCGATTCCGTTGCGGAGCTCCAGCGCCATCAGCGAGTCGATTCCGGCATCCATGAATCCCCGGTTGACGTCGACAGCTTCGGAGCGTTCATGGCCCAGGACCTTCGCCACCTGCGACCGCACGAGGGCCAGCAGCTCCTGACGCCGTGCCTCGGCATCCGCCCCTGCGAGCCGACGGCGCAGCTCGTCGCCCGAAGCCTCCTGCCGCGTCCCCGAGGCGGCCTCGGCGCGCCGGGGCGGAGTGCCCACCAGGCTGTGGAACACGTGGGACAGCGTGTCCCGGCGGCGCCGTAGGGCCGGCAGGTCGAGGCGCGCTGCCACCAGCTGCGGAGCGCCTGAGGACACTGCCGCGTCGAGCAGGGCGAGCCCGGCCTCGGCGGGCAGCGCGGCGACTCCCAGGCGGGACGTGTCGTCGGCGGCGAGATGGCCGGTCATTGCGCTGTCCTGTTCCCACAGCCCCCAGGCGATGGACTGCGCGGGCATGCCGTGGGCGTGGCGGTGGGCGGCCAGGCCGTCCAGGAAGGCGTTGGCCGCCGCGTAGTTGGCCTGCCCGGGGTTGCCGAGGGCGCCGGCGACCGAGGAGAACATGACGAATGCCGACAGATTCAGGCCGGCGGTCAGCTCGTGCAGGTGCCAGGCCGCGTCGGCCTTGGGCGCGAACACCCTGGAGAGGCGTTCCGGCGTGAGGCCGGTGACGACGCCGTCGTCCAGGAGACCGGCCGCGTGCACCACGGCGGTCAGCGGCTGCTCGGCGTCGAACTCCTTGAGCAGGGCGGCCAGAGCCTCTCTGTCGGAGACGTCGCAGGCTGCGACGGTCACCTGGGCACCCGCGGCTTCGAGCTCCGCGGCCAGTTCCGTCGCGCCGGGGGCGTCAGTGCCCCGGCGGCTCACGAGCGCCAGGTGCCGCACCTGATGTACGGCCACGAGGTGGCGTGCCACCACCGCGCCGAGGCCGCCTGTACCACCGGTGACGAGCACCGTGCCGTCGCCGAACGGGGCCGAACCGGCATCACCGGAGCTCCCGGCCTCGGAGACCGTACGGACCAGTCGGGGCACACGTATCCGGGCGCCCCGCAGCGCGACTTCGGACTCTCCCGAAGCGAGGGCGAACTGCACCGCGCCGGGCAGCTCATCGGCCGATTCGGAGTCACCGGAACCGTCCGCCGGCCCCTCCAGATCGGCCAGGACGATCCGGCCGGGATTCTCCGCCTGGGCGGCCCGGACCAGCCCCCAGACTGCGGAGGCGGCGACATCCGTCACCTCCTCGCCCTCCACGGAGACCGCACCTCGTGTGGCGATCACCAGCCGCGCGTCGGCGAGCCGCTCATCGGTCAGCCACCGCTGCAGCACCTCCAGCACGCCGGCCGTGACCTCGTGCGCCGCAGCCGGGAGAGCTCGCGTGCTCTCCCCCTGTCCCTCGCCCACAGGGTTCGCCGGGCAGGTGTACACCAAGACCTCTGGGACGTCCGCGTCCACCGCAACGGCCTGGTCGTCGACCACGTCGGCCCAGGACGTCAGCGACGGGGCAGCTGTCGGCACCGCGAATTCCGCGGTCCAGTCCAGGTGGTGCAGCGGATCGACTCCATCCGCGTCCGTCCCACGCAGCTGGTCCGGATCGACGGCCCTGGCGGCCAGGGCCTGGACCGACAGCACAGGGCCACCTTCGCCGTCCGCCACTTCGATGAGGGACACACTGCCCTGTTGCACCAACCGCACCCGCAGGTCGGCCGCTCCCACGGCGTGCAGGGCAACACCGCTCCAGGAGAAGGGAAGCATTGTCCGGCCGTTGTCCTCGGCGCCTTCCTCGTCGTTGCTCTCGCTCGATCCGGTCAGCAGCACGGCGTGGAGGGAGGCGTCGAGAAGGGCGGGGTGGAACCCGAATCGACCGGCGTCCGCGCGGGCCTCCTCGGGAAGCGTCACCTCGGCGAAGATCTCCTCGCCCCGCTGCCACACAGTCTTCAGTCCCTGGAACACCGGGCCGTACCCGTAACCCTGATCAGCCAGCCGCTCGTACGCTCCGTCGACGGACACGGGCTCGGCGTCCTGCGGCGGCCACACCGTGAGGTCGAAATCGGGTGCGGGAGCCTGTGGCAACAGGATCCCTTCCGCGTGTTGCGTCCACGGAGCCTCCCGGTCGTCCTCCGCGCGGGAGTGCACACGCACCACCCGCGCCCCGTCGTCCCCGGCAGCACCCACCGCGACCTGGACCTGCAGTCCGACGGATTCCGGCAGTACCAGCGGTGACTGAAGCGTCAGTTCCTCCAGCAGGCCGCACCCGACCTCCTCACCCGCACGCAGCGCCAGCTCCACCAGGCCCGTCCCCGGGACCAGCACGCTGCCCAGGATGTTGTGGTCGGCAATCCAGGGCTGGGCGGTCAGGGAGAGGCGACCGGTGAAGACCACTCCCCCGTCGGGCAGGCCGACGGCGGCGCCCAGGACCGGATGGTCGGCCGACGCCAGCCCCAGCGATTCCGGATCACCGTCGGTGACTGCGGGGATCGACCAGTAGTGCTCCCGCTGGAAGGCGTAGGTGGGCAGGTCGACGCGGCGGGCTCCGGTGGGCGCGTAGAACGCCGCCCAGTCCGGTGCGTGGCCGACCGTGTGCAGCCGCGCCAGCGCAGTGACCAGCGCCTCGGGCTCACTCTGCTTGCGCCGCAGGGCCGGCACGAACACCGCGTCGGCAGCGGAGTCCTGCGCCATCGCGGTCAGCACCGCGTCCGGGCCGGCCTCCAGGAACACCGTGACCCCGGCAGCGGACAGCGCACGGATGCCGTCGCCGAAACGGACGGCTTCGCGGACATGACGCACCCAGTACTCAGCCGAACGCAGATCCTCCGAGCCCGCCACCTCACCGGTGAGGTTGGAGACGACCGGGATACGGGCCTCGCCGTACTCGACGCTCTCCGCGACGGTGCGGAACTCGGCCAGCATCGGTTCCATCAGCGGCGAGTGGAAGGCATGCGAGACCCGCAGGCGACTCGTCTTACGACCCTCGCCCTCGAACCGGGCCGCAACCTCCAGCACCTCGCCCTCGGCACCGGAGATCACCACCGCGTCCGGACCGTTCACCGCAGCGACACTCACCGCGTCCGAGGTCAGATACGGAAGAACCTCGTCTTCGGAAGCCCGGATGGCGACCATCGCACCACCAGCGGGCAGGGCCTGCATCAACCGCGCACGCGCAGCCACCAAACGCGCCGCATCAGCGAGCGACAGCACTCCCGAGACATGCGCGGCCGTCAGCTCACCCACCGAATGCCCGGCCAGGAAGTCCGGGCGCACACCCCACGACTCCAGCAACCGGAACAACGCGGTCTCAAAGGCGAACAACGCCGGCTGAGTGAGCTCCGTCCGACTCAGAACCTCCGCGTCCTCGCCCCACACCACATCCCGCAGAGGCGTAGACAGATGCACGTCCAGCTCCGCGACCACTGCATCGAATGCCTCAGCGAACACCGGGTAGGACGCGTGGAGTTCACGACCCATCCCCACCCGCTGCGCACCCTGACCCGTGAAGAGAACCGCCAGAGCACCGGCAGAACGTGAAGTCCCCCGCACCACACCGGAGCCTTCACGGCCCTCCGCCAAGACTCCCAAGGCGGACAGCAGTTCATCACGGTCACGGCCTACGACCACTGCACGCTGATCGAGCACCGCACGCGAGGTCACGAGCGAGAAGCCGACATCCACCGGACGCAGATCAGACCCAGCCACCCGGTCCAGCAGACGCGCAGCCTGCGCCTTCAACGCATCCTCACCGGCAGCCGACAGCACCCACGCCTGCACCGGGAGCTCTTCGGATCGTTCGCCTTGCGCAGGCTCCTCGTCCGGTGCCTGCTCGATGATGACGTGGGCGTTCGTGCCGCTGATCCCGAACGACGACACCGCAGCCCGACGCGGACCATCCGTCTCCGGCCACTCACGCGCCTCCGTCAACAGCTCCACCGCACCCGCAGACCAGTCCACCTGATCCGACGGACGATCCACATGCAACGTCTTCGGCAACACACCATGCCGCATCGCATGAACCACCTTGATGATCCCCGCAACACCAGCGGCAGCCTGCGTATGACCCATGTTCGACTTCACCGAACCCAGCCACAGAGGACGCCCCTCAGCCCGACCCTGCCCATACGTCGCCAGCAACGCCTGCGCCTCGATCGGATCACCCAGCGTCGTACCCGTACCATGCGCCTCCACCAGATCCACATCACCGGTGGCCAGACCCGCATTCGCCAACGCCTGCCGAATCACCCGCACCTGCGACGGACCATTCGGAGCCGTCAGACCATTACTCGCACCATCCTGATTCAGCGCGGAGCCCCGCACCACCGCCACCACCGAATGCCCCAGACGCCGCGCATCCGAAAGACGCTCCACCAGAAGCATCCCCGCACCCTCACCCCACGCCGTCCCATCCGCACCCGCAGCAAACGACTTCGCACGCCCATCCGCAGCCAACCCACGCTGACGACTGAACTCCACAAACGTCTCAGGAGTCGCCATCACCGCAACCCCACCCACCAACGCCAAATCACAATCACCCGACCGCAACGACTGCACCGCCGAATGCAACGCCACCAACGACGACGAACACGCCGTATCCACCGTCACCGCCGATCCCTCAAGACCCAGCGTGTAGGCGATACGGCCGGAGACCAGGCTGCCTTCGTTGGCGCCGGCCGAGTAGTCGTGGTACATCACACCCGCGTACACGTTCGTCCGGGAACCCGCCAGCGTCGACGGAACGATGCCCGCCCGCTCGATGGCCTCCCACGAGACCTCCAGCAGCAGCCGCTGCTGGGGATCCATCTCGTAGGCCTCACGGGGACTGATCCCGAAGAAGTCGGCGTCGAACCGGGCCGCGTCGTGCAGGAAGCCGCCCATGCGCGTGTACGACTTGCCCGGCGTGCCCGGCTCGGGATCGTAGAGCCGTCCGGTGTCCCAGCCACGGTCGGTCGGGAAGGGCGAGACCGCGTCACGGCCCTCGGCAACCAGGTCCCACAGGCCTTCGGGCGACTCCGCGCCACCTGGGTAGCGGCAGGCCATGCCCACGATCACGATCGGATCGTCGTCGGCGATCGCCTGGCGCACGACCACATCGCCCGCGGCCTGCGAGGCTCCGCTCTCCGACAACTCGGCGTCGAGGTAAGAGGCGACGGCCCGCGCACTCGGGTAGTCGAACACCAGAGTCGCAGGGAGCCGAAGGCCTGCTGAGGCATTGAGGCGGTTGCGGAGCTCCACTGACGTCAGGGAGTCGAAGCCGAGTTCCTTGAAGGCACGGTCCGCCTCGATGGCATGGGCCGTGGCATGACCCAGCACGCCCGCGACCTGTTCCCGGACCACCTCCAGGAGCAGCCGCTCGCGCTCCTCCGTACCGAGACCGGACAGCCGAGCCCTCAACGCACCCGACGAAGCGCCCGAACGGGCCACCTTGCGCACCGCAGGCACCATGTGGCGGAGGAGGTGAGGAACGGTGGCCGGCTGGGACCGCAACGCCACCAGATCCAGCGGCAACGGCACCACGACCGCCCCACCCACAGCC
>NZ_JBSFDD010000057.1:0-10575 GCF_053593715.1 Streptomyces sp. NPDC002125 | reverse complement strand
GCTGTCGTCACGGTCGCCGCGTGCGACACGGGGGACAGGGACGCCCTGGCCGCGCTGATCGCCGGCATCGACACGGACCACCCCCTCACCGGCGTGGTGCACGCAGCGGCGGTCGCCGACAACGGCCTCACCGGAACGCTCACAGCAGACCGACTGGACACCGTGCTGCGGCCGAAGGCCGACGGCGCCTGGCATCTGCACGAGCTGACGCAGGATCTTCCCCTGAAGCAGTTCGTGCTGTTCTCCTCCGCCGGCGGCCTGGTTCTCGCCGCTGGACAGGGCAACTACGCGGCGGCCAACGTCTTCCTGGACGCCCTCGCCCTCCACCGGAGCGCCGCCGGACTGCCCGCCACCTCGCTGGCATTCGGCATGTGGGCCGTGAACACGGGCCTCGGCGGCTCACTCTCCGAGGCCGACCTCGACCGGATGGACCGCCTCGGCACCCCTGCTGTCGCAGCCGAGGAAGGGCTCGCCCTCTTCTCCGCAGCTCTCGGCACCGGGCTGCCCGCCCTTGTCCCGCTGCCCGTGGACACCGCGGCCCTCGCGGGCCGCTCCGGCGAGCTTCCCGCCCTTCTGCGGGACCTGGTGCACCGCCCCGGCCACACACCTCGCCGCGCCGCCGCCACCGGCACGGCCGCCGCAGATGACCGGCTCGGCGGACTTCTCGTCGGCACCGAGGCGGAACGCTCCCGAGCGCTGCTCGAACTGGTCCGGGCCGAAGCCGCTACCGTGCTCGGCCACAGCGGGGCCGACGGCGTCAGCCCGGACCGGGCGTTCAAGGACATGGGATTCGACTCACTCGCGGCGGTGGAGTTCCGTAACGCCCTCACCGGTGCCACCGGTGTACGGCTGCCGGCCACGCTCGTGTTCGACCACCCCAACTCCCGTGCGGTCGCCGACTTCATCGGAGCGCGGCTGTCCGGCGTCTCCGCCCCTGCGGCACCCGCCGTGCGAGCCGCCGTGCCCGCAGCCGCCGACGACCCGATCGCCATCGTCAGCATCAGCTGCCGCTTCCCCGGCGACGTCAGAAGTGCCGACGACCTGTGGCAGCTGGTCGCCGAGGGGCGCTCGGCCATCACCGGATTCCCCGCCGACCGCGGCTGGGACGCCGACGCCCTCTACGACCCCGAGCCCGGCACCCCTGGCAAGACCTACGCCCGTGACGGCGGATTCCTGCACGACGCCGCGGACTTCGACCCCGAGTTCTTCGACATCATGCCGCGCGAGGCCCTGGCCATGGACCCCCAGCAGCGGGTGCTGCTCCAGGGGGCCTGGGAGGCCATCGAGCGTGCCGGGATCGCTCCGGACTCGCTGCGTGGTTCCCGTACCGGCGTCTACGTCGGGATCATGTACCACGACTACGGCTCCCGGGCCGGCACCGTGTCCGACGAGCTGACGCCCTACCTGGGCAACGGCAGCGCAGGGTCCATAGCATCCGGGCGTGTCTCCTACGCCCTGGGTCTGGAAGGCCCGGCCGTCACCGTGGACACCGCCTGCTCGTCGTCCCTCGTCGCTCTGCACTCGGCGATCCAGGCCCTGCGGTCCGGTGACTGCGACATGGCACTGGCCGGCGGCGTCACCGTGATGCCCAACCCGGACATTTTTGTCGACTTCAGCCAGCAGCGGGGTCTCGCGGCGGACGGCCGCTGCAAGTCCTTCTCCGCAGGCGCGGACGGAACCGGCTGGTCCGAGGGACTCGGCCTGCTCCTGGTGGAGCGGCTGTCGGACGCCCGGCGCAACGGTCACCCGGTGCTGGCGGTGGTACGCGGTTCGGCCGTCAACCAGGACGGTGCGAGCAATGGACTCACGGCCCCCAACGGCCCCTCCCAGCAGCGCGTCATCCAGCAGGCACTGGCCTCTGCCGGCCTCACCACGAACGATGTCGACATGGTCGAGGGACACGGCACCGGGACCCGCCTCGGGGACCCGATCGAGGCCCAGGCCCTGCTGGCCACCTACGGCCAGGAGCGCCCCGAGGGGCAGCCGTTGTGGCTGGGCTCCATCAAGTCCAACATCGGCCATGCCCAGGCCGCGGCCGGCGTCAGCGGCATCATCAAGGCCGTGATGGCACTGCGCCACGGCCAGATGCCCGCGACCCTGCACGTGGACCGCCCATCGGACCAGGTGGACTGGTCGGAGGGAGCCGTGGAGCTGCTGACCGAGGCCCGGAACTGGCCGGAGACCGGCCGCCCGCGCAGGGCCGCTGTCTCGTCCTTCGGGCTCAGCGGTACCAACGCCCACATCATCCTGGAGCAGGCTGCGGAGCCGGCGTCCCCGCCGGCCCAAAAGCGCCTCCCCGATACGGTCCCGCACGTCGTGCCCGTACCGCTCGCCCTGTCCGCGGCCAACGCCACCTCGCTGGCCGCCCAGGCGGAGCAGCTCCACAGCCATCTCTCCGACCACCCCGAACTCGACCTGCACGACCTCGGGTTCTCCCTGGCGACCTCTCGTGCGGCTCTGGAACACCGTGCAGTGGTGCTGGCGACGGATACGGAGCAACTGAGCACCGCTCTGGTGGCGTTGCAGGACCTGCGTGAGAGCTCCGCTGTTGTGCGGGGACTTTCGCGATCGGTCGGAGCCTTGGCCTTCCTGTTCACGGGTCAGGGTGCGCAGCGGGTGGGGATGGGGCGTGAACTCCATGCTTCGTTCCCGGTGTTCGCCGATGCTTTTGATGCGGTGGTCGCTGAGCTGGATGGTCATTTGTCCGCGTCTCTGCGGGATGTGGTGTGGGGTGAGGACGCGGAGGTTCTGGGTCGGACGGAGTTCACTCAGCCGGCGCTCTTTGCCTTCGAGACGGCGTTGTTCCGTCTGCTGGAGTCGTGGGGTGTGCGGCCCGACTTCCTTGCCGGTCATTCGGTCGGTGAGCTGACGGCCGCACACGTCTCGGGTGTGCTGTCGCTGGCTGATGCGGCGCGGCTGGTCGCTGCCCGTGCGCGCTTGATGCAGGCGCTCCCGGAGGGTGGTGCGATGGTTGCCATCCGTGCTTCCGAGGACGAGGTTCTTCCGTATCTGACGTCGGATGCGGTGAGTGTCGCTGCGGTGAACGGTCCGGAGGCGGTGGTGATATCCGGTGCCGAGGCGGATGTGCTGGAGGTTGCGGCCCGGTTCGAGGCTGAGGGGCGTAAGACGAGTCGTCTGCGGGTCTCGCATGCGTTCCACTCGCCGCTGATGGAGCCGATGCTGGCCGAGTTCCGTACGGTCGCGGAGAGCGTGACGTTCGGTGAGGCTCGTATCCCCGTGGTCTCCAACGTCACCGGCCAGCTGGCCTCCTCGGACGATCTGCGTACGCCCGAGTACTGGGTGCGTCACGTCCGTGAGGCGGTCCGTTTCGGCGACGGCATTCGTGCGCTCTCCGCTGCGGGTGTCTCTGTGTTCCTGGAGGTCGGCCCGGATGCGGTGCTGACCGCGATGGCGCAGAACTCCGCGGCCGATGCGGTGTTCGTGCCCGGTCTGCGGCGCAACCTGAGCGAGCCCGAGGCGCTGGTCGCGGCGCTCGCGCGGCTGCACACGGTCGGCCATGTCCCGGACTGGGCCGCGTTCTACGCGCCCACCGGAGCCCGCCGCGTCGACCTGCCCACGTACGCCTTCGAGAAGCGGCACTTCTGGCTGGATGCCGCCGAGGCGCCCGCCGTCGATGCTGCCGGTCTCGGGCAGGTGGCCGCCGGGCATCCTCTGCTCACGTCCGTGGTGGTCTCGCCCGAGGGCGGCAGCGTGGTCCTCACCGGCCGGCTTTCGGTGACCACGCACCCGTGGATCGCCGACCACGACGTGCTGGGCACCGTGCTGCTGCCCGGTACCGGCTACGTCGAACTGGCCCTGCGTGCCGCCGAGGAGGTCGGCTGCGACCTGGTCGAGGAACTCGTCATCGAGGCGCTGATGCCCCTGCCGGAGAACGGCGACGGAGTCGCGGTCCAGGTGGTGGTCGGCGAGCCCGACGGCGCGGACCGCCGCTCGCTGGCCGTCTACTCGCGCGTCGAGGACGCTCCGCCGCAGGTCGAGTGGACCCGGCACGTCTCCGGATATCTGGCCGTCGAGAACCGCGAACCGGTCACCCCCGAGGAGTTCGACGTCGGCTACGGGGTCTGGCCGCCGGCCGGTGCGGAACCGGTCGACGTCAGCAACGTCTACGACTACCTGACCGCGCAGGGCTATCACTACGGTCCGATGTTCCGTGGCCTGAAGGCGGTCTGGCAGCGCGACAAGGAGGTCTTCGCGGAGGTCGCCCTCCCGGACTACGCGCGGGACGAGGCGGCGCGATACCGCATGCATCCCTCGCTGCTGGACGCGGCGCTCAGCGCCACGGACTTCCTCGGCGGCCGGAAGCCCCAGGACGTCGGCGCCTCCATGCTGCCGTTCTCCTGGTCCGGTGTGTCCCTGCACTCGGGCGGCGCCGCCTGCTTCCGCGTACGGATCAACTGGACGGGGTCCGACGAGGCGGTCGGCTCCGACGCCGTTCGGCTGGAGCTCGCCGACGAGCACGGCACACCCGTCGCCAGCGTCGAGTCCCTGGTGGTCCGGGCCGTCACGCCCGACCGGGTGTCGGCAGCCGCCGCGGCATCCACCGGCACCCGTCACCTGGAATCGATGTTCCGGCTGGGCTGGAGCCAGCTGCCGGTCGGCGCGCACTCCGACGCCACCGTCGGCGACTGGGCCGTCATCGGTGAGGACGACCTCGGTCTCGCCGCCGATCTCGGCCTCGCCCCCGACGCGCTGCCCGTCCATGCCGACCTCGCCGCGCTGCGGGCCGCCGTCGACGCCGGTACCAAGGCGCCCGAGCTGGTCCTCCACCGCTGCCCGGGTGCGGCGGAGGGCGACGACGTGGCCGAGCGCACCCACCGGACGGCGGCCGAAGTCCTGGGCCTCGTCCAGGACTGGCTGGCCGACGACCGGTTCGCCGACTCGCGGCTCATGCTCGTCACCCACGGCGGCGTACTCACCGAGACCGAACCCACCGAGGGAACACCGAACGATCTCTCGCAAGCCCCCGTCTGGGGCCTGATCAGGTCCGCCCAGCAGGAACACCAGGACCGCCTGGCCCTGGTCGACCTGGACGGCTCGGACACCGCCCGCCGGACGCTGCCGGCCGTGGCCTCGCTCCGGGAGCCGGAAGCCGCGGTCCGCGGCAGCGAGGTGAAGGTGCCACGGCTGGCCCCGATGTCCGCGGCCGAGGGAGACACCCCGCAGACCTGGGGTCCGAACGGCACCGTCCTGGTCACCGGCGGTCTCGGCGGCCTGGGAGCGGTGCTCGCCAGGCACCTGGTCAGCTCCCACGGCGTCCGCCACCTGGTGCTCACCGGCCGCCGTGGCGCCGAGTCGCCCCGTGCCGCCGCGCTGCGCGACGAACTCGGGGCGCTGGGTGCAGAGATCACCGTCGCGGCCTGTGACACGGCCGACCGTGACGCCGTGGCCGGACTGCTCGCCGCGATCCCGGCGGACCAGCCGCTGACCGCAGTGGTGCACGCGGCCGGAGTGATGGACAACGCCCTGATCGACGCGCTGACCACCGAGCAGCTCTCCGAGGTGTTCCGGCCCAAGGTCGACGCGGCCTGGCACCTGCACGAACTCACGCGGGACATGCCGCTGAAGGCATTCGTCCTGTTCTCCTCGGTGTCCGGCCTCGCCATGGGAGCGGGTCAGGGCAACTACGCCGCTGCCAACCGCTTCCTGGACGCGCTCGCCGCCCATCGCAGGACCCAGGGGCTTCCCGCGGTCTCGCTGGCCTGGGGCCTGTGGGCCACCCGGACCGGCCTCGGCGGTGCCGGAGTGGACGAGGACCTCGAGGAGCAGCGGATGGCGGCCATGGGCCTGCCCGCCCTCTCCTCGGCGGAGGCGCTCGTCCTCTTCGACCAGTCGCTCGGCCTGGCTGCCTCGACCCTGGTGCCGTTGCGGGTCGACGCCGCAGCGATGACCGCGTCCGGCTCCGTCCCCGCCGTGTTCCGCGAAGTCGTACAGCGCACCACCGCCCGCACCGCCCGACCCGCCGCCGGCGGTCAGGGAACGCGCTCCACCCAGCGTGTCCGGAGCTCCGCACCGGACACGCAGAGCACCCAGTCGCTCGAAGAGCGTCTGGCGGCGCTGCCCGGACAGGAGCGCGACCGGGTCCTGCTCGACACCGTGCGCACCCACGTCGCGGCCGTACGGCACGACGAACCGGACGCGATCGACGTGGAGAAGGGCTTCACCGAGCTGGGCCTCGACTCGCTCGCCGCGATCGAGCTGCGCAACCGTCTCAGCTCGGCGACCGGGCTGCGGCTCCCCGCCACGCTGATGTTCGACTACCCGAACCCGGTGACCCTGGCGAAGTTCCTCCTGGAGGAGCTGCTGCCCGGCATCGAAGCGCTGGCACCGGCGGCCCCCGCTCCGGCCTCGAACGGCACGGGCAGCGGCGCACGGGGGCCGGCCGCGTCCGGGGACGACGCCGAGCTCCAGCGGCGGATAGGGACCGTCTCCATCGCCCGCCTCCGAGAGGCCGGACTGCTGGACACCCTGCTCAAGCTCTCGGAGGAAGCCGGGACACCCGGCAACGGGTCCGAGGAGTCCGGCAGCAACGGCAGCGACGACAGCAACCGCAGCGACGCGATCAAGAGCATGAACATCGAGGACCTGGTCCGGGCCGCGCTCGGCACCGACAAGTCCTGACAGCATCCGGTCACCCAGCGAGAAACCAGGGACAATCACGTGGAAGCATCCGCTGAGCAGATCGTCGAAGCACTGCGCTCGTCCATGCTGGAGAACGAACGGCTGCGCCGGCAGAACCAGCAGCTCACCGACCGTGCCGACGAGCCCGTCGCCATCGTCGGCATGGCGTGCCGCTACCCCGGTGGCGTGCGCACCCCGGAGGAGCTGTGGCGTCTGGTCCGCGACGGCAAGGACGCCGTCGCCGGGTTCCCCACCGACAGGGGCTGGAACCTCGACGCCCTGTACGATCCGGAGCCCGGCGCCGTCGGCAAGTCGATCGCCCGCGAGGGCGGCTTCCTCTACGACGCCGTGGACTTCGACCCGGAGTTCTTCGGGATCAGCCCCCGCGAGGCGCTGGGCATGGACCCGCAGCAGCGGATGCTCCTGGAGACCGCCTGGGAGGCCTTCGAGAGCGCGGGCATCGACCCGACGTCCGCGAAGGGCTCCGCGACCGGCGTCTACGCGGGCGTGATGTACCACGACTACGGCCCCGGCAGCAGCGACGGCAGCCTGGTCACGGGCCGGGTCGCCTACACCCTGGGGCTGGAGGGCCCGGCGGTCACCGTGGACACCGCGTGCTCCTCCTCGCTGGTCGCCCTGCACTGGGCCGCCCAGGCCCTCCGGAAGGGCGAGTGCACGCTGGCCCTCGCCGGTGGTGTGACGGTGATGACCGAACCCGACATGTTCGTGTACTTCAGCGAACAGCGGGGCCTGGCGGCCGACGGCCGCTGCAAGTCCTTCTCCGCGGGCGCGGACGGCACCGGGTGCTCCGAGGGCGCCGCGCTCATCCTGCTGGAACGCCTCTCCGACGCCCGCGCCAACGGACACCCGGTGCTCGCGGTGATCCGGGGCTCCGCCCTCAACCAGGACGGCGCCTCCAGCGGGCTCACCACCCCCAACGGCCCCTCCCAGCAACGGGTCATCCGTCAGGCCCTGGCCGACGCGGGCCTGACCGCCGCCGACATCGACACCGTGGAGACCCACGGCACCGGCACCACCCTCGGGGACCCCATCGAGGCGCAGGCCCTGATGGCCACGTACGGCCGCGAGCGCGCCCCGGGGGGAGAGCCGCTGCTCCTCGGCGCGCTGAAGTCCAACCTGGGACACACCCAGGCCGCAGCCGGGGTCGGCGGCGTCATCAAGATGGTCCTCGCCATGCGGGAGGGGCTCCTGCCGGGCATCGTCCACCTGGACGAGCCCACCCCTCAGGTGGACTGGTCCGCGGGAGCAGTGGAACTGCTCACCGAAGCGCGGGCGTGGCCGGAGACCGGCCGTCCACGACGAGCCGCCGTCTCCTCCTTCGGCATCAGCGGAACGAACGCCCACGTCATCGTCGAACAGGCACCGCCCGCCGACGAGGACACCTCCGCACGTGCCGACGAGGACCCGCGCCGCGCCCCCTCCGTCATTCCCTGGGTGCTCTCCGCGAAGACCCCGCAAGCCCTCACGGCACAGGCCGACCGGCTGCGCGGTCACCTCGCGAGCCGCCCCGAGGCCAGAGCGCTCGACATCGCCCACTCCCTGGCCACCGGCCGGGCCACGCTCGAGCACCGAGCGGTCCTCATCGGCGAGGACCGCGCCGAACTCGACGCTGCACTCGACTCCTTCGTCCGGAGCGACACCTCCGCGACTCCGCGCCGCCGGGGCCGCACCGCCTTCCTGTTCACGGGCCAGGGTGCACAGCGGCTGGGGATGGGCCGTGAGCTGTACGGCGCGTTCCCGGTGTTCGCTGAGGCTTTTGACGCGGTGGTCGCCGAGCTGGACGGTCAGCTGTCGGGATCGTTGCGGGATGTGGTGTGGGGTGAGGACGCGGAGGTTCTGGAGCGGACGGAGTTCACTCAGCCGGCGCTGTTCGCGTTCGAGACTGCGCTGTTCCGTCTGCTGGAGTCCTGGGGTGTGCGGCCCGACTATGTGGCCGGGCATTCGGTGGGTGAGCTGACGGCCGCGCATGTGTCGGGTGTGCTGTCGCTGGCTGATGCGGCGCGTTTGGTGGCTGCGCGTGCGCGGTTGATGCAGGCCCTGCCGGAGGGCGGGGCGATGGTCGCCATCCGTGCTTCCGAAGAAGAGGTCCTGCCCTACCTGACCTCGGACGCGGTGAGCATCGCCGCGGTGAACGGCCCGGACGCGGTGGTGATCTCCGGCGCTGAGGCGGATGTGCTGGAGGTTGCGGCCCGGTTCGAGGGCGAGGGGCGTAAGACGAGTCGTCTGCGGGTCTCGCATGCGTTCCACTCGCCACTGATGGAACCCATCCTGAAGGTGTTCGGCCAGCTGGCCGCCACGCTCACCTTCAACAGCCCGAATCTCCCGGTGGTGTCGAACGTCACCGGGGAGCTGGCCACCGCCGACGAGCTCCGTTCGCCCGAATACTGGGTGCGGCACGTGAGGGAGGCCGTGCGCTTCGCCGACGGCATCCGCTGCCTGGAGTCCAAGAACGTCACGACGTTCATCGAAATCGGACCCGACACCGTGCTCACAGCGCTGGCGCAGGACTGTGTCTCCGCCGGCAACGAGCAGCAGGACGCCGCGGCCCTCATCCCCACCCAGCGGCGCGACCGTTCCGAGCAACGCGAACTGCTGGCAGGGCTCGGCGCGGCACACCTCCGCGGCGTGCCGGTCGACTGGAGCGCGGGCCTTCGGAACACGGGCGCCAAGCGTGTCGACCTGCCCACATACGCCTTCCAGCGGCAGCGCTACTGGCAGGAGAGCTTCACCAACGCGGCAGGCAAGGGCGATGCCGCCGGCGCGGGACAGACTCCCCTCGATCACCCGCTGCTCCGAGCGGCCGTGAGCACGCCCGACGAGCGGATGGTCCTGACGGGCCGTCTCTCCGTCAACTCTCACCCGTGGCTCGCTGATCACAGTGTGCTGGGCAGTGTGCTGGTGCCGGGCACGGGACTGGTCGAGCTGGCGGTGCGTGCGGGTGAGGAGGTCGGGTGCGGCTTCCTGGAGGAACTGACCCTTCAGTCGCCCCTGGTGCTGCCTGACAGCGACGCAGTACACGTCCAGGTCGTCGTCGATGCTCCGACCGAGGACGGCGGGCGGCCGGTGGGCGTCCACTCGCGGCCGGAGGGCGACCCCGAGGCACCCTGGACGCTGCACGCGGAAGGGATGCTGCGCCCGGAGGCGCCTGCTGCTGACTTCGATCTGGTGGCGTGGCCGCCGGCCGGCGCGGTGCCGGTTCCAGTCGAGGGCGCGTACGAAGGGCTCGCGGAGCAGGGGTATGGGTACGGGCCGGTGTTCCAGGGGCTGAAGGCTGCTTGGACGCGGGGTGAGGAGATCTTCGCCGAGGTCGCTCTTCCCGATGAGGCTCGCGAGGAGGCAGGGCAGTTCGGTCTGCACCCTGCTCTGCTCGATGCTGCCCTGCATGCGGCGATGGTCACGGAGGTGCCTGGCGACGGTGCTCCGCATCTGCCGTTCTCGTGGACGGGTGTGTCGTTGTTCGCGGCGGGTGCGTCTGTGGTGCGGGTGCGGATTGTGCGCGGGGCTAAGGGCCAGTTGGTGTTGGAGGTGGCTGATGGTGCGGGTGTTCCTGTGCTGTCGGTGGGGTCGTTGGTGGCGCGTGAGGTGTCTGCCGAGCAGTTGAGTGCGGGTGGGCGTGGGGCTGCTGGTGGCTCGTTGCTGGCGGTTGAGTGGGGTGTGGTGGCCGGGGGTGCGGCTGCTGCGGGTGTGGGTTCGTCCGTGTGGTGGGAGGACGTTGCCGCCGACGGCCAGGTGGGTGCGGATGCGGTGGTGTTCGCGGTCCCGGAGGTGTCTGGGACGGATGTTCCGGGTGCGTTGCGGGGTGCTGTTGGTGGGGTTCTGAGTGTGGTGCAGAAGTGGTTGGCGGATGAGCGGTTCGCTGATGGCCGGTTGGTGATTGTGACGCGTGGTGCGGTGCCGGTGGATGGCAGCGAGGTG
>NZ_JBSFDD010000056.1:0-10732 GCF_053593715.1 Streptomyces sp. NPDC002125 | reverse complement strand
GCATGTCGAGCACCGAGGTGAAAGCGGACTCGGGGAGCGAGGCGAACGGGGCGGCACGCCGGGCCAGGGCCAGCAGGTCCTCGGCGCACCGCCCCTCTTCCGCACCGTCAGGGTGCCGTGTCTCAGATGGAGACGCCGTGCGAACGCAGGTAGGCGATCGGGTCGACGTCGGAGCCGTAGCTCGGGCCGGTGCGGACCTCGAAGTGGAGGTGCGGGCCGGTGGAGTTGCCGGTGGAGCCGGAGAGGCCGATCTGCTGGCCGCCGGTGACGGTCTGGCCGGCCGTGACCTCGAGCGAGGACAGGTGCGCGTACTGGGAGTACATGCCGTCGCTGTGCTGGATGACGACCTCGTTGCCGTACGAACCGCTCCAGCCCGCCGAGACCACGGTGCCCGGGCCGATGGACCGGACGCTGGTGCCGGAGGCGGCCTGGAAGTCGGAGCCGGTGTGGTAGCCGCTGGACCAGCTGGCGCCCGAGGCGCGGTACTGGGTGGTGACGTTGGGGTTCTCGACCGGGGCGGCGTAGCCGGAGCTGGTGCTCTCGGAGGCGCCGGAGTCGGAGGAGGCCGTGGTCGCGGTCGTCTCGGCGGCCGGGGCCGCGGTCGTCTCGGCGGGCTTCTCGGCCGCCTTCTCCGCGGACGCGGAAGCCTTCGAGGGGGTGGCCTTCGAGGGGGTGGCCTTCGAGGGGGTGGCCTCGGCGGACTTCTCGGCGGCGGCGGAGGCCTTGGCGCCGAGGGTCAGCTTCATGCCCGGCAGGATCAGGCTCGGGTTCTCGCCGACGACCTCGCGGTTGTCCTTGTACAGCTTCTGCCAGCCGCCCTTGATGTGCTTCTTCGCGGCGATCTTCGCGAGATAGTCACCGGCGACGACGGAGTAGGTCCTGGGGGTGCTCTTCTCCGCCGCGGCGGGCGCGCTCCGGGCGGCGGACGTGGCGGCCGGTGCGGCCTGCTCCGCGGCGTTGGCGCCGGTGGCGCCGATGAGCGGGAGGGCGAGAACGGCGCCGCCGGCCCCCGCGGCGATGATGCCGCGCGAGATCGGGCCGGTCCTGGTACGGCGGTGCTTACCCTTTGCGGGCATGGGGCATTCCTCTCCGGCGCCTGCGAGGTGAGCTGTCGGGTTCGGACTGGAGATGCCCGGCCGCGCGGTGCGCGTCTTGACCCCGAGCCGTTCCGGATCGCTCCGGACGGCGGCTTACCTGGTTCCCCCGCTCCTGCCACACGTAGGTCGGTGCGGATTCCGGACGGCGGCAGGATTAGGCGTTCCGTCCGGATTGACCGTGACCGTAAGCGAGCCGGGACGCCGGGAACAAGCCGCGGATTGCGTACCGGAATCCGCGCTTCAATTCGCTCGAAGAATTCCGGTCACACTCCGTGGATTACGGATCTTGGCTTTCCGGGCGGCGTCAGGAATACCCACCGGTGACTCCGCCACACACCGTCACGGATATGATCCCGCTCACCCGGCTCCCCCCATCTCCCGTACAAGCGGGGCATGTTCCGCTAAATACACCAATACGGACATGTCATTGCTTTTGAGTGCGAAACAGTGCGAGTGGAGTCGCGCCCGAGACGATTGCCCGATGCAGCCATGTCGTATCGTCGCGGGCGTGCCCCCGTCGGCGAGCGGCGCCGACGCCAGACACCCCAGGAGCCCTTGTGACGCAGCTGCCAGAGGTCCCGCCGGCCGACGCCGAGTCGGGTGACGTCAAGCTGACCGGTGTCCGCAACTTCCGCGACGTGGGCGGACTCCCGACCGTGGACGGCGGCACGGTGCGGTACGGGCGCCTCTTCCGCAGCGGCCACCTCGCCCACGCCACCGAGGAGGACGCCGCCTTCCTCTCCGGACTGGGCCTGCACACGGTCTTCGACTTCCGCAACGCCGCCGACCACAAGCTCGACGGTTATGACGTGGAGCTGCCGGGTGTCCGCAATGTCAGTATTCCGCTCTCCGACCCCGCCGATGGCGCGGAGTTCTGGCGGCTGGTTCGCGACGGGAACATCGAGCAGCTGCGTTCGATCCTGGCCGACGGCAGGGGAACGGCGCGCATGGTCGCCTCGTACCGCTCGATCATCAAGGACCGCACCGCCGAACACAGCCGCGTGCTGCACGCGCTGGCCGAGGACAGCGTGCCGGCGCTGATGCACTGTGCCGCGGGCAAGGACCGGGCAGGGCTGTCGGTCGCGGTCTCCCTGCTGGCCGTCGGTGTCGAGAAGGAGGCCATCGAGGCCGACTACCTCAAGTCGAACGACGCGCACCGCCGCTACAAGGTGCGGCGCAGCGACACCTCGGCCGTCGGCATGTCCGACGAGGTCATGGAGCTGCTCAATCCGCTCTTCGGCGCCCACTCCGAGTACCTCGCGGCCGCGTTCGCGACGATCGAGGAGATCTGGGGCGGCACCGACCGCTATCTGCGCGAAGGGCTCGGGATCAGCCCCGGGACGCGCGAGAAGCTGCGCGAGCGCCTCGTCGAGGGCCCGTAGCGCCGACGGCGGTCAGCCCTTGCCCGCCACGCTGAAGAGAAGGAAGAGGAAGGCCGCGACGACATGTCCGGCCACCAGGTAGGCGATGAGCCGGATCACGACGCCGCGGGGCATCCTCCGCTCGTGCGTGTCCGCGCTCTTCGCCCCGCGCGGGGTCAGCGGGTCGAAGTCTTCCGAATCGGACATGACGGTCCTCTCTTCCGGCTGTTCGGGCCGGGGGCAAAGGGGCAGGCTGTGGCGTGTACCGGATCAGAGCCGATGGATCCCGTTGCCGAGGCACAGCTCGGCGGCGGGGCTCTGCAGCAGCGTGTGGACGAAGAGCAGGCGCGCCCCACCGATGTCGAGCGCCGCGATCCGGTGCGGGGTGAGCGAGTCGAAGTGTGCGCTGTCGCCCGGATCGAGGTCGTGCACGGTCTCCCCGAGCACGACCCGCAGCCGGCCGTCGAGGACGTACAGCCACTCCTCGCCGGGGTGCACCCGCACGAGGTCGCCCTCGGTGCCGTACGGCACGCGGACGCGCAGTGCCTGCATCGCCCGGCCGGAACCGCCGGCCTGCCGGTAGATCCAGCCGCCCGCGTCGCCCCCCGGAGGTCCTTCGAGGGGGCCGCCGCGGACGATCGCGTCACGTTCGGGCGGCATCTCGCCCAGGAGCTCGGAGACGGTCGTACCGTAGACCCTGGCGAGACCGAGCAGCATCGGCAGCGAGGGCTGCCGCCGGCCGGTTTCGAGCCGGGAGAGGTGGGCCGGGGAGAGTCCCGCCCGCCCGGCCGCGGCCTCCAGGGTGAGACCGCGGTTGCGGCGCAGGTCGCGCAGGCGTGGCGCGACCCCCGGAAGCTCGCCGGCCGCCCCTTCGTCAGAAGGATTCATGCCTCCATTGGGCCAGGGACTTTCCCCTGAGGCAAATTTATTGCCTCAGGGGCAAACTCCGGGCCTCAACGGTTGGCGACGGCCTGTTTCACCAGTGTCCTGCCGAAGTCCCACATGAGCCCGCCGCCGCTGTGCGCGTCGTCCATGACCGCCGTGAAGGCGGTCACGAAGCGGTCCACCTCCGGTTCCCCGATGACCAGTGGGGGGATCAGTTTGATCACTTCGAGGTGGTCCCCCGAGACCTGGGTGAGGATGCGGTGCTTCTGGAGCAGCGGCACCACCACCATCTGTGCGAAGAGGCCCTTGCGCGCCGCCTGGAGCATCGTCCAGCGGCTCCGGAGCTTGAGGGAGGCCGGCCGGCCGAACTCGATGCCGATCATCAGCCCGCGCCCGCGCACCTCGTGCAGCAGCTCGTAGCGGCCTACGAGCGCGGAGAGCCGCTCGCGCAGCAGATCGCCGGTGCGCCTGGCGTTCGCGACGGTCTCCTCCTGCTCCATCACCGCGAGGACGGCGAGCCCGGCCGCCATGGCCTGGGCGTTGGATCCGAAGCTCGCGGAGTGGACCAGGACCCGGTCCATGGAGGAGTAGACGCGCTTGAAGATCCAGTCCTTGCCGAGCGTCGCGCCGACCGGCACATAGCCGCCGGAGAGGGCCTTGGCCACACAGAGCAGATCGGGTTCGACGCCCTCCTCGTGCTGGTAGGCGTAGAAGTCGCCGGTCCTGCCCAGCCCGGTCTGCACCTCGTCGGCGATCAGCAGGGCCTTGTGCCGGTGCAGCAGCTCCTGTGCCTCCCGCAGGAAGCCGGGCGGTGAGGCGTGGACGCCCTTGCCCTGGATCGGCTCCACGACCAGCCCGGCCACGTCACCGCGTTTCAGCTCGCGCCGCAGCGCGTCGAGGTCGCCGAGCTCGATGGCCGTGTCGGGGAGCAGTGGCGCGAAGCCGTCCCGGAACCCCTTCTCCCCGTTGACCGAGAGCGAGCCGGTCGTCAGCCCGTGGAAGGCGTGGGAGCAGTAGAGGATCCTGGGCTTCCCGGTGGCGTACCGCGCGAACTTCAGCGCGGTCTCGACGGCCTCCGTACCGCTGTTGCCGAAGAAGACCCGGTCCAGGTGCGGGCTGTGCGCGAGCAGTTTCTCGGCGAGCAGTCCCGGCAGCGGCTGGCAGTCGAAGCGGGTGAGATCGGCGAGCGAGGCGTCCAGGACGTCGTGGAGTGCCTGGCGTACGACGGGGTGGTGCCGGCCCAGCCCCATCACCCCGAAGCCGGCGAGCATGTCGAGGTAGTCGTTGCCCTCGGCGTCCCAGAAGTACGCGCCCTCGGCCCGCTCGTAGACCTTGTCGAAGCCGATGGTCCGCAGCATGCGGGGCAGCTGGTGGTTGAGGTGCCGGGTGTGCAGCTCGTAGCGTTCGGCGCCGCGCTCCGCGAGGAGCCGCGCCAGATCGAAGCCTTCCGGCCGTTCGTCCTTCATGCCCCGCTCTCCTTCGGCGTGGTCCGCTCCTCCGCCGCCGCGCGGCGCTCCAGCGTGGCGGCGACGCGTCCCGCGATCTCGACCGGGGTGAGCCCGATCTCGGCCAGCACCTCGCCGCGCCCGGCGTGCGCCAGGAACTGCTCCGGGATGCCGAACGTCCGCAGCGGTACGTCGACACCCGCGTCCCGCAGCGCCTGCCCGACGGCCGAACCTACGCCGCCCGCCCGGCTGTTGTCCTCCACGACGGCCACCAGCCCGTGCCGCGCGGCGAGCGCGGGCAGCTGGTCGTCGACGGGTTTGACCCAGCGCGGGTCGACGACCGTGCAGCGGATTCCTGTGCTCGCGAGCAGATCGGCGGCCTGGAGGCAGACCGGGGCCAGCGCGCCGACGGCCACCAGCAGGACGTCGGGGTCCTTCGCCCGGTACAGCACGTCCATCCCGCCGATCCTTCCGACGGCCTCGACCGGCTCCCCCACCGACTCCTTCGGGAAGCGGATCACGGTCGGCGCGTCGTCGACGTCCACGGCCTCGCGCAGTTCCTCGCGCAGCCGCTCGGCGTCGCGCGGGGCGGCGATCCGGAGACCGGGGACGACCTGGAGCACGGACATGTCCCACATGCCGTTGTGCGAGGGGCCGTCGGTGCCGGTGACACCGGCCCGGTCCAGGACGAACGTCACTCCGCACCGGTGCAGGGCGACATCCATCAGCAGCTGGTCGAAGGCCCGGTTGAGGAACGTCGCGTAGACGGCGACCACCGGATGCAGACCGCCGGTGGCGAGCCCTGCGGCGGAGACCGCCGCGTGCTGCTCCGCGATGCCCACGTCCCAGACGCGGTCGGGGAACTCCTCGGCGAAGCGGGTGAGCCCGACCGGGTGCAGCATCGCCGCGGTGATCGCGACGACGTCCGGGCGCTCCGCGCCGATCTCCGCGATCTCGTCGCCGAAGACGGAGGTCCAGGAGGGCGCGGCGGGCACCACGAGAGGCTCGCAGGTCAACGGGTCCATCCGGCCGACGGTGTGGAAGCGGTCGGCGTCGTCGGCCAGCGCGGGCGGATAGCCTCGGCCCTTCTCGGTGATGCAGTGCACCAGCACGGGACCGTGGAAGCGCTTGGCCCGGTGCAGTGCGGACTCGACGGCCCCGGTGTCGTGCCCGTCGACGGGGCCGAGGTATTTGAGGCCCAGGTCCTCGAAGAGGCCCTGTGGGGCGAAGGTGTCCTTGAAGCCCTTCTTCGCGCCGTGCAGCGATCCGTACAGCGGCGGGCCGATGACCGGGGTCTGCTGGAGCACCCCCTTGCCCCAGGAGAGGAAGCGCTCGTAGCCGTCGGTGGTGCGCAGGGTCGCCAGATGGTTCGCGAGGCCGCCGATGGTCGGGGCGTACGAGCGCTCGTTGTCGTTCACCACGATGATCAGGGGACGGTCCCTGGCCGCGGCGATGTTGTTGAGTGCCTCCCAGGCCATGCCTCCGGTGAGCGCCCCGTCGCCGATCACCGCGACGACGTGGTGGGGGCGCCCGAGCACCTCGTTGGCCTTGGCCAGGCCGTCCGCCCAGCCGAGAACGGTCGAGGCGTGGGAGTTCTCGATGACGTCGTGCTCGGACTCCTCGCGGGAGGGATAGCCGGAGAGACCGCCCTTGCTCCGCAGCTTGGAGAAGTCCTGACGCCCCGTCAGCAGCTTGTGCACGTAGCTCTGGTGGCCCGTGTCCCACAGGATGCGGTCCACGGGTGAGTCGAAGGCCCGGTGCAGGGCGATGGAGAGCTCGACGACCCCGAGGTTGGGGCCGAGATGACCGCCCGTTCTCGTCACCGCCCGGACGAGGAACGTCCTGATCTCCTCGGCCAGTTCACCGAGTTCGGGCTGGCTCAGTGCCTTGAGATCCTGCGGCCCCTTGATGGATTCCAGCATCGTCACGCTCGGGCCCTCTCTCTGGTCCTGTCATCGGCTCACGGTCACGGCCGGAGCCCCGCCGACCGCCACCGACCCGACCTGGATGCGCCGCGAGGGGCGGCGCACCGCGAGCGGCCGGGCCGGCAGTGCGGAGAGACCCAGTGCGACGGGCTCTCCAGTGGTCATGACGTCACCGGCTCCCGCCGACGGTCTCCCGCGCCGCTCGCAGGGACTCCTTCAGGGACCCCATGGTGGCGAGCACGGCGGTGGGCTCGTAGCCGCAGTGCGCCATGCAGTTGGCGCAGCGCGGGTCCTTGCCCCGGCCGTACTTCTCCCAGTCGGTGTCCTCGATGAGCTCCCGGTAGGTGGGGACGTATCCGTCGCTCATCAGATAGCAGGGCCGCTGCCAGCCGAAGAGCGAGTAGTTGGGGATCGCCCAGGCCGTGCACGGGAAGTCGGCCTTGCCCTCCAGGAAGTCCAGGAACAGCGGGGAGTGGTTGAGCCTCCAGCGGTTGCGGTTGCCGCCCGCGAAGGACTTCTTGAAGAGCTCGCGGGTCTGCTCGACTCCCAGGAAGTGCTCCTGGTCGGGTGCCTTCTCGTAGGCGTAGGCGGGCGAGATCATCATCTCGTCGACCTTCAGCTCGTCGTTGAGGAAGTTGAGCACCTCGATGACGGTCTGCGGGGTGTCGGTGTTGAAGAAGGTGGAGTTGGTCGTGACCCGGAAGCCGCGCCGCTTGGCCTCCTTCATCGCCTCCACCGCCTCGTCGAACACGCCTTCCTTGGCGACCGACTCGTCGTGCCTCTCGCGCAGTCCGTCGATGTGCACGGCGAAGGCGAAGTAGGGCGACGGCGTGAACTTGTCGAGCTTCTTGCGCATCAGCATGGCGTTGGTGCAGAGGAAGACGTACTTTTTCTTCGCCACCAGTTGACGGACGATCTCGTCGATCTGGGGGTGCATCAGGGGCTCACCGCCGGCGATGGAGACCATCGGGGCACCTGATTCGAGCACCGCCCCCACCGCCTGGGCAACGGGCATGCGCTGCTTGAGCACTCCCGCCGGGTGCTGGATCTTCCCACAGCCCTCGCACGCCAGGTTGCAGGCGAACAAGGGCTCCAGCTCGACGATCAGCGGGAACTTCTCCCGCTTGCGGAGCTTCTGTTCGAAGAGATACGTCGCAACCTTGATGGACTGACGGAGCGGCATGGCCATCTGGGCTCACCTCCTGGGGAGCAGCAAAGATCGGTGCCATTCATGAAAAGCGGGAAGGACAGCACGAAGAACGCGGAATGCCGATATTCCACCGCGGACCGTGCCGATACGGACGAGCTCATGCTCTGGAGCGTCCACGACCACCCGTACGGCCGCAACCGGGCGTGGCCCGGTCCGCAGAGCGGTGCGAAGAGTGGCGGCGGACTCCATGTCCACCGCGATGGCGCCGGTGGCCCGGAGCCCGGCCCGCTCCGGCCCCCGGACGACGTGCCCGGAGCCGATGAGCGGGCCGGTGTGGACCGTGCGTCCGGGCACCGCCCTGGTCAGCGCGTCGACCAGCACGCCGGTCCCCACGCAGACCGTGGTGGAGCCGGCGTCCCTGGTCTCGTCCGCCACCACGAGGTCGCCCGGGTGCATGCCGGGCGCGAGCCCGGCGCAGAACCCGGAGGCGATGACCGCGGCGTCCGCGGCCTCGTGCCGCCCCAGTGCGCGCAGCACCGCTGCCTCGGCCGCCCGGGGGCCCATCCCGGTCCTGATGACGCTCACGGGCCCGGAGGCGGCGCCCGCCCTGCCGGTGCGCAGGGCGAGGCGCTCGATGCCGAGCGCGCAGGCGATCAGCAGCGGGGTGGGGGCGGACGGTTTGTGCGTACCGCCCATGGGATCAGGCCCCCTCGCCGGTCTCGGTGCCCGGCCCGGCCGCGAGGGCGAACGGGTCGCCGTACACGTACCTGCCGAGCGCCGTGAGGGGGAAGACCTGCCGGTAGAGGTGGTAGTTGATGGAGAAGTCCCACGGGAAGCCCGTGCCGGTGAAGTGCGGTTCGTCCCAGGAACCGTCGGCCTGCTGGGTCTTGGCGAGCCAGGCGACCCCGCGCTCCACGGACCGGCTCTCCCGCTCACCGGCGGCCAGCAGCGCGAGGAGCGCCCAGGCCGTCTGGGACGCGGTCGAGCTGCCGTGGCCGATCCACTTCTCCTCGCGGTAGGAGCGCAGGTCCTCGCCCCAGCCTCCGTCGTCGTTCTGCACGGACTTCAGCCAGTCGACGGCCCGCCGCACCGAGGGGTGCGCGGGCGGCAGCCCGGCCGCGATGAGCGCGGGCACCACGGACCCTGTCCCGTAGATGTAGTTGACGCCCCAGCGCCCGAACCACGCGCCGTTCGCCTCCTGTTCGGCGAGCAGCCAGTCGATGCCCCTGCGGGTACGGGGATGCGCGGCCCGTCCCTCGACGGCGAGCATCTCCACGACGTGCCCGGTGACATCGGCCGACGGGGGGTCGATGACCTCACCGAAGTCGCAGAAGGGCAGTCTGTTGGGGAAGGGGCTGGTGTTGTCCGCGTCGAAGGCGCCCCAGGCGCCGTTGCGGGACTGCATGCCGAGGTTCCAGCGGACCCCGCGCTCGATGGCGGCCTCGACCCTGGAGGGGTCGGGGTGCCGGACGCGGCGCAGCGCCAGGACGACCTCGGCGGTGTCGTCGATATCGGGGTAGTTGTCGTTGTGGAACTCGAACGCCCAGCCGCCCGGCGCCAGTTCGGGTCTGCGTACGGACCAGTCGCCGGGCCGCACGATCTCCTCGCCCAGCATCCAGTCGGCGGCTCTGACCAGTGCCGGGTGGTCGGGGCTGACCCCCGCGTCAGCCAGGGCGATGGTGGCGAGGCAGGTGTCCCAGACCGGGGACTGGCAGGCCTCGACCATCCGGGCACCGTCCTCGCGCCACACGATGAACCGGTCGAGCGATTCGAGCCCGGCGCGCATCACCGGGTGGTCGAGGTCGTACCCCAGCAGATGCAGGGCGATGACGGAGTACACCGCGGGTGGCTGGATACCGCCCCAGCAGCCGTCGTTCTCCTGGCGCTCGATGATCCAGCGGGCCGCCGCGTTCATCGCGATACGCCGCAGCTTGCGCGGGGCCACCTTGTGATAGAGGTGCAGCGCCTTGTCGAGGCGCTGGAAGACACCGTCCCAACTGGCCGCGGAGGCAGCCGGCTTGGCAGGATTCGGGCAGGCCGGATCGGTGTGCAGTTCGTCCAGGGGGAACGGGGCGGGGCGTACGGGCCGCAGGGCGGAGACGATGGTGAGCGGCACGATGGTCTGGCGGGCCCAGCACCCGAAGTCGTAGATGTTGAGCGGGATCCACTTCGGAAAGAACATCAGCTCGGGCGGGAGTTCCGGGAGGTCGTCCCACTTCCACCAGCCGAAGAGCGCGAGCCAGATCCGGGTGAAGACCCGGGACTCCGCGATGCCGCCCTGTTCCCTGACCCAGCCCGCCGCGCGGATCATGTGCGGGTCGTCGGGCCGGTCCCCGGCGAGCCGGAGGGCGACGTACGCCTCGATGGTGGCGGAGAGGTCCGGCGGCCCTTCGTAGAAGGTGTTCCAGGTGCCGTCGCCCATCTGTTCGCCCCGGATGAAGCGGGCGGCCGCCTGGACGGTGGCCGGGTCCTGGATTCCCAGGAACTGACGGAGCAGCAGGTCCTCCGCGTCCATGGTGACGTTGGTGGCGAGGTCGCCCTTCCACCAGCCCTGCTCGTCCTGTCTGCCGAGGAGGTGCTCAACCGAGCGTTCCGCGGCCCGCCGCGCGACGGTGAGCGTGTCGTCCGCGGCGATGGTTGATTCGGTCGGATCGCTTGCCGAGGCTGCGCGGAGGTTCGCGGCTCCGGTGCTTCCGTCGGTCGTCGCTGTCATGGCTTCCCCTTCGTGCAGTGTGGTCCTCTGCTGTGCTGGGGTCTCCGTCGGCGGGCGCCCCGTGGGGCAACAGGAGCTGGTCGACCACGAGCCTGTCGCCGCTCCAGACGCTGTACGTCCATGGCGGGGTCCGCGGCCGGGGTCCGTACGCGGAGC
>NZ_JBSFDD010000055.1:0-12659 GCF_053593715.1 Streptomyces sp. NPDC002125 | reverse complement strand
CGCGACCGCGGCGGCAACACCGCCGCGCCGGGGAACATCGGCACCGCGGGCACTTATCTGATGTCACCGGCGGCGTGCCGGGCGCGCCCGTCACGCCTGGTTCGCACCTCCCGCACCGGCCCTGCGCAGGGCCGGTGCGGGAGGCTTTCCTCGTGGTTCCGGCGGCCGGTCCGGCGATGCCCGCTCCGGTGGCCGCGGAGCCGGATCAGTTGCGCAGGTGCGTGAAGCGCAGTTCGGTGCGGCTGCGCGCCGTCTCACCGGGGCGCAGCACGGTGCTGGGCAGGTCGGGCCGGTTCGGCGAGTCGGGCAGGTGCTGGGTCTCCAGGCAGACCGAGCCGTGGCGTTCGTGGCGGCGGCCCGTCGCGTCGGTGAACGAGCCGTCGAGCTGGTTCGCGGTGTAGACCTGGATGCCGGGTTCGGTCGTCCACACCTCCAGGACGCGGGTGGCCTCCGGCGCGGTGAGACGTGCGCCGAGGCGCAGACCGCCGCCGGTGTCCCGGAGCACCCAGCAGTGGTCGAACCCGCCCGCAGCGCGGAGCTGCGGGTCGTCGTGGCCGAGCCGTTCCGCCAGGACGCGGGGTTCGGTCAGGTCGAAGGGGGTGCCCCTGACCTCGGCGGGCGGTCCCAGGGGGATTCCCCCGCCGTCCACCGGAAGATAGGTCTCGGCGTCGACCTCCAGGCGGTGGCCGAGCACGTCGCCGTGGGCGGCCAGGTGGAAGTAGGCGTGGTTGGTGAGGTTGACGACGGTGGGCCGGTCGGTGGCGCAGGCGTAGTCGACGGCGAGGGTGCCGGCGGTGTCGAGGGTGTAGGTGACCGTGGAGTCCAGCGCCCCGGGGAATCCCATGTCGCCGTCCGGACTGTGCAGGGTGAGCCGGACGGACACGCTGTCCTCGGTGCGGTCCGCCTCCGCCTCCCACACCTTGGTGTGGAAGCCCTCGGGCCCGCCGTGCAGGGCGTGGCCGCGGTCGTTGGCGGGGATGTGGTGCTCGGTCCCGTCCAGGGTGAAGCGGCCGTGCGCGATGCGGTTGGCGTAACGGCCGACGACCGCGCCGAAGTACGGGTGCTTGGCGGTGTAGTCGTCGAGGCTCGCGAGCGAGCGGACGACGGACGCGGTGGTGCCCGTGGTGTCGGGCACGGTGAGGCTGTGCAGGGAGGCCCCGTAGGTGAGTACGCCTGCCTGGACTCCCGTACCGCTGTCGAGGGTCCACAGGTGGGTCTCGGTCCCGTGGACGGTACCGAAGGGGGTGCTGTGCACGGTGGGGCGCGGCATCAGAGTTCCTCTGTGGGGCCGGGGTGCGGCCCGGGCGTGGTGGATTCGCGGACGACGAGGCGGTATCCGGGGCGTGGCCTGCGTGGTTCGGCGACGGGTGCGCCGGAGAGCTGTTCGACGAGGCTGTCGACGGCCAGTCGCGCGATGGCCTCCTTGTCGGGGGCGATGGTGGTCAGTGTGGTGGTCGTGTAGCGGCTCTCCTCGATGTCGTCGAAGCCGACGACGGCGATGTCGTCCGGGACGCGCAGCCCGCGTTCGCCGATGATCCGCATCGCGCCGATGGCGATGAGGTCGTTGTAGGCGAAGACGGCGTCGGGGCGCTCGCCCCGGTCGAGGAGTTCCGCCATTCCCGCGGCGCCGTCCTCGCGGCCGTATCCGTCGGTGACGACGACGAGGGACTCGTCCGGGGTGAGCCCGGCGGCGGTGAGTTCCTCGCGCCAGCCGCGCAGCCGCAGATGGGCGGGCTGGCGTTCGCGCCCGGTGCGTGAGCCGAGGAAGGCGATCCGGCGGTTGCCCTGGCCGATGAGGTGGCGTACGGCGGCGCGGGCCGCTGCGACGTTGTCGATGGCGATGTGGTCGTACGGGGCCTCGTACTCGCGCTCACCCAGCAGGACCAGGGGCGCCGTCTCGTTGCGCGCCATGAGGTCCTCGGTCTCCAGGTGGATGGGGCTGAGGATGAGGCCGTCGATCACATGGGAGCGGAAGCCCTGGCTGACCAGGAGTTCCTTCTCCCGGAGGCCGGCGGTGTGGTCGACCAGGACGGTGTAGTCGTGCCGGGCTGCCGCGTCGATGACGGCCCCGGCGAGTTCCGCGAAGTACGGGTTTCCGAATTCCGGTACGGCGAGGGCGATGATGCCGGTGCGGCCCTTGCGCAGGTGGCGGGCCGTGAGGTTCGGCCGGTAGCCGAGCTCGTCGATCGCCTGTTGCACCTTGGCGCGCATCGCGGGTGTGACGTGCTGATAGTTGTTCACCACGTTCGACACGGTCTTGATGGACACGCCCGCCCGTTGTGCAACGTCCTTGAGGCTGACGCCCACGGCACTCCTTGGTTCGGCTCGGCTCGGCTCGGTCTGTGCTCCGGCCCTCGACCGGCGGCTCGTCGTCAGGTGCTTCTGCGACTGCGCGCCAGATAGCGCTGGGCCACGACCACAACGATAAGGAAGCCGCCGCTGACCACGGACTGGTACGAGGAGTTGAGCGAGCCGATCTGGTTGATCAGATTCTGGATGACGGCCAGCAGCAGCACGCCCCAGAGGGTGCCGCTGATCGATCCCGCGCCGCCGATGAGCAGGGTGCCGCCGATGACGACGGCGGAGATCGCGTCGAGCTCCATGCCCACGCCGACGATGGTGACGCCGGAGGACAGCCTGGCCGCGTTCAGCGCGCCGGCGAGTCCGGCGAGCAGGCCGCTGAGGGTGTAGACGAGGATCTTCGTACGGGCGACGGGGAGCCCCATCAGGGTCGCCGCGTCGCTGCTGCCGCCGACGGCGAAGAGCGTCTGCCCGAACGAGGTGCGCTGGAGGACGATGCCGCCGGCGCCGAAGAGCACCACCGCGATCAGGATGGGGTAGCCGAATCCCCAGACACTGCCCTGGCCGAGTTCACCGAAGGCGGAGCCCTTGGGCACCAGATAGGTCGTGGCGCCCTCGTCGGTGAGGGTGAGCAGCAGTCCGCGGGCGCCCAGCAGGGTGGCGAGGGTGACGATGAAGGGGGCCATGTTGCCCCGGGCGATCAGCAGCCCGTTGAGCAGGCCGATCGCACCGCAGACCGCGAGGGGCAGGAGCAGCGCGGCGAGGAAGCCGTACTGGGAGGCCCAGGCGGCGAGTACTCCCCCGAGGGCGAACACCGAGCCGACGGAGAGGTCGATGCCGCCGGTGATGATGACCATCGTCATGCCGAGCGCGACCACGGCGAGGAAGGACGCCTGGATGGTGATGCCGCGCGCGTTGTCCAGCGACGCGAAGGTCGGGTAGATGAACGAGGCGGCGATCACGACGGTGAGCAGGACCGCGAGGACGCCTTGGCGTTGCAGGAGTTCGGTGACGCGCTGCCGGCCGGTCTGTTCGGGGCCGGCGGCGGGACGGGCCACGGGTGTCTTCGGGGGCACCGTGGCCGGGGCGGCGGTGAGGGGCTTGGTTTCGTTCATCGGGACCGACGCTCCCGGGCGACGTAGACGGCGGCGATGATGATGGCCGCCTGGGCGATCTGTGCGGTGGAGTCGGGCAGGTCGTGCTTGACGAGCGTGGCGCGCAGGAGCTGCATCAGCAGGGCGCCGGCGACGGTGCCGAGCACCCGTACGGAGCCACCGTTGAGCGGGGTGCCGCCGACCACGACCGCCGTGATGGCGGAGAGTTCCATGAGGGTGCCGAGCGAGGAGGGGTCGCTCGCGGTGAGCCGGGCCGTGGCGAGGATCCCGGCGAGCGCGGCAAGCACCCCGCACAGCACGTACACGCCGATGAGGACCCGCTTGACGGGCAGTCCGGCGAGCGCGGCGGCGGAGCGGTTGCCTCCGATGGCGACGATCTGCCGGCCGAAGGTGGTGCGCTGCACAAGGAAGGCGACGGCGACGGCGAGCACTCCCGCGATCCAGACGACCAGCGGTACGCCGAGGAAGGAGCCGGTGCCCAGGGAGAGCAGGTCGGGGTTGACGATCTGCTTGAGCTGCCCGTCGGCCATGACGAGGGCGAGCCCGCGGCCCCCGACGAAGAGGGCGAGCGTGGCCACGATGGGCTGGAGGCCGACGAGGGAGACGAGGGCGCCGTTGACCGCTCCGACGACCGCGCCCGCGAGCAGGGCGACGACGAGCGCGGGCACGAGGCCGTAGCCGAGGTAGAGCGGCAGGAACGCGGCGGCGAGCGCCATGGTCGAGCCGACGGAGAGGTCGACGCCCTCGGTGCCGATGACCAGGGCCATGCCCAGGGCGACGATGACGATGGGGGCGACCTGGACGAGCTGGGTGCGGAAGTTGTCCGCGGTCATGAAGTGCTCGGTGAACAGGGCGTTGAAGAGCAGCACCACGGCCACGGCCACATAGACGCCGTACCTCTGGTACCAGGCGGGATCACGCAGCCGGGCCAGCGGGTTCACGGGCTTGCGGGGTGTGTCGTCCTTCGCGGGAGGGGCGACGGCGGTCTGGGTCATCGGGGGTCCTCCTGGGTGGCCGGGGCCCCGTCCGCCTGCTGCGGCGCGTGGTCGGCGAGCACTTCGAGCAGCCGGTCCTCGGCCACGTCGTCGCCGGACAGCTCACCGGCGACGGCTCCGCCGCGCAGGACGACGATCCGGTCGGCGCCTTCGATGAGTTCCTCGATGTCCGAGGAGATGAGCAGGACGGCGAGGCCCTCGCGGGCGAGGTCGTCGATGAGGCTCTGGACCTCGGCCTTGGCCCCGACGTCGATGCCGCGGGTGGGCTCGTCGAGCAGCAGGACCTTGGGCTCCAGGCAGAGCCAGCGTGCCAGCAGCACCTTCTGCTGGTTGCCGCCGGAGAGTTCGCCCACCTTCTGTTCGGGGCTCGACGCCTTGATCCGCAGACGCTTCATGAAGATGTCGACGATCCGGTCCTGCTTGGCGCGGGAGACGACACCGGCCCGTGAGAGCCGGGGCATCGCGGCCAGCACGATGTTCTCGCGTACGGAGAGACCGGGGACGATCCCCTCGGCCTTGCGGTCCTCGGGCAGCAGGCTGATGCCGGCCCGGATGGCCGCGGCCGGGGTGAGCCGCTTCAACGGGGTTCCGTCGACGGTGAGTTCACCCGAGTCCAGGGGCAGCGCCCCGGAGAGCGCCTTCGCCGTCTCGCTGCGCCCCGAGCCGAGGAGCCCGCCGAGGCCGAGCACCTCGCCCGCGTACAGCGACACGGAGATGTCGTGGAGCTGGAGGCGGCTGGTGAGCCCGGTCGCGGTGAGGACGGGCGTACGGGCGGCCTCGTGCCCCTCGGCGGCGAAGCTGGTGACACCGGAGCGGCGCACCTCGGACAGGTCACGGCCGAGCATCATCGACACGAGCCGCATCCGGTCGAGGTCCGCGAGGTCGCCGGTGTGGATGTGGCGGCCGTCGCGCAGGACGGTGACCCGGTCGCAGATGCGGTAGAGCTCGTCCATGCGGTGGCTGACGTAGAGGACGGCGATGCCCTGGTCGCGCAGGTTCCCGATGACCCGGAAGAGGGTCTCCACCTCGCGCGGTTCGAGCGAGGAGGTGGGCTCGTCCATGATGACGACCTGGGCGTTGACCGAGACGGCCCGCGCGAGGGCGACCATCTGCTGGGTCCCGATGCCCAGGGTGTGCAGGGGCCGGCGCGGATCGACGCGTACGCCGAAACCGTCGAGCAGTTCGCCCGCTTCCCGGTGCATGCGGCCGAAGTCGATGAGGCCGAAGCGGTTCCTGGGTTCGCGGCCGAGGAAGATGTTGCGCGCCACGCTCATCAGGGGGACGAGGTTGACCTCCTGGTAGATCGTGGAGATCCCGGCCTGCTGCGCCTCGAACGGCCGGGCGAACCTGACGGGCTCGCCGGACATCCGCAGCTCGCCGCCGTCGGGCCGGTACACGCCGGTCAGCACCTTGATGAGGGTGGATTTGCCGGCGCCGTTCTCCCCGACCAGCGCGTGGGTCTCCCCCGCGCGCAGGGAGAAGGTGACGTCGTCGAGGGCGACGACGCCGGGGAACCGTTTGCTCACCGAGCGGGCTTCGAGCACGGCGGAGGCCGTGGACGCGGCCGCCTCCGGTGCCTGAGGTACTGCTTCGGGTGGTGCCATGGGTGTTCTCGGCCTTCCGCTGTCCAAGGATGAGGGCCCGGGGGCCGCCGTGGCCCTGTCACGGGAGCCATGGCGGCCGGGGGCCGTTGGGTTCAGGCGCGGATCAGTACGCCCCGCCGAGGGAATCCTTGGCGTTGGTCTCGTCGTAGGCGCGGTCGGTGATGATCACGTTCTCGGGGATCTCCTCGCCGCCGTAGAACTTCTGGGCGGTCGCGAAGGCGAGGGGCCCGAAGCGCGGGTTGGACTCGATCACGGCGTTGTACTCGCCGTTGGCCAGGGCCTGGACGGCGTTGCGGGTGCCGTCGATCGAGACGATCTTGACGTCCTTGCCGGGCTTCTTGCCCGCGGCCTTCAGCGCGGTGACGGCGCCGAGGCCCATCTCGTCGTTCTCCGCGTAGACCGCGGTGATGTCGGGCTTGGACTGGATGAGCTGCTCCATGACCTGCTGGCCCTTGTCGCGGGCGAACTCGCCGGTCTGCTGGGCGACGATCTCGATGCCGGGCGCCTCGGCCGCGATCTGGTCGACGAAGCCCTTGGTCCGGTCGGTGGTCACGTTGTTGCCGGAGGCGCCGAGGAGGATTGCCACCTTGCCCTTGCCGCCGGTCGCCTTGATCATCGCGTCGGCCGCGCGCTTGCCCTGCTCGACGAAGTCGGAGCCGAGGAAGGCGACGTAGTCCTCGCAGGCCTTGGAGTTGACCTTGCGGTCGATGGTGAGGACCGGCACCTTCTTCGCCGCCGCGGCCTTGAGCGCGGGCTCCAGGCCGTCGGAGTTCAGCGGGGCGATGATGAGGAACTGGGCACCCTGGGACAGCATGTCCTGGATGTCGCTGATCTGCTTGGACAGCTGCGACTGCGCGTTGGTGGTGAGCAGCTTCTTCACGCCGATCTTGGCGGCCTCGTCCTTGATGGACTGGGTCTCGGCGATGCGGAAGGGGTTGGCCTCCTTCTCCGACTGGGAGAAGCCGACCACCGCGTTCTTGAGGTCGATCTTGGGTGCGCCGTAGCTCTGCAGCGAACAGCCGGGGCCGGAGGCGGCCTCGGGGGACTTCGCCGCCTGAGCCCCCTGGCTGCTGTCACCGCCCGCGCTGTCCGTGGTCTCCGACTTGGAGCAGCCGGAAACGGCCAGCGTGGCGGTGACGGCGAGCAGGCAGGCCGCGGCGAGGGTACGGGATCGACGCTGGGTCATCATGCGCGGGACGCTCCTTGGCGAGGTGACGGCACGCCGTTCGGCGTGCGGTCGGGCATGGCGGGACGGTGCATCGGCCGCTCGGCGGCAGATGACGACGTATCCCTCACGGAACCGCTTCCAGCTGCGGAAACGGGGGGCCGTGAGGACTTGTTCGGCCTCTCGGCGGCTCGGTTTACAACGTTATATAGGCGAGGTGGCGCGGGCGGCAAGAGCGTTGTCGACGCATTTCCAAAATGTGTCGTACGGGAGATGTGGCCCCGCGGGGCCTCCCGGAGCACCAGGTGCCGCGCCACCCCTGGACACCAGCTTGACCGCGTGCTGTCATACCGCCGACATCAATTTTCCAACGTTGCAGAAACGTTGTCGTGTCATCAGGTCCGGGCGCGACGGCCATCTTCGTCATGCGCCGGCCCCGTCCGGGCCGGTCGCCTCTCCCCGTCCGGCAGAGCAGAAGCGGAGCCCCCACGATGTCCCTGAACCGCAGACAACTCATGACCGGCGCCCTGGTCACCGCCGCGGCGGTCACCTCGGCGGGTCGCTGGGCCGCCACCGCGACCGCCGCCGGGCACACGGTGCGGGCCGCGCGGGGCGGCCACTACTCCCCCAACGCCGCTCCCCTGCACCCGACGGCCTTCCTGAAGCTCCCGCCCGGCCGGGTCACCGCCCGGGGCTGGCTCGCCGGCCAGCTCGGGCTCCAGCTCGACGGACTCTGCGGCCGGTACGAGGAGTTCTCGCACTTCCTGGACTTCGAGGACTCCGGCTGGGTCCGCCCCGACAAGGGAGGCTGGGAGGAGGTCCCCTACTGGCTGCGCGGATACGCCGACCTCGCGATCGTCACCGGTGACGCGAAGGCCCTGGCCGCCACCCGCCGATGGATCGACGCGGTCCTCACCACCCAGCAGTCCGACGGCTTCTTCGGCCCGAAGTCCCTGCGGACCTCGCTGAACGGCGGCCCCGACTTCTGGCCCTTCCTGCCGCTGATCCAGGCGCTGCGCTCATGGCAGGAGTACGACGGCGACAGCCGGATCATCCCGTTCCTCAGCAGGTTCTTCCGGTACATGAACGCCCAGGGCCCCGGCGCCTTCGACACCAGCTGGATCGCGCTGCGCTGGGGCGACGGCCTCGACAGCGTGTACTGGCTGTTCAACCGCACGGGCGACACCTTCCTGCTCGACCTCGCCGACAAGATCCACCGCTACGGGGCCGACTGGGGCGACAACCTGGTCAACCCGCACAACGTCAACATCGCCCAGGGCTTCCGCGAACCCGCCCAGTACGCCCTGCGCAGCGGCGCGCGGCAGGACACCCGGGACACCTACGGGACGTACGCCAAGGCCATGGACCAGTACGGGCAGTTCCCCGGAGGTGGCTTCGCCGGGGACGAGAACGCCCGGCCGGGACACGGGGACCCCCGGCAGGGCTTCGAGACGTGCGGGATCGTCGAGTTCATGGCGAGCCACCAGCTGCTCACCCGGATCACGGGCGACCCCCTGTGGGCGGACCGCTGCGAGGAGCTGGCGTTCAACTCGCTGCCCGCCTCGCTGGACCCGTCGGGGAAGGCGATCCACTACGTCACGAGTGCGAACAGCGTCGACCTGGACAACGTCCCCAAGAGGGACCGCCAGTTCCAGAACGGCTTCGCGATGCAGGCGTTCCTGCCGGGCGTCGACCAGTACCGCTGCTGCCCGCACAACTACGGCATGGGCTGGCCCTACTTCGTCGAGGAGCTCTGGCTCGCCACCCCGGACAACGGTCTCGCGGCGGCGATGTACGCGCCCTGCGAGGTCACCGCGAAGGTCGCGGACGGCACGGAGGTCACCTTCACGGAGGAGACCGGCTACCCGTTCACGGACACGGTCACCCTCTCCCTCAGGGCCCCGAGGCGGCTGCGTTTCCCGCTGGTGCTGCGTGTGCCCGCCTGGTGCGCCGAGCCCGACATCAGGGTGAACGGGCAGCGGGTCACCGCCCCGGCCGGGCCCGCGTTCACCCGGATCGACCGGACCTGGGCCGACGGCGACCGGGTCACCCTGCGCCTGCCGCAACGGACCACCGTGCGCACCTGGGCCGGCAACCACGGCTCGGTCAGCGTGGACCACGGGCCGCTGACCTACTCCCTGCGCATCGGGGAGGCGTACGAACGCATCGGCGGCACCGAGCAGTTCCCGGAGTACGCCGTCCACGCCACCACCCCGTGGAACTACGGCCTCGTCCTGGACGGCGCACGCCCCACGGACTCGCTGCACCGCCGTTCCACCGGACGCGCTCCCGGCGACAACCCCTTCACCCTGGAGAACACCCCGCTCGTGATGACCGCGCGCGCCCGTCGCATCCCCGAGTGGAGCGCCGACGACGAGCACGTGGTGGCGCCCCTCCAGGCGAGCCCCGCTCGCAGCACCGAGCCGGTCGAGGAGGTCACGCTCGTCCCGATGGGCGCGGCGCGGCTGCGGATCACGTCCTTCCCGACGGCGAGCCCGGACGCGGCTGCCTGGCTCGCGGACCGCTGGTACCGGATCGCCAACCGTCACTCCGGCAAGGTGCTGGGCGTCGACCTGATGTCCACGGCCAACAGCGCCCATGTCGTCCAGTTCGGCGACACCGGGACGGCCGACCACCTGTGGCGGCTGGTGGCCAACGGCGACGGCTGGTACCGCATCCGCAACCAGCACTCGGGCAAGGTGCTGGGTGTCGACCTGATGTCCACGGCCGACAGCGCCCATGTCGTGCAGTTCGACGACAACGACACCGCCGACCACCTCTGGCAGCTGGTTCCCGACCAGGACGACTGGTACCGCGTTCGCAACCGCAACTCGGGCAAGGTTCTCGGCGTGGACGGAATGTCCACCGCCGACAGCGCCCATGTCGTCCAGTACGACGACAACGGAACGGCCGACCATCTCTGGCAGCTCCTCTGAGCGGCAGCGCCCTGCCGTCCCTTCGGACACTCCACTCGCCGTTCCGGCGCGTGGAGTTCTTCCCTCCCACAAGGAGATCCGCGATGACCACCGCACCCGCGCCACACCGCAGCACCTGGTGGAGACGGTTAACCGCCGGCACCGGCCTGCTCGCCCTGATCGCCACCGCCCTGGTGGGCGCCGGCACGGCTCCGGCCGCCGCCGCGCCCGCCGCCTGGACCCCGAAGCCGGCGCCGATGACGACGCCCTGGACGAACCAGGTCTCCGTCGACAACCCGCTTCCCGAATATCCCCGCCCCCAGCTCACCCGCCCCGACTGGGCCAATCTCAACGGCATCTGGGACTTCGCGGTGACCGGCCGCGACGCGGGGCAGCCGGCGTCCTTCCCGGAGCAGATCCGGGTCCCGTTCGTCGCGGAGTCCTCGCTCTCCGGGATCAAGCGGAAGATCACCGAGAACGACAAGCTCTGGTACAAGCGCACCTTCACCGTGCCGTCGAACTGGAACGGCCGCCGGACCGTGCTCAACTTCGGCGCGTCCGACTGGCAGAGCACCGTCTGGGTCAACGGCACCCAGGTCGGCGCCCACAAGGGCGGCTTCGACTCGTTCTCGTACGACATCACCCCGCAGCTCAACGGCGGGACGAACACGGTCGTCGTCTCCGTGTACGACCCGACGCAGACCGGCGGGCAGGCCGTCGGCAAGCAGCGCATCAACGACGTGAACCCGCACGCGGGCGGCGGTATCTTCTACACCGCGGCCTCGGGGATCTGGCAGACGGTCTGGCTGGAGCCCGTCGCCGCGTCGCACATCACCCGGCTTGACATGACGCCGGACCTCGGCAGCAGCACCCTGCGGGTGAAGGCGCAGGCGGCCTCGGGGGGCGGCAGGACCGCCCGGATCACCGTCTCCAGCGGTGGCACCGTCGTGGGTACGGCGACCGGGGCGCCCGGCAGCGACATCTCCGTGCCCGTGCCGAACCCCAGGCTGTGGAGCCCGGACGACCCGTTCCTCTACGACGTACGCGCCGACCTGCTGGACGGCACCGCCGTGGTGGACACGGTGGGCAGCTACGCGGGCATGCGGTCCATCGCGATCGCGAAGGTGGACAACATCCTGCGCCCGGTCCTGAACGGGAAGTTCGTCTTCCAGAGCGGCACGCTCGACCAGGGCTACTGGCCGGACGGCATCTACACGGCGCCGACCGACGCGGCGCTCAAGTACGACCTCCAGGCCCACAAGGACCTGGGCTTCAACATGGTCCGCAAGCACATCAAGGTCGAACCGCAGCGCTGGTTCTACTGGGCGGACAAGCTGGGCCTCCTGGTCTGGCAGGACATGCCGGCGATGGACACCGGCAAGACTCCCGACAGCGCGGCGCGGACCCAGTGGGAGGCGGAGTACCACGCGGTCATCGACCAGCACCGCAGCTCGCCCTCGCTCGTCATGTGGGTGAACCAGAACGAGGGCTGGGGGCAGTACGACCAGGCCAGGATCGCGAACGAGGTCAAGGCGTACGACCCGTCCCGGCTGGTCAACAACATGAGCGGGGTCAACTGCTGCGGCTCCGTGGACGGCGGCAACGGGGACGTGGTCGACAACCACATCTACGTCGGCCCGGGCAACACGGCACCGACCTCGACCAGAGCCGCCGTGCTCGGTGAGTTCGGCGGCCTCGGGTACAAGGTCTCCGGCCACGAGTGGTACCCGGGCGGCGGCTTCAGCTACGAGGACCAGGCGAGCGTCGCCGCGCTGAACAACCGCTTCGTGGGGCTTCTGGACGCCATCCGCGTCGGGCAGCTCCCGGCCGGGCTCTCCGCCTCGGTCTACACGGAGATCACGGACGTCGAGAACGAGGCGAACGGGCTGCTCACCTACGACCGCCAGGTGGTCAAGGTCGACACCGCCCGGGTGAAGGCCGCCAACCAGGCCCTCATCCAGGCGTCGAAGACGCCCGCACCGCCGGTCACGCTCCCCACCGGGCAGTACACGTCGCTGCGGGTCACCACGCCTGGACACACCAACAAGTACCTGCGGCACTCCGAGGCGCTCGCCTACACCGCGGCCGTCGACGGCGCGAGCAGCGCGCTGCTGAAGAGCGACGCCACCTGGAAGGTCGTCACCGGCCTGGCGAACAGCAACTGCTATTCGCTGGAGTCCCGCAACTACCCCGGCGAGTACCTGAGGCACCGGGACTTCCGGGTCCGCCGCGACGCGAACGACGGCTCGGCGCTCTTCAAGGCCGACGCCACCTGGTGCGCGGTCGCGGGCAGCGGCGGGGTGAGGTTCTCCAGCGCGAACCTGCCCGGCAGCTATCTGCGGCACATCGGCTCCGAGGTGTGGCTCGCCACCCCGGGCGGCGGTCACGCGTGGGACAACCCGGCGACCTTCACCGAGGACACGACCTGGTCGGTGGACTCACCCTGGGCTCCCTGATCCGGCACCCTGACACGCAGTAGCGCACCGGCGGGCCCGGGGGGGGGGCCCCCCCCGCCCCCCCCCGGGCCCCCCACGTGAAGGGGGGCGGGGGTGGTTGTATGCGGT
>NZ_JBSFDD010000054.1:0-14527 GCF_053593715.1 Streptomyces sp. NPDC002125 | reverse complement strand
CCCGTAGGCCTGGCCCTTGGCCGCCGGGCATCCGTGCAGGTCAGAGCCTGGCCGGGCCGTTGGCCACCCGGCCCCGTTCCTGGGACGCGTCCCAGGACCGCCGGGCCGGTGTCCCGGGGGTGGCCACCCCCCTGACCTGCGAGGACGCCCTGCGTCCCAGGTCGTGGCCACCCCCCCAAACCCTCATAAAACGATCTTCCCCAAGGAGCTTTCCCGATCATGAACCACCCCGCCCGTACCGACCCGGAGACCGTCTACACGATCACCCAGGCCCCGCAGGGCCCCGCGCCCGTCGCGCCGTACGTTCCGGCCCGCCCCGTCCCGGTGGAGGCCCCGCTTCCGGGGGTCGAGCTGGTCACGCTCCCCGGCGGCGCCCGGCAGTGGGCTTACGTCCGCCACGAGACGGCGCCGGTCCCCGTCCGGGGCGGCTCCCAGCCGATCCCGGCCTGGGCCAAGACGGCGGCCCTGCTGATGTGGTCCGCAGCCGGAAGCGCCGCGCTCGCCGCGTACGGCCTGTCGCTGGCCGGCCCCTGGCTGGAGGCCCTGGCCTACGTGCTCATGGCCTTCGCCGTGGCGGTCACCGTCGTCGCTTTCGTCGTCCGCGGCCTCTTCTCCGGCCTCCGCCGTCGCGGGGGCGGCGGAAGCACCACCGCCGAGGCCACCGCAACCGCGACCGGCCGCACCGTCCTCGGAGGCAAGGTCACCGCCACCGCAACCGCCATCGCCCAGAGCAAGTAAGGAGTCCATCCGTATGGCCACCCCCTCACTGACCATCCGCGGGCCGCTCAGCCTCAACGGAGCCCCCATCCGCTGCCCCGGCCGGGAGAACGCCCCGGCCCCGCGCCGCCTGAATCTGCTGGTATCCGGTACGACCGTCATGGCGTCCTGCGGGGAAAAGCACCGGGGAAAGGACGGGGGCGGCGGAAGGGCGAAATGCTTCTTCGCGGTCGAGGTGATGACCCCGGCGATGGTGAAGTCCATCGTCGAGAACTTCGAGCCCAACCGGCGCTTCCGGGTGAACCTGCCCGGCGGCAAGATCCTGGACGGCAGGCGCGGACCGGCGGTCAAGGCCGCGCCCGCGGGGAGCGGCACCGCCTCCTCCGCGTTCGCCGCGAAGAAGGCCGCGGCTCGGGGCGGCAAGCAGCCCGTGGCCCGGCGCGGCGGCGGGGGCCTGGCCGCCGCCCTCAACACCGTCACGGCGGTGGCCGGCACCGCCACGGCGGCCGTCAACGCGGTCGGCGCCGCCGCCAACGCGGTGGGTGCGACCGCCAACGCCGCAGGCAAGGGCTTCGACATGGGACGCGAGGGCCTGAAGACCGGACAGGCCGCCATCAAGGCCGTCGACGCCGCCGGAGCCCGCAGCTTCGCCCGCGAGAACCGCAAGTCGGACAGCGGCGGCGACGCCGAGTAGCTCCGTGGGGCCCTGCCGGGGCCCTGCGGGCGGCACCCCCGAAGTTCCCCCCGACGGAGTGCCACCCCTTGCCAATCCGGTCTAGAGCTAGTATTGTTCTAGTTGCTGGAAGGGGGTGGCACCCCGCCCGGCACCACCACTCGAAACCCGACCCGGAGGCATCCGTGCGTATCCGACGCATCCTGAAGAACCGCCAGTGCAAGCACTGCAACACCTTCAACAACCCGTTCCGTCTGACCTGCATGACCTGCGAGATGCCGATGGGCGGCGTCTCCCGCCACCAGGCCCGCACCGCCGCCATCGTGCGCCGGGCGGCCGGCCTGGTCGCGGCCGTCGGCCGGGGGGTGCTTCTGATCCTCGCGCTCGTCGCCTTCGTCCGGCGGGGCATCGCGGTGGACCTGTACGACCTGATGCCCGCTCTGGCCGCCTACGGCGCCGCGCAGTTCTTCGCGTTCCTCCTGGAGGACGTCGCCGAACGGGTCGCACCCGGCCCCACCTGGAAGGAAGCCGCCGAGGATCTGCACGAGGTCGAGGAGAAACTGGCGAACAGCCCGAGCCGGGTCTTTGCTGTGGACGAGCTCAACCGCCACGGCGGCGTCGCCCCGGTCACCGGCATCCTGCGCGCCTTCGCGGCCTACGCCATGAGCATGAAGGAGGCGTGCGCGGACGCAGGCGACGACCAGGAAGCCGACGCCCAGGAGCGGCTGGAGCAGGCCCTGAAGGCGGCCGCGCGCGAGTTGGACGCGGACATGGAACGCGCCTGGTACTGACGGCTGCCCGCGGTCCCGGCGCGCACCTGTGGTGCCGGGACCAAGGGGAGCCGGGCAGTCCCGCCCGCTTCCGACCCGCGCGACCCGGGCGTCACGGTCCACCCCTGAACGCCCGTCCCGGGGCGGCGGTGGCACCGCCGCCCCGGCCCCGCTCGAAACCACGACTGCACCACGAGAGGTACCCCGTGACCATCCGCATCGTCTCCTTCGGCTACGGCCACGCCGAACCCCCCGTCGCCGAGGCCACCTACGACCTCCGGCGCCTGTTCAGGAACCCGTTCCATGACCCCGCACTGAAGGACCTCACCGGCCTGGACGCGGCCGTGTTCGAGCACGTCCTGGCGACGCCCGGCGTCGAATCCCTCGCCCAGGTTGTCACCTTCCTCGCGATCGGCCTCCACGACACCGCGCGCGGCGGGGATATCACCATCGCCTACGGCTGCGTCGGCGGCCGGCACCGCTCGGTCGGACTTGCCCGCCGCACGCAGGAGCTCATCCAGCTCACCCACCGCGAGACGGTCATCGAGCACCGCGACATCGACAAGCCGTTGCTGCCCCCGTCCGCCCACTGACTAGCCGCGCAACCCACCACCCGAGGAAGGGCACAACATGCTCCAGGCGAGGTTTCGTCCGCGACGAGGTGCAGCCCGGCAAGCTCACCCAGGGCCGATGGGCGGTCAAGGTGGACGCCCTCCTGATCGGCGACGTCCTGTGCCACACGGGCGAACTGCACCCGACCGGCAACCGCCGGTAGCAGCACCACAGCCACCCGCCGCGCCGTCCCCGCTCCCGCGCGCCGGGACCGCACGGCGGGCGGGGACACCTCCCAGCCATCATCCGAGAGAGCTTCGTGCCTATCTGGCACCGGCCCGGAAGGACCGCCATGTCCCGCTCGACCGCACGAATCTGGTCCACCGCCCGCACGCTGTCCGACCTCGGCAACCTGACCGCCCAGTGGCTGGAGGGTGACCTGGCGACGCTGGCCGGCGGCGCCTACCGGGGTGGCCCGGACGAGGAGACCGGCCCCCTGATTCCCGTGCTCGCCGCCATGAACCGGGCCGGGCACGTCACCTTCGAGTCCCAGCCCGGATGTGACGGCGCCGCCTTCGACGGCCGCCGGTGGCGGCAGCGCGCCGCCGTCATGTGCCTGACCGACACTGAAGGCCTCCAGCGGCTGACCCACACCGCTCACGACAGCGGTCTGCTGCTCGCCGTCCACCGGGCCTTTGGGCATGGCCCGGTCTGCTACATCCTCGTCACGACCTGGGGCGGCGAAGCACACACCTGCTTCGGCGGCCGGGTGCCCAAGGCGTACGTCCGGCTGGAGTACCGCGGATGCCACCGCGAGGCCGTACGGGCCGCCATCGACGCCCACCAGGTCACCCTCGTCGATCCGGTGTGGGGCCGGGACACCGTCCTGTGGCCCGCCCTGACCGAGGCACTCACCCTCACCCGCTGACCCGCCCAAACCGCGAGGCACAGACACCTCTTGCGAATCCGGTTCAATAGTGGTAATATTCTTGTTGCTGGAAGGGGGTGGCACCCCGACCGGCACCACCACTCGAAACCCGATACCGGAGGCACCGTGTCCCAGTCCGAGACCGTCAAGCAGCTCCAGGCCCAGGCCGCCGCCGACTACAAGAAGCACAACAGCCCGGAGACGGCGGCGGCCTTCCGCCTCGCACGCGGCCAGGTGCAGACCAACGGCAACGCGGCCGCCGGTACGCCGCGCGGCCCGCGCCCCTGAATCCGCTTCCCGGCGCAGCTGACTGCGCCCGTGCTGCCGGGCCCTGACCGGTCCGGACAGCACGGGCGGAGCTGGACCGCCCGGACCACGAGACAGAACGGAGACACCTTGTCCAGTCACACCCTGACCCCACTCGGCGGAGCCCCCGCCGGCCGCACTGTCCGCGTCGGATGGGATGCCCCGCTCGCCAGTTACTTCGCCAGCGCCTGGGACGAGCTCGCCGACGAGGGCGCCGAGACCGGCCACCTGGTCTTCGCGGGCGCGGCACCGTACGACATCAGCGACCCTGCCATCGTGCTGGAGCTCGTGGCCCCATACGCCGTGATCCCCGAGGGCCTGCGTGAGCAGCTGCTGGCCGACCGCGACAGCGAGGGCGACCGCTTCCGTGGCCGCCCCGCCACCGAACTGCTCGGCACTGCCGCTCTCCCGTACGCCCGCAGCCCCCGTCAGGCCGACGCGATCCGCGCCGCTCTGCGCTGACTTCGCCCACCGGGGCGGCGGATGGCACCGCCACGCCCCGTGCCCCTCGAAACCCGAACCGACTGGAAGGGACCCCTCCACCATGCAGCCCGCCATACGCACCGGCGCCCTGCTCAATCGTGCCCGCGCCGACCTCGGCCGCCCCGACGCCAGCCCCCAGCAGTTGCGGACCGCCCTCGCCGAGGTCGTGCCCGCCGTCGAGAAGCTGCTGGCCCAGGTGGCCGACCTCCAGGACCAGCTCGCCCAGGCCCGCACGTGCCCGGTCACCGGACTGCCCACCCGGTCCGCATGGACCAGGCAGGCCCAGGACGTTCTGGAGGCGGGCCCCGCGGCGGTCCTCCTCGCGGACCTCGATGCGTTCAAGCCAGTCAATGACCGCTTCGGTCACGCGGCGGGCGACGCCGTCCTCGCTGCCGTCGGTGCCCGACTGGCGGAGTGGGCCGCCGCCGAGGGGGCCGTGGCCGGACGGCTGGGCGGCGACGAGTTCACCGTGGCCCTCCCCGACGGCCCCGGCCTGTCCGCCCGCATCACCCGGCTGCACGCCCTGCTGACCGCCCCCATCGCCTACCGCGACCTGACCCTCACCGTCGGCGCCTCCATCGGCACCGCCCGCACCGTCGGCCTCGCCGACGCCACCGTATCCGCCGCGCTCAAGCAGGCCGATGCCGCGATGTATCAGGTCAAGGGCCGGGGCCGCCGCGGCCGCCGTCTCGCGGGGATCGTGCCGCTGCGCACCCCCGCCCTGCTCGCCCGTGTCCTTCCCTTCCGAAAGGCATCCTGATGACCCAGCACCGCCTCCTTCCCGAGGAAGCGCTCAACCTCCCCAGCGCCCTGATCCTGCTGCTCGGGGCGAGCGGTTCCGGCAAGACCCGCACCAGCAAGATGTTCGAGCAGCACATGGTCCTTCGTGCCGACGACCTGCGGGCCATGTGTGCGGATGACCCCGGCAGTCAGCAGGTCAACGGGCCGGTGTGGCAGGCCCTGCACGCGATGCTGGACGCCCGCCTGGGCCTGGGTCTGCGAACCGCCGTGGACGCGACGAACGCCAACGCGGGTGACCGGCAGGAGCTCATTCGCGCCGGCCGCAGCCACGGGGCCCCCGTCGTCGCCCTGCTGATGGGCACCGCCCCCTCGGTCGCGCTGGCCCGCAACGCCGTACGCGCCGCGAACCGCTGTGTCCCGGCGGACATCGTCGCCACCCAGCACGCGCAGATCGTCGCGGCCCATCCGCACCTGGCCAAGGAGGGTTTCGACCACATTGTCTTCGCCGAGGAGCTGCCCGTCCTGGGCACCGCCCTGGAGCGGCTGGCCCGCGAAGAGCGCGCCGCCGAGCCGATCGCGGACGTCCGCCGCATCTTCGGGGACGCGGCCGCGGATCTCTTCGACTGGGACACCTCCAGTCGCGATATGCAGTACCGCACCGGCGCCTTCGGCGCCGGGGGCGAGTCCCTGCGCGTGCGCTGGATGGACGACGGCGACCCCTACGACCTCCGGTTCGAGGCGCTCGTCTCCTGCCCCACCGACTGGTGCGCGGGCCCGGCCTGGACGCCCGTGCGGTCGGTCGCCGAACTCGCCGCCGCCCACCAGAACAACCCGCTCGACGACACCCAGTGCGTCCGCTGCGACGCCTGACCAACAGAGCGCACCCCCTTCCCGAAGCTGTGAACAATGGTATTGTTCTAATTGTTGGAAAGGGGTGGCACCCCGACCGGCGTCACGACTCGAAACCCGCTCCGCGGAAGGGGACCACCATGCTCGGCATCCTCACCACCGTCATCGCCGTACTCGGCACCCTGGCCGGCGTCATCGTCTCCGGCTGGTACCAGCGCCGATCCGCGGAGCGCGCCGAGCGCGTCGCCCGCAGCGAAGCGCTGCGCCGCGACCGCCTGGCGGCCGTCACCGATCTGGCCGCCGCCATCTCCGACCACCGCACCGCGATGTGGGTACGGGGCGACGCCAAGATCAAGGGCGCCGCCCCCGACCGCCTGGCCGACCTGCGTTCGCGCTCCCACCAAACGCGGTCCGCCATCACCCGGCCGCTGGTTGCCCTGCGGGTCCTCATCACCGCCCCGGACGTCCGCCAGGCCGCCGACGCCATGGTCACCGCCACCCACGCCCTGCGCGGGGCGGACACCGACACCGATGTCCTCACCCGCGTCCGCCAGGAGGCACTGGCCAGCCACGATCACTTCGTGAACGTCGCCGCCGCCTACCTCGGCAACTGACCACCCGTGATCCCGGGGCCGCCGCCATCGAGGCGGCCCCACCCAGAGAGGAACTTCATGACCCGGACCATCCCCGCCGACCGACGTTGCTGGTCGGTGAGCTGGCCGCAGTACACCCCGGCGGACATTACGCCGCCCGAGCTGCTGCCCGCGGCTCTGGCCCACCACGTGCCCGACTGGGCCGAGGCCGCCGCGACCCCGGCCGACGTGCACGACTGGCCCCTGCGCCAGGCTGACGCGCTCGCGCCGTTCCTGCTGGACGCGAGGGGCTGGCCCCTTCACCCGCAGGGCCGCACCGGCCGCACCGGCCGGAATTTGGGCAAGTGGGGCGAGAACGCGGCCGCCGACCCGATCGTGGTCGCGGGCCACGGCGACGACCGCCGGGTGCTGCTGATCACCCGTGACGACATCGGCGTCGAAGCGATCCCGGGCGGGATGTGCGATCCGGGCGAGACGGCCCCGACCACGCTGGCCCGCGAGCTGCGTGAGGAGACCGGTGTCGATCTGAGCGACCACCAGCCCGTCATCCTCGGCCGCGACCTGGTCGACGACTGGCGGAACTCCGACCACGCGTGGGTCGCCTCCACCAGCGCCCTGTTCGTCCTGCCCGCCACGGTGCGCGCCGTCGCCGCCGACGACGCGGTGGACGCCGGATGGTGGCCCTTCGGCTCCCTCGCCGACCTCGACGCCGCGATTAGCGCGGCCGGACGTGTCCTCTACAGCGCCCACCGGCCGCTTCTCCAGCGCGCCCTCGACCACCTCGACCGGCCGCAACAGGCCGCCCGGACCCGCTGATCCGCCCGCCCTGCCGGGAGCTCCCGGCAGGCCCCACCACTGAGGAGCATCACCACATGGTCCGCGTCACCATCAACACCTTCGGCCACGACCACGGCACCCCCGAGGAGCCGAGCGACATCACGCTGGACATCCGCCGGCACGTGATGGCCACCCACCAGATCCCGGACGGGGAACAGCGCACCGGCCTGGACCCCGACATCGCTCACACGGTCCTGTCGGCCGCGGGCGTCGCCCGGCTCGTCGACAACACCGCGCTGCTCGCCATCGGCCTCCTGGAGGACGTCGCCGACGCCCGCGCCCGCCTGGTGAAGATCGCCGTGGGCGACGCCCGGGGAGTTCACTGGTCGGTGGGCATCGCTGAGGAGATCGCCCGGGCGCTGCGCCAGAACGACGTCGAGACCGAAGTCGTCCACCGCGAGATCCAGGTCCCCAGCACCGGGGCGTGACCCCTGCGGGCCGTCCTCGTCTGATCCGGCCCGGAATGTCTGAGCAGCACGACACAGTAGGGGTCCGGGGCCGCGGTAATCGGCCCCGGACCCCCGTCCGTACAACCTAGGAGAGAAAGCCGCCGATGAGCGACACCACCGCTCTGGATGCCGCGAAGATCGACATCCGCCGATGGACCCGAGAGGAACGGAGCGCCTGCGCCCCGTACGGCACCCGGGTCATCTACACCCCCAGCGTCCTCGCCGAAGCCGCCGAGTTGCTCGGCAAGCTCTACACGGCAGGCCAGGAGCACCACATCGACCGCGAGGACTGGGCCGCCGTCACGAGCCTGCCCCTGGGTGTCCTGGAGGCCCTGGCCGCCCGCTACTGCTCGCGCGTCGAGCTGACCGGCACCGAGCGGCACGCCGCGCGGGACACCCTGGTCAGCGAACTCGGCGCCAGGGGGCTGACGGTCCAGCCCGGCCAGCGGGTCGCCGTCGAACCGCTGCCCGACGGGCCGCGCTTCGGCCACCGGGGCCATGCCCCCGTCTCCCTAGCGCTCACCAGCGACGGCTGGGACATCCGAGTCGATGAGACCGCCGGCGCGGACGGACCGCGCCCGATCGCCGCCCCCGCCACCGCGGACGGCGCCCGCGAGGTCGCCGAACTCGTCCACAAGATCCTCTCCGGCGAGGCCCCCAACCCCTTCGCCGCCCCGGCCGCGAAGGAGGCCAGCGCATGACCGGCGCACCCGAAACGACCCGCGTCCTGCTGCCCGATGACGAGGACTGGCTGTCCCTGTTCATGGGCATGGAGGAGCCGCTGCTCATGCAGCTCGCCCTGAATGCCCGCGCCGTCCAGGAGGGCGACGAGGAGGTGTGGGAGCTTCCGCCGGACCTGGACGGAATCGGCGCCCATCAGGCGTGGGGCCGCCTGTTCGGCGCGCTGCCCGAACCCCTGCGGCACACCGGAACGAACATCGGGCGCTACGAACCGAACCGGGAGCGGCCCGCCGGCCGTTACGCCCTCTACGCCCCCGACGGCCGATGGGAGCACACCCCGCTCTACCCGGCCGACGTCGACCCGCGCGACGTCGCCGCCGTGGCCGCCGTCCTCACCCACTTCCGTACGGCGCTCGACGGCACGGACCACACGCAGCTCGGGGACTTCCTCCAGCAGATGGCCGACGACTGGGCCGACCCCGGCCGCGAGGGAGACGACCGGCAGATGGTCGAGGACTTCCTCCGCGGCCTGTCCGTCTGGCAACTGCCGCACCAGCCCGACGTCGACGTGCTGCTCGAAGCCGTCGCCGTGGCCGGCCCCGGCGACGAGACGCCCGAGCGGATCGTCCTCACCGCGCCGCAGGAGGACGCCTACCAGACCTTCATGCGGCGGGTCTCGGCGGCCGTCGCCGGAAACAGCCCGTACGACTACGCCCTGCACCGCTACGCCAACAGCTGAGAAGGACCATGCGACACAACGTCACCCCCAGCCCGGCATCGCTCTCCGAGGAAGAGATGACCGAGGCCCTCGAAGCCGCCGCCAAGCTCAGCCGAAGCGAGCTGCGGCGGGCCGCCACGCACCTGCTCACCTTCACCGGCCTGCCCGGCCGGGCCGAATTCGCCCGCTACACCGCCCTCGTGTGGGAGGAGGACCCGGAGATCGGCCGCGTCCTGACCGCGGAAGTCGACTGGACCGCCCTGCGCGACGACGAGTCGATGATCCTGAACGGGTCCACCGACAAGCTGCTGCATCTGGCCCTCAGTTACGCCAAGGGTCGTCCCGTCCACCTGGACGCCTACCTCAACACCTTCGGCACCGCGACTGCGAAGCGCGTCCTGGAGGCCCACATGATCGGCATGGGGCTGGAGGGCTTCTACACCCTGGAGGACGGCCCCAAGCTCGAAGAGCTGAAGGCGCTCCACGCCGACCTCGGCATTCCGGCGGGGCAGGAGTGACCGGCCTGTCCGCGCTCGCCGCGCACCTGAGCTACACCGTCCCCGAGCACCGCGACGGCTGCACGGTGACCGGCTGGGAGGTCGACTACCGGATGGACACCGCCGTCCGCGAGAGCTCCTACAGCGGCCACTCCTGCCCGATCGGCACCGAGGACAAGACCGCGTGCGGCCACGGCGACGAGTACGAGGCGCTCACGGTCCGGATCTACTGCCCGAAGTGCGGCGCCGCGACCAAGCTGGACGCCAAACTCCCCGGACGGCCCATGGTCTACGACACCACCCGGCTCGGCATGGGGGTCAAGCCCCGCCGTATTGGCCAGGTCTGGATCTACCAGGGCCCCCCGCCCTGGCTCGGCATCCTGTGCGACCCGCCCGGCGATCCCCAGTGGTACCTCGTCGCACGCCGCAACGCCGCGCGCCTCACCCCGGAGGACATCGTCGGCGCCATCGAGCCCGCGACCGGGCCTCGGGGCGGAGCGGCGTACACCGTCAGCTACGACCTCGCCGAGCTGTCCCCATCGGCCCCGGGGGAGTGGCCTACCCCGGTGTTCGCGCGTCACGGCAGGCTCGACAGTCTGTTCTTCCCGACCGTGACCGCAGCCGCCCGCTGGCTCGACGAGAACGCCGCCACACCCCTCCCGGCCGGAAGCGGAAGGGCTACATAGCCCCGCTGAAGCGCACAGCTGTACGACCGGCACAGCGGCCTGCACCAGTGCGACGGTGCGGGCCGCCGTGCCGTACGCGCGGACGTTCCGCGACCTCGACGGAACCGGCCGTACTGTCGGGAGTGGCGGCGCGGAGCGTCTCAGCAGACACGCGGCGCCCTCCCGGTCGCTCAGCGGGAGCTTGTCGGGCAGGACTGAGCGCCAGCACGTCAAAGGCCCCGGCCGTCTGCGCTGGGGCCTTTTGCTTGCTCCGGTGTCGGCCCGCCAAGGGCAGGCGGGAGCTACTTCACGGGTGCCGGCGGCGGAGAAAGCACCTGGTCAGATGCCCTTTTGGGCTTCCGAATCCGGTTAAGAAGTGGTAATGTTCTTGTTGCTGGAAGGGGGTGGCACCCCGACCGGCACCACCACTCGAAACCCCTTGGAGGACCCCTTGACCCACGCTCGTCGAGCCCGTACCGCCATCGCAGCGATGCTCGACCACCCGGAAGCAACCCGCGGGCCCGTCCCGTCCGTGAAGGCCGCCCGCGCGGCCCTGCGCCCCCTGGGCGCCCTCTCCCGTGAGGCCCGCGACCGCGAGGGCGCAACCACCGCGCAGGAGCTGGTGGCCATCGCCGTCCGCGACGCGCTTGCTGACGCGTTCCACCTCGGGCGCACCTACGCGCTCAGCCCCCAGGACCTGGAGCAGCTCCACAATGTCCGCCTCTCAGGGCGCCCCTTTCCCGCCGGGACCACCGACCGCACCGTGGCGCTCGCCTGCTACGTCGGCAACTTGCGGCGTCTCGCCGACGCGTACGGGCTGAGCGAGAGCCACCTGATCTACGGCGCGGAGGAGGTCTACAAGCACGAGATCGCGTAAGCGCCCGGCCGGGGCGGCGGATGGCACCGCCGCCCCGGCCTCCCACTCGAAACCCAGACGCGGAGGAGAAGCCCGTGAACACCATGACCGCCGACGCCCCGCAGCTGTGGGCCGAGTACCAGGTCACCGCGCTCGCCGAAGGCGCGCGGGGCTGGATCGTCCCGCTGTACGGATCGCCCGCCTGGAGCCAGCTCCCGCCCGGCGATCCTCGCCGGTACGCCGCCGTCATCGAGGCCGCCGAGCAGTGGCGGCGCCAGGTTGCCGAGGAGGAGCGCCTGGACCAGCTGGCCGACGACGACCCCGCCGCCTGGTACGCGGAGGTGACCGCCGGGGCGAACGACGAAGCCCGACGTCTGGCCGGCCGCCTCGCCCGGATGCGCACCCTCGCCGAACTGGATGCCGCCCGAGCTCACCGCCCGCCCCGTCAGCTACGGGCCACCCCCGGCTGGCCCCCGGTCGCCATTCCCGGCAAGCCCGGCCGGTACCTGCACCCCGCCCCGTGCGCGATGGCTGCGTGAACGAGTGCACGGCCGCCGGGTGGCCGCGTCGTACGGCCGCCCGGAGCGGTCTACGGTCCGGCTGGCCCCGGGTGCGGCCCGTCGCGGCCGACGTCGAAAAGCGGCTGGCAAGGAAGAGGGGTCGACCGGCCCGGCGGGACGTGCGGGCCGGTCTCGGCTACGGGGAAAATCCCTGGTCAGTCCCCCTTTTCCGCTAGGCGATCCGGTCCAAGACTGGTAATATTGAGCTTGTTGGAAGGGGGTGGCACTCCGGACAACGAGAACCACTCGAAACCCACACCGGAGGACGCAGGACATGACCGACATCAAGACGCGATACCGCTACGGCAAGCCGGACGGCAAGGGGCGCACCCCCGTCTACGTCGACGGTGCAGCCGACCCGGCCGGACACGTACGGAAGATGGGTCGGGGTTCTTCCCCCTGGTGGGCGGAGGGCGCGGGGGACGGTACGGCCGGAACCAGTCACACCCGCAAGTACGAGGCCGCTGAACGGCTGGTGCGCATGATCGACGCCCGCGCCTCGACGGCCGCTGAGATCGAGCGCCGCCGCGCCCGCCGCACGCAGGCCCCGGCCGGATGGCGGTTCGCCAGCTGGACCGAGATCGAGCGCGAGGGATACCGCCAGGTCCGCCCCGTGCACCGCGCCCCGTACCTCTACGGGGGCGAGGGGGAGCGTTACCCCGACACCTTCGCCGCCCAGCCCGTCGCCCTGACCCGGGTTACGACCCTGCACAACGGCTGTGTCGTGGTGTCCGGCACCGAGCCCGGCGACTGGCCCCCGTACGTCCTGCTGATGGACCCCGCACACGTTGCGCTCGGGGCCCTGGTGCGCGAGCAGGAGCCGCGCTACGTCGCCCCGGGCGAGTGCATGGGGTGCGAGCAGGGCGGGCCGCTGTACCAGGCCGGAACACGGCTCGGCTGCGCCACCTGCACAGCGGCCGACCTCGGTGTCTCCCCGGCAGACCTGCCCGCCGCCGTCGACGACGACGGCGCCGTGTGGTGGTCGGTGGGCGACACCGTGCGGCGCAAGGGCGAACTCCCCGACGAGGACGCCGAGCCCGAGACCGGCCGCGTGACCGAGATTGAGACCTTCATCGCGGAGCGGTCCCGCCGGATCGCCGTCGACTTCGGTGACCGCTGGCCCGTCCGCTGGCAGCCGGCCGGACTCGCCCCCGTCTCGTAGCACCACCGCACCGGCCGGGGCGGCGCATGGCCGCCCCGCCCCGGCCCCTCGAAACCCGACACCGACCCGAAAGAGGACCATGAACACGCGCGTGCCACCCCCCTCCGTCGCGAGCATCACCGCCCTGCTGGCCGCCTCCGGACATCACCCCGTCGCCCCCGGCCGCGACGGATTCACCCTCCGGCCGACCGCCGACGCCGCCGCCCTGGTCCTCACCTACTGGTGCGAACCCCGCGACGCCCACGAGCACCTGACGGGCGGGCACATCCACCGCAGGCGCAGGATGCTCCTGGAGTGCGCGAGCCTGATCCGCGACGCCGGACACCAGGCTGCGCGAACCCCCACCGTCCAGAACCCGGGCCGGGCGGCCGTGGAGTCCGCCGTCATCTTCCCGGCCCCGGAGCCCGAGCCCGAGCCCGCCGACCCCGCGCGCTGCTCCTGCACCCCGGCCGAGGTCTGCACACGCGCCGAGCTCCGCGCTGTCGCGGCCGCCGGCCTGGACAGGGCCACGGCGGCCGCCCGCAACGCGCTCCTTGACGCACTGCACGAGAGCGCCATCGAACCGGTCGACCACGCTGCGGGCGGCCCGGAAGGCGCCGCGGCCCTGCTCGACCACTCCCGCGGCATCCTCGCGACGCTGCCGCCCGCACCCGACGAGTCCGCCGTACGGGCCGACCTCGAATGCCGGGGATGCGACTCCGCCGCGTGCCTCGCTTCCAACCAGCTTGCCCGCGCCGCCCTGGACCGAGCCGCCGCCCTGGCCGCCATCGGCACCGCCACGCTGGCCGCCGCGCGGACCATCCTGGACCGGGCCCACCTCGCGCTCACCCCCGGCGACCGGTGGAACAGCGCACGGAAGACCGCCGCCGACCATCTGTCCCGGGTCCACTTCACCGCCGCGGCAGCCCTCGCAGTCCCCGCCGACGAGGTACACGGCCGCTACCGGGGAGCGCGCCGCCGCCGCGGGGGCCCTGCTGTCAACCTCCGGAAGGGGCGCACCCGGTACTGGTTCGTCCGATGGGGCAGAGCCGTCTGGCACTGAGTTACACGGAGGGGCGGAAGCGACCAGCTTCCGCCCCTCCGCGCTGTCCGGGCCGGGCAGGGCGCCGACAGGCCGACCAGGCGCGGCGAACCGCGCACGCAGCGGCGAGTCCTCCACGCGAGCGACAACCACGCACCGTCAGCCCGGAGCCAGACGCGCAGCGCCGTGCGACGGCACCCGTCCTTCGGCCGGGTTGCGAGGGGCGCTCTCGCGCCGCCCCCTCGCGCTCCCCAGGCGCCGGGGGTGGGGGCCGGCGGGGCGGCCGCGGGTTGTCGGGTGGGCATCGCACCTTCGGTGCGATCCGGCCGTGCGCCGCAGTCGTCGGGCCCTGGGGGCCCTCCTTATTGCGGCCCGCGCTGCGCGCGGGCTGCGTCGCTTCGCTCCTTGCGCGAAGCCCCGGGGGGCTCCTCCGGACGCCCGCCCCCCGGGGCCCGGGGGGCGGGCTGAA
>NZ_JBSFDD010000053.1:0-14932 GCF_053593715.1 Streptomyces sp. NPDC002125 | reverse complement strand
CGCATCGCCTGCACCATCTTGATCACACCCGCCACACCCGCAGCAGCCTGCGTATGACCGATGTTCGACTTCAACGACCCCAACCACAACGGCCGACCGGCCGGCCGATCCTGACCATAAGTGGCCAAAAGCGCCTGCGCCTCAATCGGATCACCCAACGCCGTCCCCGTACCATGCGCCTCCACCGCGTCCACATCCGCCGCAGACACCCCCGCATTCGCCAACGCAGCCCGGATCACCCGCTGCTGCGACGGACCATTCGGCACCGTGAGACCACTGCTCGCACCGTCCTGGTTGACGGCAGAGCCACGTACGACGGCCAGTACGGGATGTCCGTTCCGCCGCGCGTCCGAGAGCCGCTCCAAGAGCAGCATCCCGACCCCCTCGGCCCAACCCGCCCCGTCCGCCGTGTCCGAGAAGGATTTGCACCGGCCGTCCGGCGACAGGGCCCGCTGCCGGCTGAACTCCACGAAGATGGTGGGGGACGACATCACGGCCACGCCGCCGGCCAGGGCCATCGTGGACTCGCCACTGCGTAGTGACTGCACGGCCAGATGCAGCGCGACCAGCGACGAGGAGCATGCCGTGTCCACCGTCACCGCAGGGCCCTCAAGGCCCAGGGTGTAGGAGATCCGTCCCGAGGCGACACTGCCCGCGCTGCCGTTGCCTATATGTCCCTCGAAGCCTTCAGGGGCCGACTGCATCCGGGCGGCGTAATCGTTGTACATCACGCCGGCGAAGACACCGGTCCGGCTGCCCCGCAGCGAGGACGGGGCGATGCCGGCTCGCTCCAGTGCCTCCCAGGAGGTCTCCAGGAGCAGCCGCTGCTGGGGGTCGGTGGCCAGTGCCTCCCGGGGCGACATGCCGAAGAAGCCTGGGTCGAACTCGGCTGCTTCGTAAAGGAATCCACCTTCGCGGGCGTAGCTCTTCCCCTGCCGGTCGGGATCCGGGTCGTAGAGGTTCTCCACGTCCCACCCTCGGTCGGCGGGGAACACCGAGACCGCGTCGGTGCCGTTAGCGACCAGGTCCCACAGACCCTCGGGCGAGGTGGCGCCGCCCGGGTACCGGCAGCTCATTGCCACGATCGCGATGGGGTCGTGGTTCTTGGCCTCCAGTTCCTCGACTCGGCGGCGGGCCTGACGGAGGTCCGTGGTTGCCAGTTTGAGGTAGGTGCGGAGTTTGTCCTCGTTGGACATTCGAATTCAGCTCCCCGTGCAAAATCGCGAAAAGGAAAACGGCCAGGTCCCGCGTTCCTCGTCTCAGGATTTCCCCAGCTCGTTCTCGAGGGCGCTGAACAGCTCGTCGTCCGTTGCCGTTTCGATGTCGCTGTCCGCGTAGGTGTCATACGCCGCCCGCGCGCCTCCGGCGTCGCCGAGTCTTGCCAGGAAGGACTTCATCCGCACCATGATTTCCAAGCGCCTGACCTCGTCCTTGGCGACGGCGTCGAGCATGCTCTCCAGCCGGTCCAGTTCCGCCGCCGCGGACATCGCCGCCCGGCCCGCAACCCCGCTGCCGTCCTCGTCGAGCGCGATCTCCGTGCGGAGGAATTCTGCGAGTGCGGTGGGGGTGGGGTAGTCGAAGATGAGTGTGACCGGCAGTCGCAGCCCCGTGGCCGCGTTCAGCCGGTTGCGGAATTCGACGGCCATGAGCGAGTCGAAGCCGAGCTCCGTGAATCCGCGGTCCGGTTCGACGGTTGACGTCGTGGCGTGGCCGAGAATGGCCGCCGCGTCCTTGCGTACGAGGGACAGCAGGGTGTGCCTGCGGCCGGGCTCGTCGAGTGCGGTCAGCCGTAGCTTCAGCGCGGACCCGTCCTCCGGTGCCGACGCCGCGCCCGTTCCCGCTGCGGCGGTGCGCCGCGCGGGGAGGCGTACCAGGCCTCGCATGACCGGAGGAACCGCGTCCGGGCTCGTCGGGCGGTTGAGCGCCGCGCGGTCGAACTGGATCGGCAGGAGCGCGACCTCGCCCGACTGCTGTGCGATGTCGAGGAGTTCAAGTGCCCGGTCGGTCGGCAGCGGAGTCATGCCGCCGCGTGACAGGCGCCGGATGTCGGTCTCGGAGAGGCTGCCCGTCAGACCGGTGGTCTGGGCCCAGAAGCCCCAGCCCAGGGAGAGGGCCGGCCTGCCCCGCGCACGCCGGTGCTGAGCCAATGCGTCGAGGAACGCGTTGGCGGCAGCGTAGTTGGCCTGGCCGAGACTGCCGAAGGTGGCGGATGCGGAGGAGAAGAGCACGAACGCCGAGAGGTCGAGCTCGCGAGTCAGCTCGTCCAAGTGGATCGCCGCGTCGAGCTTGGGACGCAGCACCGTGTCGAGCCGTTCCGGTGTGAGGGAGGAGAGGACGCCGTCGTCGAGCGTGCCGGCGGCGTGTACGACCGCGGTCACCGGGTGCTCGGCCGGGACACCCGCCAGCACCCCGGCCAGCGCGTCCCGGTCGGCGACGTCACAGGCCGCCACCGACACGCACGCGCCCGCATGCTCCAGTTCGGCCACCAGCTCCGCCGCACCCGGGGCCGCTGCCCCGCTGCGACTCGCCAGCAGCAGGTGCCGCACCCCGTGTTGCACCACCAGATGCCGGGCGACGACACCACCCAGCGTGCCGGTCGCACCGGTCACGAGGACGGTGCCCGTACCGAAGGCGGGGGCACTGCCGGCCGTGCCCGTGTCTGATGCGGTGGTGCCGGGTGCCGCACCGGCTTCGGGGGCGGTCGCGGCGACGCGTGTCAGTCGCGGGACCCGCACGTCGCCGGCCCGCAGGGCGAGCTGCGGCTCGTCCTGGGTTTCCGACCACGCGAGCGCGCCGGGCAGCGCATTCCACGAGGCCTGTACGCCGTCGGTGTCCACGAGGACGAACCGGCCAGGGTTCTCGGTCTGCGCCGAGCGCAGCAGACCCCACACCGTGGCCGCGGCCGGATCCGTCAGTTCTCCGTCGGGGCCGCCGGCCGTCGCGCCGCGTGTCACCAGCACCAGGCGTGATCCAGCCGTCGCGAACCGCTTCTCGGACAGCCACGCCTGTGTCAGTGCGAGCGCCCGGTGCAGCGCGTCACGTACGGCCGTGGCCATGCAGCCGCCGGTCCGGCTCGTGTCGGTCGAGCAGTCGGCCAGGACGACCGGCGGGAGCGCGTCGCCGTCGGCGAAGGCGTCGCGGAGGGAGTCGAGATCCTCGTACGGCTTCACGTCCGTGCGAGCCTCGGCCAGCGCGGAGGCCGCGCCGAGAGCGTCGCCGCCCACGACGGCCCAGGGGACGGAGCCGGAAACGTCTCGCTCGTGCGGGACCGGGCGGCCCTCCCACTGCACGCGGAACAGCGCGTCCTGGAGGGGTCCCCGGTCGGCTGCGCTCCCCAGCCGCTGGGTGTCCACCGGCCTCATGACCAGCGAGTCCACCGAGGCCACCGGCCTCCCGGTGTCGTCCGCCAGGGCCAGGGACACTGCGTCCGTGCCCGGCGTGGGCGCCATGGCCACCCGCAGGGCCGTCGCCCCGGCGGCGTGCAGCGACACACCGCGCCACGCGAAGGGCAGCCGCGCCTCCGGTGCCGCGGCGCCGTCTTCGGTGTGCGCGGTGACCGCGCTCAGTCCCGCCGTGTGCAGCGCGGCGTCGAGCAGCGCCGGGTGTATGCCAAACCGATTCGCCTCCGCTTGCCACTCCTCGGGCACCGCGACCTCGGCGAAGGTTTCGTCGCCGCGTCGCCAGGCTGTCCGCAAGCCCTGGAAGAGGGGGCCGTAGTGGTATCCGAGCTCGGCGAACCTCTCGTACACATGGCCGCACTCGACCGGTGTAGCGCCCGCGGGTGGCCACACGGTGAGATCCGGGACGGGCGCCCCGATGCCGGGTGGCTGCGCCGTGGCGGCCGTCAGCACACCGGTGGCGTGGCACGTCCAGGTTTCGTCGTGGGCGACGGCATCGGGCCGCGAATGGACGCGCACCTCGCGGCGACCGGAGTCGTCCGCGCCGGTGACCGTCACGCGCAGGTGGACGCTGTCGTTCTCGGGCAGTACCAGCGGGGCCTGGAGCGTCAGCTCCTCGACCACATCACACCCGACCTCGTCACCCGCACGGACCGCCAGCTCCACGAACCCGGTCCCCGGCAGCAACACAGAACCCGCGACCGCATGATCAGCCAGCCACGCATGCGTACGCAACGACAAACGCCCCGTGAACACCACACCCGCCGACTCCGGCAACACCACCGCCGCACCGAGCAACGGATGACCCGCAACCGCCAACCCCAGCCCCGACAGACCACCCTCCGCGAAACCACCAGCCTCAAGCCAGTAGCGACGGCGCTGGAAGGCATACGTCGGCAGATCCACCCACGACGCACCCGTCCCCACGAACGCCCGCGCCCAGTCCACCTCCACACCCTGCACCCACGCCTCGGCCAACGACGTGAAGAACCGGTCCAGGCCCCCCTCGTCACGACGCAACGTGCTGGTCACCACGGCGGATGCGGTCTGCTCGGGGCTCTCCAGCGTCTCCAGAACGCCCATCGTCAGGATGGGATGCGGACTGATCTCGACGAACACCTGGTGTCCGTCCTTCGCCAGCGCGCGGACGGTCTCCTCGAAACGGACCGGCTCGCGCAGGTTCCGGTACCAGTAGCCGGCATCCAGCTGCGCGGTGTCGAGGGCTCCAGCGGTCACGGCCGAGTAGAAGGGCACTTCGGACGCGCGCAGTTCGACGCCGGAGATCAGCTCGGCCAGTTCCTCCTCAATCGCCTCGACGTGTGCGGAGTGCGCGGAGAAGTCCACTCCGGGGACGTTCCACCGCATCACCCCGGCCTTGGCCAGTACGGTCCCGAACCCGGCCAGCGCGTCGGCATCGCCCGAGATCACCACGGCCTTCGGGCCGTTCACAGCGGCGATGGAGATCGCCTCACCGAAGGGGGCGATCCGCTCGCGTACCCACTCCTCCGACGCCACGATCGACAGCATCCCGCCGCGCCCTGCGATGGCCAGCAGAGCCTGGCTGCGCAGTGCGACCACGCGGAGGGCATCCTCCAGGGACAGTACGCCGGCCACATACGCGGCGGCGACCTCGCCCTGCGAGTGTCCCACCACGGCGGCCGGTTCCACACCTGCTGAGCGCCACATCGCCGCGAGCGACACCATCATGGCGAACAGAGCGGGCTGCACGACATCCACCCGCGCCAGCATCGTCTCGTCGTCCAGCACTTCGCGCAGTGACCAGTCGACCAGCCCGCCCAGCAGGCGCTCGCACTCGTCCATCTGCGCCGCGAAGGCGGGCGACGACCCCCACAGCTCGCCGGCCATCCCGGCCCACTGCGAGCCCTGCCCGGGGAACACGAAAGCGACCCGGCGGCCGGAGCCCGAGGTGCCGGACCCGGCCACCACACCCGGGGCCTTCTCCTCGCCGGCGGCCAGCGCGCTCAGCCCCGCGACGAGGTCCTCGCGCGAGCCGCCGATGACCACGGCGCGGTTCTCCAGCGCCGCCCGCCCGGACGCCAGCGACCAGCCGACGTCCACAGGAGACAGCTCCATGTCGTCCCGTACCCGGGACAGCAGCCGTGCCGCCTGGTCCCGAACCGCGTCGGCGCCGTGCCCCGACACCACCCACGGGACCGTGGGCAGCGGGACCGCTCCGGCCGGGGGTGCCGCGTCGGATGACTGTTCCGTCTCCGGCATCGCCTCGTGATGCGGGGCCTCTTCCAGGATCACGTGCGCGTTGGTGCCGCTCACTCCGAACGACGACACTCCGGCGAGGCGCGGGCGTCCTTCAGCCTGCGGCCACTCCCGGCGCTCCGTCAGCAACTCGACGGCGCCTGCCGTCCAGTCGACCTTCGTCGACGGCTCATCCGCGTGCAGCGTCCGGGGAAGCACGCCGTGCCGCATCGCCAGCACCATCTTGATCACGCCGGCCACACCGGCGGCGGCCTGCGTGTGCCCGATGTTCGACTTCAACGACCCCAGCCACAGTGGGCGGTCGGCCGGGCGTACCTGCCCGTACGTGGCGAGCAGCGCCTCGGCCTCGATGGGGTCGCCCAGTGTCGTGCCCGTTCCGTGGGCCTCCACGACGTCCACGTCCGCGGCCGAGATCCGCGCGTCCGCGAGCGCCGCCCGGATCACCCGCTGCTGCGAGGGACCGTTCGGCGCGGTGAGACCATTGCTCGCACCGTCCTGGTTCACCGCCGAGCCACGCACCACGGCGAGCACGGGATGCCCATGCCGTCGTGCGTCGGACAGCCGCTCCAGCAGCAGCACGCCCGCGCCCTCTCCCCAGCCCATGCCGTCGGCCGTGTCGGAGAACGCCTTCGAGCGCCCGTCGGCCGCCAGGCCACGCTGCCGACTGAACTCCACGAAGGCCACCGGGGTGGACATCACGGAGACGCCTCCCGCCACGGCCAGGGAGCACTCCCGGCGGCGCAGTGCGTGCGCCGCCTCATGCAGGGCGACCAGGGAGGACGAGCAAGCTGTGTCCACGGTCACGGCCGGGCCTTCGAGGCCGAGGAAGTAGGAGAGGCGCCCGGAGAGCACCGCACCGGAGCCGCCGGTGACGACGTAGCCGGCGACGTCCTCGGTCACCGCTCCTGCGCTCGGGCCGTAGTGGGAGGGCGCGCCGCCCACGAAGACGCCGGTCCGGCTGCCCTTGAGCGACGTCGGGTCGATGCCGGCGCGCTCGATCAGCTCCCAGGAGGCTTCGAGGAACAGCCGCTGCTGCGGGTCCATCGCCAGCGCCTCGCGCGGTGCTATCCCGAAGAAGGCCGCGTCGAACTCGGCGGCGTCGCGGACGAAGCTGCCTTCGTTCACGTACGTCGTGCCATGCCTGCCCGAATCCCCCTCGGGGTCGTACAGGGCGTCGATGTCCCAGCCTCGGTCGTCGGGCAGGGCGGAGACGGCGTCGGCGCCTTCGTCGAGCAGCTTCCACAGCTCCTCGGGGGAGTCGGCTCCGCCGGGGAAGCGGCAGCTCACCGAGACGATCGCGATGGGCTCCCGCTCACGCGCCTCCTGTTCCTGGAGGCGCGTCCGCGTCTTCTGGAGGTCGGAGGTGACCCACTTGAGGTATTCCCGAAGCTTGTCCTCGTTCGCCGTCATGACTTACCGAACTCCTGGTTGATGAAGTCGAACAGTTCGTTGTCCGTGGCCGCGTCGAGCTGGTCGTCGCCGGGCCGGTGGCCCTGCGGGGCATCGGGGAGTCCGCCCGCCGACGAGCCGTCGAGCCTCGACAGAAGTACGTGCAGTCGCGAGGTGACCGTGGCCCGCAGGTCCTCGTCCTCCGCCCGGAGGGAGAGGACCGCCGCCTCCAGCTTGTCGAGTTCGGCGATCGCGGACCCTGGTGTGCCCGCCCCGGCTCCGGCGAACTGAACGCGCAGGTGCCCGGCGAGGTCGAGGGGGGTCGGGTGGTCGAAGACCAGCGCGGTAGGAAGGCGCAGGCCGGTGGCGTTCTGCAGCCGGTTGCGGAGTTCGACGGCTGTCAGGGAGTCGAAGCCGAGCTCCTTGAAGGCCCGTTGCTCGCCGACCGTGTCGGATTCCTCGTACCGCAGTACCGCGGCTGCGGTGGTGCGGACCAGCTCGAGCAGGGTCCGCTCCAGCTCAGGTCCGCTCATCGCCGTGAATCGGTCGGCAGGCGAGACGGCGAGGCCGCCGGGTTCCTCCCCCGCACCGGTCGGTTCAGCCGGGCCGGGCGACTGAAGTGCGCGCTGTGCCTCCGGCAGGTCGTCGAACAGAGGGCGCGGCCGGGCAGCGGCGAACCCGGGCGCGAAGCGTGACCAGTCCACGTCCGCGACTACGGCACACGTCTCGTCATGGTCCAGGGCCTGCTGGAGTGCCTGGATCGCCAGTTCGGGGTCCATCGCGAGCACGCCGAGGCGTTCCATGTGGGCCTCGGCCCCGTTGTCGGCCAGCATCCCCTCTCCGCGCCAGGCACCCCACGCGACGGATGTGGCGGGGAGGCCGCGGGAGCGGCGCCGCTGGGCCAGCGCGTCGAGGTGCGCGTTGGCCGCGCCGTACGCACCCTGCCCGCCCGCACCCCAGACGCCCGCGTTGGACGAGAAGAGCACGAAGGCGTCCAGATCGTCGCCTTCCAGTAGTTCGTCCAGGTGCACGGCGCCGGCCACCTTGCCCGCCGCGGCGCCGGAGAGTGTGGCGAGATCTGTCGCCTCGAGCGTCGCGTTCGGCGCCACACCCGCGGTGTGCACCACCGACCGCACGGGAGACCCGTCGGCACGCAGTCGTTCCAGCAGCGCCGCGAGCGCGGCACGGTCCGAGACGTCGCATGCGGCAATCGTCACTTGAGCGCCAACCCCCGTCAGCTCGTGCAAAAGCTCCTCGGCGCCTGCGGCCTCCATGCCGTGACGGCTGGTCAGGACAAGGTGCTGTGCTCCCCGGCGCGCCAGCCAGCGAGCAACTCGCCTACCCAGCGCGCCGGTTCCGCCCGTGATCATGACCGTACCCTGTGGCTTCCAGTCACGTACAGCACGAATTTCTCCGAGCGGTGCGTGCACGAGGCGCCGCGCGAAGAGGCCCGCCGTTCGCAGGGCGAGCTGGTCCTCCGGACCTGCCGTGCCACCGATCAGTACGCCGCTCAGTCGCGACAGCACACGAGGGTCGGGGGTTTCGGGCAGGTCGATCAGACCGCCCCAGCGCTGCGGGTGCTCCAGTCCGACGACCCTGCCCAGCCCCCAGGTCTGGGCCTGGGCCGTGCTGACATCGGCACCGTCGGCACGGCCCGTGGACACCGCTCTCCGCGTCGCAAGCCACAGCGGTGCGGCAAGATCCGCGTCACCCAGGGCCTGCACGAGTTGCAACGTGACGGCCACGCCTCTCGGCACCGCCGGGTGCACCGGATGCGGATCCTCGTCGAAGGCGAACAGCGAGAGTACGCCGCTGATGCCGTCGGCCCTCCCGTGCCGGGCGAGAGCATCTCGTACGCGTTCGGCAAGCTGGGGCCGGTCCCCGTCGGCCGCGTCCCAGAGGAGCGGGACGACGGCCGCCCCACCGTCGGTCAGTACCCGGGCGACGGCTCGGGCCCACGGCGACTCGGCTTCCCGGGTCGGGACGACGAGCAGCCACGCGCCGGTCGCGGCCGTCGCGGACGCCGGCTGGTTGTCCGGCAGCCGCTTCCAGGTGACGCGATAGCGCCAGCTGTCAAGAGTGCTCCGGGTGCGCCGCTGCCGGCGCCACGAGGAGAGCGCGGGGAGCAAGCTGCCGAGTGAGGACTGCTGGTCCTCGTCCTGGACCGCGAGTGTCGTGGACAGGGACTCCAGGTCCCCGCTCTCGACCGCCTCCCAGAACTGGGCATCCACCTGGCCGGCCGCTGTGTCCGCCGTCGCCGTGCCCGCACCGGAGGCCGCTTCCGCGGCCGGTGCCTCGAGCCAGTAGCGGCGCCGTTGGAAAGCGTACGTCGGCAGGTCTACCCGGCGCGCACCGGAACCGGCGAACGCCTGTGCCCAGTCGACATCCACGCCCTGGACCCAGACCTCCGCCAGCGAGGTCAGGAAGCGGTCCGGACCGCCGTCGTCGCGCCGGAGCGTGCCGGAGACCACGGGAGGCGCCGTCGGGTGCCTCTCCGGGCTCTCCAGTGTCTCCTGCATGCTGACCGTGAGGACGGGGTGGGCGCTCACTTCGATGAACGTGCCGTGGTGCTGCTCGGCCAGTGCCTCGATGGCGGCCTGGAAGCGGACCGTCTGCCGCAGGTTCCGGTACCAGTACCCGGCGTCGAGCCCGCTGGTGTCCAGCCACCCCCCGCACACGGTCGAGAAGAACGGCACGTGGGAAGCCTTCGGCCGTACGTCGGCCAGCACCTCGGCGAGCTCGTCCTCGATACGTTCCACATGGGAGGTGTGCGAGGCGTAGTCGACGGCGATCCGCCGGACCCTGATCTCCTCGGCCGTGCAGGCGGCGACCAGTTCGTCCAGCGCGGCAGGATCACCGGCCACGACGACCGAGGCGGGCCCGTTGACGGTGGCGATCGACAGCCGGCCGTCCCACGCGGCAATGCGCTCGGCCGCCTTGCCGGCCGACAGCTGCACGGATGCCATCCCGCCGTGCCCGGCCAGGCTGACGGCGATGGCCTGCGACCGCAGCGCCACCACCCGGGCGCCGTCCTTCAGGGACAGTCCACCGGCGACGCATGCGGCGGCGATCTCACCCTGCGAATGGCCCACCACCGCGGAGGGCAGGACGCCGTACGACTGCCACAGCTCCGCCAGCGACACCATCACCGCCCATGAGACCGGCTGCACCACATCCACCCGCTCCAACGACGGCGCACCCGGAACCCCACGCACCACCGCATCCAAATCCCAGTCCACGAACGGCGCCAACGCCAGCCCACACTCCGCCATCCGCTCCGCGAACACCGGCGCCACATCCAGCAGACCCACCGCCATACCCGCCCACTGCGAACCCTGGCCCGGGAACACGAACACCACCCGGCCGGCAGCCCCGGAAGCGGAACCCTCGACCAGACCGGTGGCCGTCTCACCCCGCGCGAGGGCCGCCATACCCGAAGCCAGCGCGCCCCCGCTACCGACCATGACCGCTCGGTGCTCGAACACCGAACGGCCGGCGGCGAGCGACCAGCCGACATCCGAGGGTGACAGCTCCGCGTCGCCCCGCACCCGCGCAGCCAGCCGCGCTGCCTGGCCCCGCAAGGCGTCCGCGCTCCGGCCGGACACCACCCACGGCACGGCAGCCGGGAGGGCGTGCGGTACCGCCCCTTCGGCAGATTCCGCCGCGGGCGCCTCGGCCGACCCGTACGACTCCGGGGCCGGGAGGGAAACCCGCTCGGAGAGCCTTTCGTACGGCTGCTCAAGGATCACGTGGGCGTTGGTGCCGCTCACACCGAACGACGACACACCCGCACGACGCGGACGCCCCTCACCCTCCGACCACTCACGCGCCTCCGTCAGAAGCTCGACCGCACCGGCCGACCAGTCCACCTTCGACGACGGCTCCCCCACATGCAGCGTCCGCGGCAGTACGCCGTGCCGCATCGCCTGCACCATCTTGATCACACCCGCCACACCCGCAGCAGCCTGCGCGTGGCCGATGTTCGACTTCAACGACCCCAACCACAACGGCCGGCCGGCCGGACGATCCTGACCATAAGTGGCCAGAAGCGCCTGCGCCTCGATCGGGTCGCCGAGCGTCGTCCCCGTGCCGTGCGCCTCCACGACATCCACATCCGCCGCAGACACCCCCGCGTTCGCGAGGGCCGCACGGATCACCCGCTGCTGGGACGGTCCGTTCGGCGCGGTCAGACCATTACTCGCACCGTCCTGGTTGACGGCGGAGCCACGCACCACCGCCAGCACCGGATGACCGTTGCGCCGCGCATCCGACAACCGCTCCAGCAACAGCATCCCCGCACCCTCGGACCACCCCGTACCGTCGGCCCCGTCCGAGAACGACTTGCAGCGGCCGTCCGGCGACAGGGCCCGCTGCCGGCTGAACTCCACGAACGTCATCGGCGTGGACATCACCGTCACTCCGCCCGCCAGGGCGAGCGTGCACTCACCGGCACGCAGAGCCTGGGCGGCCAGGTGCAGTGAGACCAGGGACGACGAGCAGGCGGTGTCGACCGTGACCGCCGGCCCCTCCAACCCGAAGGTGTACGACAGGCGGCCGGACGCCACGCTGCCGGCACTGCCGTTGCCGAGGTAGCCCTCGAACCCCTCCGGTGCCAACCGGAGCCGCGAACCGTAGTCGTTGTACATCACACCGGTGAAGACACCGGTTCGGCTGCCCCGCAGCGCCTTCGGGTCGACACCCGCACGCTCGAGCGCCTCCCAGGCGGTCTCCAGGAGCAGCCGCTGCTGGGGGTCGGTGGCCAGTGCCTCGCGCGGTGACATGCCGAAGAATCCTGGGTCGAACTCCGCTGCGTCGTGCAGGAAGCCGCCTTCTCTGGCGTACGTCTTGCCCTGCCGGTCCGGGTCCGGGTCGTAGAGGTCCGAACCCCATGCCCGGTCCGTCGGGAACTCCGAGATCGCATCCACGCCGCCGTCGACCAGGGCCCACAGCGCCTCGGGGGACTCGACACCGCCGGGGTAGCGGCAGCCCATGCCCACGATCACGATCGGATCGCCGGGGTCACTTACCAGGGACGGCACGACGGCCCCGGCGGAAGAGTCCGCCAGCGGGTCTTCGCCACCGAAGAGTTCGCCACTCAGGTGGGTGACGAGAGCACCGGGGGACGGGTGATCGAAGACGAGCGTGGCCGGGAGCCGCAGACCGGTCGCCGCGTTCAGCCGGTTGCGGAGTTCCACTGCTGTCAGCGAGTCGAAGCCGAGCTCCTTGAATGCCCGGCCGTCCTCGATCGCATCCGCCGAGCCGTGTCCGAGAACTGTCGCGATCAGTCCGCGTACGAACTCCGACAGCGCACGCGCCCTCTCGCCGGCCGGGAGCCCGGACAACCTCTGCACCAGGGCCGCGGCAGCTCCGCCGCTCTCCGCCGCCCGCGCCCGGCGCACCGGCCCGCGTACCAGCCCGCGGAGCACGGCGGGTACCTCGGTACCCAGCGCACGCAACGCAGCCTGGTCGAAGCGCACCGGCAACAGGAGTGCCTCGTCCGCCGCGACACCGGCATCGAACAGGGCCAGCCCGTCCCGCGAGGACAAGGCGACCAGCCCCGAACGAGCCGCCCGCGCCAGATCCGCCCGGCCCATCTCGCCCGTCATCCCACTGCTCTGCTGCCACAGGCCCCATGCCAGTGATGTGGCCGGCAGATCCTCGGCACGCCGTACGGCCGCCAGCGCGTCCAGAAACACGTTCGCCGCGGCGTAACCGCCCTGGCCCGCGCTGCCCAGCACGCCCGACGCCGACGAGAACAGCACGAACGACGACAGGCCGAGGTCCCGCGTCAGCTCGTGCAGATTCCATGCCGCGTCCACCTTCGGGCGCAGAACCCGCTCCACGCTCCCAGCCTCCAGGCCGGTGACCAGCGCGTCGTCCAGTACCCCGGCGGCGTGTACGACCGCGGTCAGCGGGTGCTCGGCCGGGACACCCGCCAGGACCCCGGCCAAGGCGTCCCGGTCGGCGACGTCACACGTGGCCACCGACACGTGCGCGCCCGCCTGCTCCAGTTCCGCCACCAGTTCCGTCGCGCCGGGGGCCGCTCCCCCGCTGCGGCTCACCAGCAGCAGGCGCCGTACGCCGTGCTCCACGACCAGATGCCGGGCCACCAACCCGCCCAACGTGCCGGTTGCCCCGGTCAGCAGCACGGTGCCGTCCGGGTCCCACGACCGCGGCTCCCGTTGCGCGGCCGGCTCAGCGCGCACCAGCCTCGGCACGCGTACGACACCGTCGCGTACGGCCAGCTGCGATGCGTCGGAGGAGAGCAGGGCATCAGGCAGTCCAGGGGTTCCATCGGTGTCGATGAGTACGAACCGCCCCGGGTTCTCCGTCTGCGCCGAGCGCAGCAGCCCCCACACCGGAGACGCGGCCAGATCCGTGACCGTGTCCTCGGAGCCGACCGCCATGGCACCGCGTGTCACCAGCACCAGTCGTGTGCCGGCCGCCTCGAACTGCTGGTTCGCGAGCCATGTCTGCGTCAGAACCAGTGCGCGGTGTACGGCCTCGTGTGCGGCAGGTGCGGTCTCCCCGCCCTGCGAGGTGAAGGGGACGAGAACGACGTCGGGGACTGCCGCACCGTTCTCGACGGCCGCGCACAGCTCCTCAAGTCCGGCGTGGACCTCAGCCCCACGGACCCCGAGTCCCGCGACCGCGTCCGCGGACCCGATCACCGCCCACGAGTCGCGGGGTGCCGCAAGGGCGGGGTCCTGTGTGGTCGCCTGCGGCTCCTTGGTCCACTCGACCCGGAACATCGCTTCGTCGGTCCCGCTGCGGGCCGCCGCGTTCGCTATCCGGGCCGGATCCATGGGCCGCAGGACGAGGGACTCGATCGCGGCGACAGGCTGCCCGGTGCTGTCCGCGACCGTCACCGACACCGCGTCGTCCGCGTCGGCAGGGGCGAGACGCACGCGCAGGGCCACCGCACCGGCCGTGTACAGCGACACGCCCCGCCACTCGAACGGCAACCGAGCCAGGCCGTCGGCGAAGAATCCACCGAGCCGCAGACCGTGCAACGCCGCGTCCAGCAGCGCCGGATGCAAGCCGAACCTGCCCGCCTCCTCCTGCCGGTCCTCGGGGAGCACGACCTCGGCGAACACCTCGTCACCGCGCCGCCACGCCGTCCGTACGTTCTGGAACACCGGTCCGTAGCCGAAGCCGTCGGCCTCGAAGTCCGCGTACATGCCGTCGGCGGCCAGCGCCACGGCACCCTCCGGCGGCCACGCCGTCAGATCGGCCACGGGCTGCGAAGTACCAGCCGTCAACGTTCCGGTCGCGTGGCTCGTCCACTCCGTGTCGGTGTACGCGTCGCCCTTGCGTGAGTACACGCCGAACGTACGCCGGCCTGCCGCGTCCGGTTCCGCGACCGTCACACGCAGCTCGACTCCGTCCTTCTCGGGCAGTACCAGCGGGGCCTGGAGCGTCAGCTCCTCGACCACATCACACCCGACCTCGTCACCCGCACGGACCGCCAGCTCCACGAACCCGGTCCCCGGCAGCAACACAGAACCCGCGACCGCATGATCAGCCAGCCACGCATGCGTACGCAACGACAAACGCCCCGTGAACACCACACCCGCCGACTCCGGCAACACCACCGCCGCACCGAGCAACGGATGACCCGCAACCGCCAACCCCAGCCCCGACAGACCACCCTCCGCGAAACCACCAGCCTCAAGCCAGTAGCGACGGCGCTGGAAGGCATACGTCGGCAGATCCACCCACGACGCACCCGTCCCCTCGAACGCCTGAGACCAGTCCACCTCCACACCCTGCACCCACGCCTCGGCCAACGACGTGAAGAACCGGTCCAGGCCACCGTCATCACGACGCAACGTCCCCACCACGACCGCAGCGTCCGCCTGCTCCTGCACACTCATCACCAGCACCGGATGCGCACTGACCTCGACGAA
>NZ_JBSFDD010000052.1:0-15073 GCF_053593715.1 Streptomyces sp. NPDC002125 | reverse complement strand
CTTTCTGGGGGGTGCGCTGGGGGTGGGGGTGGGGGGCGCGGGGGGCCGCACCCCTCCCCGTCGCCGTCACCTCAGCGTGCCTGGTGCCTGCCCACCAGCTCGCGCAGGACGTCCTCCATCGTGATCATGCCCGCCAGCCGCCCGTCCTCGTCGAGGACGGCCGCCAGATGCGTACGGCTCCGCCGCAGCGCGGTCAGTACGTCGTCCAGCGGCGTCGCCGCGCGCACCCGGGCGATCGGCCGCAGAGCCGAGACCGGGAAGGGGACATCGCGCGGCGCCGCGTCCAGCGCGTCCTTCACGTGCAGGTATCCGATGATGCGCTGTTCGCTGTCCATGACCGGGAAGCGCGAGAAGCCGGACTCGTGCGACAGCCGCTCCAGCTCCTCCGGAGTCGTACCGACCCTGGTGTACAGCACCCGGTCGACCGGCAGCAGCACCTCCTGGACCGGGCGCCTGCCCAGTTCCAGCGCGTGGCGCAGACGGTCCGCCGAACGGTCGTCGACGAGCCCGGAGTCCTCGGCGTCCTTGACGAGCCGTGCCAGCTCGTCGTCGGAGAAGGTCGCGGCGACCTCGTCCTTGGTCTCCACCCGCAACAGCTTGAGCAGCGTGTTCGCGAAGGCGTTGATCGCGAAGATCACCGGCTTCAGCGCCCGGGCGAGAGTCACCAGGGGCGGTCCGAGCAACAGCACCGTGCGGAGGGGCTCCGCCAGCGCGACGTTCTTCGGCACCATCTCGCCCAGCAGCATGTGCAGATACGTGGCCACCGACAGCGCGATGACGAACGAGATCGGGTGCACCAGACCGTGTGGCACGCCCACCGAGTCGAAGACGGGCTCCAGCAGATGGGCGATGGCGGGCTCGGCGACGATACCCAGCACCAGCGTGCAGAGCGTGATGCCGAGCTGGGCCGCCGCCAGGAGCGCCGAGACGTGCTCAAGGCCCCAGATGACGCTGCGCGCCCGCCGGTTCCCCGCCTCGGCCTCGGGCTCGACCTGACTGCGGCGTACGGAGATCAGCGCGAACTCCGCGCCCACGAAGAAGGCGTTCACGACCAGGGTCAGCAGGCCGATGAAGAGCTGGATGGCGGTCATCGTTCGTCCTCCGCCGGCTCGTCGTCACCGGAGAGCGGTGCGTGCAGCAGGGCACGCGCGGCGCGGTGTCCCGAAGCGTCGACCACGTCGATCCGCCAGCCCGTCAGCTCGACGGTGTCGCCGACGACAGGAATGCGGCCGACCTCCGTGGCGATCAGCCCGGCGAGAGTCTCGTAGGGCCCGTCCGGTACCCGAAGCCCGATGGTGCGGAGCTGGTCCGTGCGGGCCGCCCCGTCGGCGGACCACAGGGTCCGTCCGTCCGCGTCCTCTCCGGCGGGCGCCAGATCGGGGGTCTCGTGCGGGTCGTGCTCGTCCCGGACCTCGCCGACGACTTCCTCCACGATGTCCTCCAGCGTCACGACTCCCGCCGTGCCGCCGTACTCGTCGATGACGACGGCCATGGCGAGCTTGCCGGAAAGCCGGTCCAGCAGCCGGTCCACGGTGAGCGTCTCCGGCACGAGCAGGGGTTCGCGCAGCATCTCCGACACACGCTTGCGGGGTCGCTGGTCCGCGGGGATCGCCAGTACGTCCTTGATGTGCGCGACGCCGACGACCGTGTCCAGGTTGCCCCGGTACACGGGGAAGCGGGAGAGCCCGGTCGCCCGGGTGGCGTTCGCGACGTCCTCGGCGGTCGCCTGCACTTCCAAGGCTGTGACCTGGACGCGAGGCGTCATCACGTTCTCCGCGGTGAGTTCGGACAGGTTGAGGGTGCGCACGAAGAGTTCGGCCGTGTCCGCCTCGAGTGCGCCCTCCTTCGCGGAATGGCGTGCCAGAGCCACCAGCTCCTGCGGACTGCGCGCCGAGGCGAGCTCCTCGGCGGGTTCGAGGCCGAAGCGCCTCAGGATCCGGTTGGCGGTGTTGTTGAGGTGACTGATGAAGGGCCGGAACACCGCTGTGAACGCGCGCTGCGGCGTGGCGACAACCTTGGCTACGGCGAGAGGGGAGGAGATCGCCCAGTTCTTCGGGACGAGTTCGCCGACCACCATCAGGACCACGGTGGACAGGGCGGTGCCGATCACGAGTGCGAGTGAGGAGGCCACACCGGGTGACAGCCCGGTCGCCTCCACCGGCCCCCGGATGAGCTTGGCGATGGACGGCTCGGCGAGCATGCCGACCACCAGGTTGGTGACCGTGATACCGAGCTGGGCGCCGGAGAGCTGGTAGGTGAGGCTGCGTACGGCCTTGAGAGCTCCCGCCGCACCCCGTTCACCTCGGTCTGCGGCCCTTTCGAGATCGCCGCGCTCCACCGTGGTCAGAGAGAACTCGGCCGCCACGAACGCGCCGCAGGCGAGGGAGAGCAGTACCGCCACGAGGAGCAGGAGCACTTCGGTCATCGGTTCACCTCCGTCCCAGGATCGAGCAGGGGTAGGAGGTTCGCGCGATGTCGGCGGTATCGACTACTGGGGGGCTCGCCCATGGGCGGACGCTCACACCTTTCGAAGGGGGTCGAATGTTCGAGAATCCATAGTAAAGGATCAGCAAAATCGCGTGCCTGTGAGATGGCGCGGGGCTGGTCAGGGGCCTCCGAGCGTGTGCGCGGGGCTGCGGGCGGAAACGCTCACAGGGACTTGACCCAGCGCCGCCAGTGGTCCTCCCGATGGTAGCCACCGGCCGCCCACGCGTGGTGCGCCTGAGCGTTGGCCTCCAGGACCATGGCGTCCACCCGCCGCCCGCCCAGCGCGGCGAATCGCTGCGCCGCGGCGTCCATCAGCGCCGTGGCGATGCCCTGGCGCCGGAAGTCCGGGTGCACGGCGAGGCGGTACATGGAGCACCGCCATCCGTCGTACCCGGCTATGACGGTTCCGGCGAGGCGGCCGTCGCGTTCCGCGAGGATCAGGGCCTCGGGGTCCCTCTCGATCAGGCCGGCGACTCCGTCGTGGTCGTCCGTGATGCTGGTCCCCTCGGCGGCCTCGCGCCAGAAGCGCAGTACGGCGTCGACGTCGGGGAGTGTGGCGGGGCGGATGTCGAGATCAGTCATGGTGGGAGCCAACCAGAGTGTGCGCGGAATCGGCGATCCTTTTCGTGCGAGTCAGCTACCCCGTGGAACGCGGATCGCACCCGCCCATGTCTCGGCGCCCGCGGCGCCGCGCATGTACCCGTTCCTCTTGCGAGTGCTAGCGCGGGCGCGCTAGCGTGATGTCGTGCCCAAGACTCAGCTGAACGTTCGAGTGGACGAGGCCACCGCCGAGGCGGCGCGACAGCGCGCCCTGCAGCGGGGGATGAGCGTGAACCGCTACATAGAGGAGCTCGTCAAACAGGATGCGGGCGAAGTGGGACACACCTTCGTCGAGGCCGCGGCCGACTTCATGAAGCAGTACGAGTCGGTGTTCGCCGAGGAATTCGGCACGGAGCGCAAAGGCACCCGTTGAACCTGCAGATCGACCTTTCCTGGCTGCTCATGGTCGCCGAGCACAAGACGCCCGGCGATCCCCAGGTCGTGGACTGGGGTGCGCTCGTCGCCGCAGTCAGCCGGCACGAGGCGGAGATCTTCGGCAGCCCCGTCTACAGCGATCCGCACTCCCGGGCCGCCGCCATGCTGCAGCTTCTCCTCCATGTGCCCGCGCTGGAGCACTCGAACGCGATGTTCGCCTCCGCTGTCGCCTACGGCTACCTCGTCGCCTCCGGGCTGAAGATCATCACCTCGCCCGAGCAGGTGCGCGATCTCGCGCTGCTGGTGAAGGAGGGCAAGGCCGATGTCAGGGCCATCGCGGACGAGCTGCGCCGCTGGAGCCTGTGAGAACGCGCTCCGCCCGAGCGGTCAGGGCGAAGCCTCCGCCGACCGGTCCACCACCGCGGACCTCCGGGCCACGCCCAGCACACACGGCGTGGTCGGCAGCTGCACGCCGCGTTCCGGGATGCGGAACCGGCGGTACACCCCCAGTTCGAAGCCGGCCTCCTCCAGCGCGGTGATCGTGTCCCGCGCGGTGTGGCAGCCTCCGAAGAACAGCGGCCAGAAGGTGCGGTCCACCGTCCGCTGAGCCGCTGCCAGCGCCCGGCCCTGGGCCAGGGTGTGCTCGAAGAAGCGCAGCTCACCGCCCGGCCTCAGCACCCGCTTGATCTCCGCCAGCGCCCGGGGCAGATCCCGTACGGTGCACAGCACCAGCGAGGCCACGGCGGCGTCGAACGCCTCGCTCTTGACCGGCAGCGCCTCCGCGGTGCCCGGCACCACATCGACCGGTACCTCCGCCCTCAGCGCGGCATCGGTCGCCAGCCGGCGCAGATTGCGCTCCGGCTCGATCGCCATCACCTCGGAGACGGCCCCGGGGTAGTGCGCGAAATTGAGGCCGTTGCCCGCGCCGATCTCGATGACCCGGCCGGAGAGGCCGGCGAGGAGCTCCTCACGATGGGCCACGATCCCCGCCTTGAGATCGGCGGTCACGCTCATCCGGGCGTAGAAACGGGCAAAGACCGGGTGGTGCACCGCGTCCCGAGGACTCTTCGTGCTGCGCCGACGCATGGCGGGCCTCCTTCGAGCACGGGGAAACGGCTCCACCTCGATTCTCCCCCGTACGGGCACACTCAGCCGCTCATGCGCGGTCCAACTTCCCTCCGAGTTCCGGCGCCAGCCAACTCGCCGCCCGGGCCCGGAAGTCGGATGGAGTCAGTGACCCGGCTCCGGCAGGCACCGCGCCCAGGAGCGGCGCCCCCGCCGAGACGGGCAGGTCGTCGATGTTGCACCGGGAGGCCAGATCCGGGTCGGCCGGCATGCTGCCCACCACCACGCCCGGGCACACCAGCCCGCGTGAGCGCAGGGCCTCGGTCGTCAGCGCGGTGGCGTTGAGCGTGCCCAGGCCCGCGGCCGCCACGACCAGCACCGGCGCCGCCATCAGCCGTGCGGCGTCCGCGAGCGTGGCCCCCTGCTCGTCGTAGCGCACGAGCAGCCCGCCCGCGCCCTCGACGAGCACGAGGTCGTGCTCCGTCGCCAGCTTCTGGGCCGTCTCGGCGATCTCGTACGGGCGTACGGGGGTGAGGCCGGCGCGGCGTGCCGCCGTCTCGGGTGCCAACGGCTCGGGGAAACGGGCCAGTTCGACCGCGGTCACATGGGCGCCGGCCAGCCGTACCACCTCCGCGGCGTCCCCCGGCTCTCCCGGCGCCAGACCGGTCTGGGCGGGCTTGAGCACGGCGACCCTGCGGTCCCGCCAGGCAGCCGCCACCGCGGCCGTCACGATCGTCTTGCCGATCTCGGTGCCCGTGCCGGACACCACCAGAATCGTCATCTCAGCCTTCCCTCGCCGCCGCGCACACGGCCCGGCAGATTCGTGCCACATCGTCGTCGCCTGTCACATAGGGCGGCATCGTGTACACGAGATCGCGGAACGGGCGCAGCCACACACCCTCGCGGACCGCCGCGCGGGTCGCCGCCTCCATGTCGACCTCGTGATCGAGCTGTACGACCCCGATCGCGCCCAGCACCCTGACCTCCCGTACGCCCGGCAGTTCCGCGGCCCCGGTCAGCCCTCGGCGCAAAGCCCTGCCGATCCGCTCGACCTCCAGCTCCCAGTCCTGGCCGAGCAGGAGGTCCACGGAGGCGCAGGCCACGGCGGCGGCCAGCGGATTGCCCATGAAGGTGGGCCCGTGCGCCAGCACCGGCACCTCTCCGCTCGAAATGCCCTCGGCCACCCGGGAGGTGCACAGGGTCGCCGCCAGTGTCAGATAGCCGCCGGTCAGCGCCTTGCCGACACACATCACGTCCGGCGACACCCCGGCGTGCCCGGCCGCGAACAGCTTGCCGGTGCGGCCGAAGCCGGTCGCGATCTCGTCGAACACCAGCAGCACGTCGTTCGCGTCGCACGCCTCACGGAGCACCCGGAGGTAGGCGGGCGAGTGGAATCGCATCCCGCCCGCACCCTGGACGACGGGCTCCACGATCACCGCGGCCAGCTCGTCGGCGTGAGAGGCGATCAGTTCGCGCAGATGCCTCTCGTACGCCTCGTCCGGTTCGGCGTCGAAGCCGTCCGGGGGTGCGTCCGCGAAGACCTGCCGGGGGAGGGCGCCCGACCACAGCTCGTGCATCCCTCCCTCGGGGTCGCACACCGACATCGGCTGCCAGGTGTCCCCGTGGTAGCCGCCGCGCCATGTCAGCAGCCGGTGCTTGCCCGGCCGCCCGGCCGAGCGCCAGTACTGCAGACACATCTTCACCGCGACCTCGACCGAGACCGAACCCGAGTCGGCGAGGAAGACGTGCCGCAACGGCTCAGGGGTGATCTCCACCAGCCGGGCGGCCAGCCGGACGGCGGGCTCATGGGTGAGCCCGCCGAACATCACATGGCTCATCCGGTCCAGCTGCCCGCGGGCGGCCTCGTTGAGCACCGGATGGTTGTAGCCGTGGACCGCCGACCACCAGGACGACATGCCGTCCACCAACTCGCGCTGCCCATGGGCGGGTTCGGCGAGCCTGAGACGCACCCCGGACGCGGACTCCACGACCAGCGGTTCCTGCCGTCCCGGCATCGGGCCGTACGGGTGCCAGACGTGGGACCGGTCCAGGGCGAGGAGTTCGGCGGGGCGGAGCGGGTCAGGCATTGGGCGCGAGATCCGTCCCGGCACCGCGACGGCGTACGGCCACCAGGTCCGTGCGCGCCGCCAGGGGCCCGGAGGCCTCCGGCGCCCGCTCCGTGCGCGCCGCCACGGCCCCGCATGCCTCCGAGGTGTCACCCGCCGCGGAGCCGGAATCGCCGCACGGAGCGCAGCCGCTCCCGTGCGAACCGCAGCCGCTGCTCCCGTGCGAACCGCAGCCGCCCGCCGACTGCGCGCGGTGCTCCGGAAGGGTCGTGGTATCCGCTCCCTCCACTTCGAAACCGGCGTCCGCGATCATGTCGAGGTCGGTCTGCCCGGACTGCCCCTCACTGGTCAGGTAGTCGCCCAGGAAGATGGAGTTGACCAGATTCAGGGCCAGTGGCTGCATCGAGCGCAGATGGACCTCACGCCCGCCCGCGAGCCGCACCTCGGCATCGGGGCAGACGAACCTGACCATCGCCAGGATGCGAAGGCACCGCTGCGGTGTGAGGTGCCACTCCTTGGCGAGCGGTGTGCCCTCCATGGGAATCAGGAAGTTCACCGGCACCGAGTCGGGGTCCAGCGCGCGCAGGGAGAAGACGACGTCCACGAGATCGGCGTCGGTCTCGCCCATGCCGGCGATCAGACCGGAGCAGGCCGAGAGCCCGGCGGCCTGGGCCTGCTGCACGGTGTCCACCCGGTCGGCGTACGTGTGGGTGGTGGTGATGTCTCCGTACGTACCCTCTGAGGTGTTGAGGTTGTGGTTGTACGCGTCGGCGCCCGCGGACCTGAGGCGGTCGGCCTGGCCCTCCGACAGAAGGCCGAGACAGGCGCACACCTCGACGCCCTCGTGCTGATCCTTGATCGCCTCGATCGTCTGCGACACCCGGTCGATGTCCCGGTCGGTCGGCCCCCGGCCGCTCGCCACCAGGCACACGCGCTTCGCGCCACCGGCCACACCCGCGGCGGCGGCTTTCTGCGCCTCGTCCGGTTTCAGCCAGGTGTACTTGAGGATCTCGGCCTTGGAGCCGAGCCGCTGCGAGCAGTACGAGCAGTCCTCGGGACAGAGCCCGGACTTCAGGTTCACCAGATAGTTCAGCTTGACGCGCCTGCCGAACCACTGGCGGCGCACCTTTCCGGCCGCGGCCACCACGTCGAGCAGTTCGTCGTCGGAGGTCGCCAGCACGGCGAGCGCCTCTTCACGGGTCGGCAGTTCGCGCCGCAGCCCCTTGTCCACCAGCGTGTTCAGCAGGTCCATGGCCTTGATCCTGACGTACCGCACCGCCATCGGCCAAGGAGGAACCGGACAGGAGAGCCGGCCGATGCTGTGTGTATTGCCACACCCTGGCCTGTTGCGCACCCGGTTAGGGTCTGTGAGCTGCCTACAAAAGGGACCCGCTCATGTCCTACGCCCCATTCGACTGGATCGACGACGCGGCGCGCCGCCGGGCAGACGCCGGACTCGTCCGGACGCTGCGCCCGAGGCCCGCCGAGGCCGGAGTGCTGGACCTGGCCGGCAACGACTACCTGGGGCTGACCCGGCACCCCGAGGTCACCTCGGCCGCGGCGGACGCTGCGCGGGAGTGGGGCGCGGGTTCCACGGGCTCCCGTCTGGTCACCGGCTCCACCGCACTCCACGCCGAACTGGAGCGGGAACTCGCCGACTTCTGCGGATTCGAAGCGGCCCTGGTGTTCTCCTCCGGTTACGCCGCCAACCTCGCGGCCCTCACCGCGCTCACCGGACACGACTGGCTCATCGTGTCCGACGCGGGCAACCACGCCTCGATCGTCGACGGCTGCCGGCTCTCCCGGGCCACGACCGCTGTGGTGCCGCACGCGGACCCCGACGCCGTGCGCAAGACGCTCCGCGCCCACGGGGGGCGGGCGCTGGCCGTGACCGACTCGGTCTTCTCGGTGGACGGCGACGCGGCCCCGCTCCCCGCACTGGCCGTCGCCTGCCGGGACGCGGGCGCCGCCCTCCTGGTGGACGACGCGCACGGACTGGGGGTCCTGGGCGAGGGAGGGCGCGGCGCGCTCGCCGCCGCCGGTCTCGCGGGCGGTGAGGGAATCGTCGCCACGCTCACCCTCTCCAAGTCGCTGGGCAGCCAGGGCGGAGCGGTCCTCGGGCCCGCCCGGGTCATCAGCCACCTGGTCAACACGGCCCGCACGTTCATCTTCGACACCGGCCTCGCGCCGGCCGCCGCCGGTGGCGCGCTCGGCGCGCTCCGGCTGCTGCGCCGGGAGCCGGAACGCGCGGCCAGGGCAGGCGCGGTCGCCCTCGACCTGCACGGCCGGCTGACCGCGGCGGGCCTGACCGCCGTACGCCCCGACGCCGCCGTCGTGTCGGTACGCGCGCCCTCGCCGGAGGCGGCCCTGCGCTGGGCGGCGGACTGCCGGGAGGCCGGGCTCGCGGTGGGATGCTTCCGGCCGCCGTCGGTGCCGGACGGGATCTCACGGCTCCGGCTGACCGCGCGGGCCGACCTGACGCGGGACCAGATCGAGGCCGCCGTGAGCACGATCGTCTCGACGGCGCCCCCGACCGGCTGAATCCGGAGGCGCCACAGCACCGTTGCCCCGGGACGGCAGTCCTGGTCAGCCGACCCGGGGGCCGTGGAGTCCGGTCACGAAGGACATCCACGCCGTCCCGGAGAAGCGCAGAGGTGGGAGCGCCTCGTCCTTGGAGTCCCGTACGGCCAGGAGATCCTCCCCGAGCAGCGCTGCTTCCACGCAGTTGTTCATCCCGGTGCTGCGGCTGCTGCGCCGCCACCTGGGTGCGGACTGTGCGGGACGGTCGGACATCGTGCCCCCCTCGGGCAGTCTGAAGTTCCGCCTAATCGCCGCGGCCTACTGCGGCGATGAGGTCCAGCGAACGTTCCGGCGACAGCGCGTGGGCCTGCAACGTACGGAAGGCCGAGCTGTACGCCTCAAGGTCTTCTCTCCGCTCCAGATAGAGACTACTCGTCAAATGGTCAAGAGTGACCACATCCAGATCAGAAGTGCTCGGAAAGGAGAAGATAACGAAAGGCCCGGTGAGCCCGACATAGCTCCCCGCCTCGAACGGCAGTAACTGCAGTGTCACGTGGGGAAGTTGAGCCGAACGTGCCAGGTGGTGCAGCTGATCCCGCATGACCTCGGGGCCGCCGACCCGCCGCCGGAGCACGGCCTCGTCGAGCACGGCGCTGAACCGTAGCGGCCCCGGTGAGTACAGGACGCTCTGCCGGGCGAGTCTGACCTCCACCAGGGAGTCGAGCTGTGCGGGCGGGAGCCCGTCCAGCGAGGACCGGGTCACCGCTCGCGCGTAGTCGGCGGTCTGCAGCAACCCCGGTACCACCGAGGTCTCCAGGGTGCGGGCTTCGCAGGCCTGGGACTCCAGGCTGATGAAGTCGCGGTACTGGGGCGGGATGAGTCCGCGATAGGCGTGCCACCAGCCGCTTCCGCCGCCGCCCGCCGAGCCCGCGAGCGTCTGGAGCAGTGAACGCAGGTGTGCGTCGTCCACGCCGTAGGCGTCCAGCAGCCGGGTCACGTCGGCGGGAGTCACCCCGCTCGCCCCCGTCTCGATCCGGCTCACCTTCGACTGGTTCCAGCCCAGCATCACGGCGGCGTCCCGGCTGGTGAGTCCTGAGGTGTGGCGCAGGCTGCGCAGTTCCTCCCCGAGCTTGCGACGGCGTACCACGGGGCCGTGCCGCATACCGGCCTCCTTCCCTTGTGCGGAGGGCCGTCCTCCACGGGACAGCCAGGAAAGGGGCCAGTGTGGTGCGTGTGTACGGCTACGGGGGAGAGTTCACCGGAATGGGCGACAGATATATGCATATCTTGGTGGATCGCACCCGCGCGGGGAGCATCGGTGGCAGTCTGGCGCGAAGCACAGTCCAGGCCGATCGCGGGTCGGTCAGGCGGGAAAGGGACGGCGTCGCCATGGCAGACCATCAGGAAGCAACCGTGACCCTGCCGAGCGACCCGGCCTCGGTGTCCGAGGCCCGGAGACACGTCGCACGGGTGCTCGCCGAATGGGGCCTGGCCGAAGGCAGCGAGACCGCCGACGACATCCGGCTGATCGTCTCGGAACTGGCCACCAATGCTGTGCAGCACACCTTCGGGCAGTCACCCACGTTCACCGTGGACCTCCGCCTGGACCGGGACGTCGAGCTCTACCTCGGAGTGACGGACAGTCACCCCCGCTGGCCCCAGCGCCTGCCCGCTGCGGTCAGACAGGACAACGGCCGGGGCATGGTGATCATCCGGGCCCTCGCCAAGCAGTGCGGCGGACGTCTCAGCGTCAGCCCCACACCCGACGGCGGCAAGACCGTGTCGATCGCTCTTCCCTGGGCCGTCCCCGCGCAGACCTGAGGGGGAGGCGCGGGGTGATCACCGGGCCATGAACACGGCGCCTACGGCGCGGAGGCCCGGCCGAAGCCGCTGCGCAGCAGCGCCATCAGCGTCGCAGCGGCCGCCGTGTTCCGGTCCCCCCGGTGCGCCACGGAGATCGTCCGCCGGAACGCCGCCGGTTCGAGGCGCCGTACGGCCAGAGGTGTCGGCGACATCGCCGCGACCATCTCCGGTACGACCGCCACGCCGATGCCCGCGCTGACCAGGGCGCACACCAGTGCGTAGCCCGGGGACTCGCACACCACGGCGGGGGCCGCCCCCGCGTCGGCCAGCGCGCGTTCCACCCCGCGCCGGGGCGGATGCGCCGGCGCGCTGCTGATCAGCGGGCGGCCGGCCAGCTCCGAGACCGGCAGCGGGCCGGTGCCCTCGGACAGCATCTGCCCGAGCGCGGTGACGAGCACCAGCTCCTCGACGAGCAGCGGCTCGGCGTGCACCCCCGCGGGCAGCGGATCGGGGGCCGCCGGTTCGTAGGCGTGGGTCAGCGCCAGATCCACCTCGCCCGCCGCCACCGCGGCCACCCCGGCGGGCGGCTCGTAGTCCGTGACGGTCAGCTCGACATCGGGGTGGGCGCGGCGGAAGGCGGTGAGCACCGGCGGCAGCAGATGGATGCCGGCCGTCACGAAGGTGCCGACCCGCAGCCGCCCGCCCGACAGCCCGGCGAGGCGGGCCAGCTCGTGCCGCGCCTGGTCCATCTCGTCCAGGACCCGCCTGGCCCGCCCGGCCAGCAGCTCCCCGGCAGCCGTCAGCCGCGCCCCGCGGTGGTGCCGGACCAGCAGCGCGGCCCCGGCCTCCCGCTCCAGCTTGGCCAGCTGCTGCGAGAGCGCGGGCGCGGTGTAGCCCAGCCGCGCGGCCGCCCGTGTGATCGAGCCGGCCTCGGCCACCGCCACCAGCGCGGCCAGCCTCGTCGGGTCATACATTAAGCATTCCTTTTGGCAGACCCAGAAGATTGCAAGTACACGCTAAAGGCTTCGAGCGGTCAGGGTGTACGCATGGACGCACAACTGCTCGCTTTCGTGGCCGTCGCCGCAGGAATGGTCGCGCTCCCCGGCGCGGACTTCACCGTCGTCGTACGCAACGCACTCGCATCCCGCCGGTCCGGGCTCGCCACCGCGGTGGGGGTCGCCGGAGGGCTGCTGGTACACACCGCGCTGGCCGTCGCCGGACTCGCCGCCGTGCTCGTGACCATGCCGGTGCTGTTCCGCACCGTCCAGCTGCTCGGCGGCGCCTATGTGCTCTATCTCGGCCTCAGCGGCCTGTACGCGATGCGTCGCCGCACCACCGGGGGATCGGGCGCCGACGAGGGGCCGGCCGGCGGTACGGCAATGGGGCCGGCGCGGTCGTTGCGCCAGGGCTTTCTCACCAACGCCCTCAATCCGAAGGCGCCCGTGCTCTTCCTCAGCCTGCTGCCCCAGTTCGTCCCCGAGGGCTCGGCGCCCCTTCCCCGGACCCTGCTGCTGGCCTCGGTGGTGGTACTTCTCGCGCTCGTCTGGTTCCCGGCCGTGGCGCTGCTGGTGGACCGCCTCGGGCGGTGGCTGCGCCGGCCGCGTACCGCCCGCGCGATCGAGGGCGGCAGCGGCACGGCGCTCACCGCGCTGGGGCTCGTGCTGGTGACAGGGCCCCTGCTGCACTGAACCGGCGGGGGAGAAGGGTCAGCGCCGGCGGGGGAGAAGGGTCAGCGGACCCTCCCGTACCAGACGTTGTTCGACCAGATCCGCTCCAGGCGGACCACCGCGCCGGTCTTCGGTGAGTGCCAGATCTTGCCGCTGCCGGCGTAGATGCCGACGTGGTACACACTGCGCCCCGCGTGGAAAAAGACCAGGTCGCCGCGTTTCCGCTGCGACCTGGAGATATGGCGGGTCTTGTTGTACTGCTGCTGGGCCGTGCGGGGGAGTTTCTTCCCCGCCTTCTTGAACGAATAGAGGGTGAGGCCGGAGCAGTCGAACCGGTGCGGGCCCGTGGCCCCCCATCTGTACGGTGCACCCTTCTTCGAGGCGGCGATGTTGAGCGCCTTCGTCGAGTGGGCCGCGGCTTCGGCCTCGTCGACGAGTCCGGGGGCCAGCATCGTCGTGCCGACGGCGAATGTGAGAACCGACGCCGTACCGACCCGGGCGAGAAGAGACGGGACATGAACCTGCGCAGACATGCGCAACCCTTCGTCAGCCGCCTGTGAAGGATGACCTGTCGGGTTCGGGCTGGCGAAGTTGCCCGGCCGCGCGAAGCGGCTTCACCCCGAGGACCGTCCGGATGTCCGGGCGGCCCGTTGTGCTCGGGTCCTCCACTCCTGCCGATCCACTCCTGTCGACCAGGCATCCGGACGGCGGCAGGACTCGGCGTCCGCCCGGACCGCCCCGCCGCGGTGGCGGGGGCTTGTCGTCCCAGGGATCTTTACGCACGCGCTGTCGGTTTTCCTCGCTGAAGTTCCGATATGTGAGAGTCGTCACCACTGATCCGTTCGGGTGGACGCGGCGGGAGCTCTGCCGGGGCGGTGCTGCCCGACCAGCCGTGTACCAGCGGCGGAACAAGAGATTCCGTTCAGCGTCCGCGCTTGATGCGCAAGTTGGGCTGTCCCTCGGGCGGGGGAGCTCCTACGCCGATCGAGCGAGGAAAACTCATCGCCCGGCCGGGCGTGTCGTCGCGGGCGCGGCGCCCGAGTCGGGCTCCGCGAGTGATCAACTCGACGCGGCCGGAGGCAGGGCGACCCGCCCCGCCCGGCGCTCCCCGTCCAACACCCGTAACGCCCTGGCCAGTGTCTCCGCGTGGATCTGCGACTCGCCCCGCTCGTGCATCAGCACGAGCGCGTCACGGAGGGCCGTGGCCCGCGAGGCGAGCGCCTGGGCCGCCCGGAGCGCGCCGTAGGTGTCGCTGCCGCGGGCGGGGTTGATGCGCCCGAGCTGGTCGAGCACCTCCAGATAGCAGTCGATGAACTCGGCCTCGGCGCGGGTCAGCGCGGGGAGCGGCGGGAACTGGGGGGTGAGCATCGGGCGTTCACCTCGCGGCATGCGGTGGCTGGGACGGCGTGCGGTTCTCCACGACGTGGTCCACCAGCCCGAACGCCAGGGCGGCCGGGGCGTCGAGGATGGTGTCCCGTTCGACGGCGGCGCTGATCTCCCGCGTGGAACGCCCGGTGTGACGGGCCAGCATGGCCGTGAGCAGCTCGCGCTCACGCGCCAACTCGCGTGCCGTGATCTCGAGATCGGACGGCTGGCCGTGCACCGGCTCGTCCAGCGCGGGTTGCTGGATGACTACCCGGGCGCCGGGCAGAGCATGTCGGTGGCCGGGCGCCCCGGCCGCGAGCAGCACGGCGGCACTTGAGCCCGCCTGCCCGAGACAGAAGGTCTCCACCTCGCAGGTCAGGTAGAGCATGGTGTCGTAGACCGCCGTCATGGCGTTGAAGGACCCGCCGGGCGAGTTGATGTAGAGCGACAGCGGCCGGTCCGGGTCCGCGTGCTCCAGATACATGAACTGGGCGATGAGATCGGTCGCGGCTGTGTCGTCGACGGGTGTGCCGAGGAAGACGATGCGCTCGGACATCAGCTTCGAGTACGGATCCATGCTCCGGGAGCCGTATGCGGTGCGCTCGGTGAACTCGGGCAGGACATGCCGGGCGGCTGGACGGAACATGACGGAGCCTCTCCTCGGAATCACCACAGGCGGAACCGGCCCGTACGACCTCGTACGTAAAAAATGTACAGGACGTACAGAAGGTTATGATGGGGACTATGGCCTACGAGATTCCGGTGACGCAAGCCCGCGCAGAGCTCGCCGAGCTGATCAACCGCGTTGTATACGGCGGCGAGAGAGTGGTCGTGACGCGGCACGGAAAGCCGCTCGTGGCACTGGTCTCCGCCGCTGACCTGCAACGACTCGAGAGCGAGGAGCAGGCGGTCGAGGAGCAGGTGATCAGTTCCGTATCGTCGATCCGCTCGGCGGCATCTGCTCAGGGCGAACGGCGCCGCTTCGGTATCGCCGCGGAACACCGCGGCCACGACCAGGACGACTGACCGCCCCGCGGCGCGCTACCGCCACGCCTCGTACGCCTTCCAGCACGCGCACGCGAGCGGACTGGTGGCCGCGCTGCGCCCGGACGCGGACGCCTCGTA
>NZ_JBSFDD010000051.1:0-17042 GCF_053593715.1 Streptomyces sp. NPDC002125 | reverse complement strand
CCGATTCCCGGTCGAAGCGGGTTACTGCTTGTTTCGCTTTCCAGTTCTTCGCTTTCGCGTTTCCCTTTCCGGCGGTTCCAACTTTACCAGACTCTCTTTCGTTCCGTTTCCGGTCCGAATTTGATTCCGGCGGCCTGTGGAGTGGCCTTTGCCTTTCGGCGTGTTCACTACGTTAACCGATTTCCACTGCGACTCATAATCGAGTCGATGGGCGAATTCCGGCATGCCGAAATTGCACCCGCAAGGGGTGAATCGTAGGTAGTGGTTGGCCCTCTCACGATGCCTCGACCCGGTCCGATGGACCGCGCCGACAACTGCATCCGTTCAAGCGGCTCGGACTACATTAGGGAAACGGCAGGGGCGAGTCAAGTTGACCGTCGGCGTGGCACATGGGCCCTGTACGGGCTCACCGTCGGGTCTCCGTCGATCCAGAAGCGCCACGGCTGATGGGAGCCGTCACCCCCGACACCCGTACGAGGACCGCTCCGTACCTGGTCGCGAGGTGGTGGGGTGCCCGTGAGCACGGACAGCGGTCCCTGCGGGCCGGCCACCACGTCGACGCCGTTCAGCGCCCGGTCCACGTCGAGGGCCGTGGCCAGCCGCGCCGGGCCTTTGGCCAGTTCTCTGTCGTTCCGGGCCGAGAATCGACGTGTGCGTGCCTGCTCGGCGCCGACACCGATCTCGCCCGCCCGGAGCAGGACACCGCTCGCGCGGCCTTCGGGGCCGCACACCAGATTGAGGCAGTGCCACATCCCGTACGTGAAGTAGACGTAGGAGTGGCCGGGCGGGCCGAACATCACGCTGTTGCGGGCCGTGCGGCCGCGGAAGGCGTGGGAGCCCGGGTCGATCTCGCCCGCGTACGCCTCGACCTCCGTCAGCCGGAGCTCCATCGGGCCCGCGTCGGTGGTCCGGACAAGGACGCGGCCCAGGAGATCCGGTGCCACCTCCAGGACCGGCCGGTCGAAGAAGTCCCGCGTGAGCGGCGTGCGCTCCATGCCCTCGTTCATGGCGTCCGAGGGTACTGGGCTCGGCGCTTCGGGAACCGGCTACGGTCGTGGCGCGTATGTAGGGGTCAGGAACAAGGAGGAAAACATGGGCTTCAAGCGGCTGCTCGCGAGCATGGGTGCCGGCGGTGCTTCCGTCGAGACCGAACTGACCGAACTCAATGTCGTCCCCGGTGGGGTCGTCCAGGGCGAGGTGCGGATCCAGGGCGGTTCCGTCGACCAGCAGATCGAGGGTCTCTCGGTCGGCATGCAGGCACGGGTCGAGGTCGAGGGCACGGACCAGGAGACCAAGCAGGACATCGAGTTCACCAAGCTGCGGCTGGGCGGTGCCTTCGAGGTGAAGGCCGGTGCGGTGCACGTCGTCCCGTTCGGGCTGGAGATCCCCTGGGAGACTCCGATCACCGTGCTCGGCGGGCAGCAGTTGCGCGGCATGAACATCGGGGTGACGACGGAGCTGGAGATCGCCCGCGCGGTGGACTCCGGTGACCTCGACCCGGTCAACGTGCACCCGCTCCCCGCCCAGCAGGCCATCCTGGACGCCTTCGGGCAGCTCGGCTTCGGTTTCCGGTCCGCCGACATGGAGCGGGGCCACATCCGCGGCACCCGCCAGCGCCTGCCGTTCTACCAGGAGATCGAGTTCTTCCCGCCGCAGCAGTACCGCGGGCTGAACCAGGTGGAGCTGACGTTCATCGCGGACGACCGTGAGATGGACGTCGTCCTGGAGATGGACAAGAAGCCGGGCCTCTTCAGCGAGGGCAGCGACTCCTTCCGTTCGTTCAAGGTCGGTCTCGACGACTACCAGGGCACGGACTGGGCCGCGTACCTCAACCAGTGGCTCGCGCAGGTCGGCGGCCAGCGCAACTGGCTCTGACACCCCCTAAGGTCGGTGGGGAGACCGTTGCCGATCAGGAGAGGTGCTGACGTGACCGAGCCGAAGAGGGCGCCGCTGCCGCACGACTTCCATCCCGAGGTCGCTTCCTTCACCGTGGTGAGCGAGGACCTCGCGCCGGGCGCCGTGCTGGCCGATGCCCAGGTGTTCGCTGCGGGGAACACCTCGCCGCAGTTGCGGTGGGAGGGATTCCCCGCGGGGACGAAGAGCTTCGCCGTGACGTGCTTCGACCCGGACGCGCCGACGGGCAGCGGGTTCTGGCACTGGGTGCTCTTCGACATCCCGGCCTCGGTCACGGAGCTCCCGGCCGGGGCCGGCAGCGGGGCGTTCGATGGGCTGCCCCAGGGTGCCGTGCAGGCGCGCAACGACTACGGGTCGAAGGAGTTCGGCGGTGCCGCGCCGCCGGCCGGCGAGAACCACCGCTATGTCTTCACCGTGTACGCGGTGGACACCGAGAAGCTCGGTCCCGACAGTGACGCGTCGCCCGCGGCGGTCGGATTCAACCTGCGGTTCCACACCCTGGGCCGCGCCCAGCTGATCGGGGAGTACGCCTCGCCGGAAAGCTGAAGGTTCGCCTCCTGTTTGCCCTGCCCTGGTCTTGGAGAGATCAGGGCAGGGCACTTTTTATTGCGTTGTCCATCACGGCTCGCCCGGACAGAGTTGAACCGGGCCCGCCGACTGACGGGCGGCACACGGGAGGTGGGCAGGATGCGGGACACACTGGTGCTCAACGCGAGCTTCGAGCCGCTGTCGACGGTGACGCTCAACCGTGCGGTGGTTCTGATCCTCCAGGACAAGGCCGTCGTCGAGCAGTCGCATCCCGGCCTCCGTATGCGGGGTGCCGCCGTGGATCTTCCGGTGCCCCGGGTGATCAGGCTCTGCCGGTACGTACGGGTGCCGTTCCGAAGACACGCCCCGTGGTCCAGGAGGGGCGTCCTCATACGGGACCAGCACCGGTGCGCGTACTGCGGGCGGCGGGCGAGCACGGTGGACCACGTCGTGCCGCGGGCCCAGGGCGGCCAGGACACCTGGCTGAACACCGTGGCCTCGTGCGCCGAGGACAACCACCGCAAAGCGGCCCGGACTCCCGAGCAGGCGGGCATGCCCCTGCTGCGTCAGCCCTTCGTGCCGTCGCCCGCGGACGCGATGCTGCTCGCGCTGGGAGCCGGTGACCGGTCGGCGCTGCCGGAGTGGCTGGCGCGCTCGGCGGCCTGACCACCGCGGACGAACGGTCGCGGAGCCCGTCCCCTCGTCACCCGAGGGGGCGGGCTTCGGTGCGTCAGCGCAGCAGCAGCTGCACGATGGCGGCGGTACCGACGACCACGATCAGGGCGCGCAGGAGGCGCGGGCTGAGCCGGCGGCCGACCTTGGCGCCTATCTGGCCGCCGATCGCTGAGCCCACCGCGATGAGTACGACAGCCGTCCAGTCGAAGTCCGCGACGAAGAGGAAGAAGAGGGCGGCCACGCTGTTGACGACGGCGGCGAGGACGTTCTTGACGGCGTTGAGACGCTGCATCGTGTCGTCGAGCAGCATGCCCATCAGGGAGAGGTAGATGATGCCCTGGGCCGCCGTGAAGTAGCCGCCGTACACACTGGCGAGCGTCAGGCCGACGAAGAGCAGCGGCCCCCCGTCGGGGCGGGCGGTGGTGCCCTTCTGCTCGCGGCGGCGCTGGACGGCCTTGCTGATGCGGGGCTGCAGGATGACCAGGACGAGCGCGAGGGCCACCAGGACGGGGACGATCGTCTCGAACGCCGTGGAGGGCAGTGCGAGCAGGAGCGTGGCCCCGGTGAGTCCGCCGATCAGCGCGCCGGCGCTCAGCTTGAGTATCCGGCGGCGCTGGCCGGTGAGTTCCTCGCGGTAGCCGATCGCTCCGCTGATGGAGCCCGGGATGAGCCCGAGCGCGTTGGACACGGTCGCGGTGACCGGTGGCAGGCCGGTGGCGAGGAGCACCGGAAAGGTGATCAACGTGCCCGAGCCGACGATGGTGTTGATGGTGCCCGCGCCGACGCCGGCCGCGAAGACCGCGAGAATCTCCCAGATGGACAAGGCCATCCCCTTCGATGGTCAGTGATGCCTCCCCGCCATGAAGGTCGAGGGGCCTCACCGATCATGCATGAAGGTGCTTCGCGGTCAGTCGACCGGGGGCTGCTCCCGGCGTTCCGTTCCCGTGTTGAAGCCGGGGGCGCCGCTGCCGAGGTTGCCGAAGGCCCCGCTGAGGCCCTTGAGCGCGTCGCCGATCTCGCTGGGCACGATCCAGAGCTTGTTGGCGTCGCCCTCGGCGATCTTCGGAAGCATCTGGAGGTACTGGTACGAGAGGAGCTTCTGGTCCGGGTCCCCGGCGTGGATGGACTCGAAGACCGTACGGATGGCCTGGGCCTCGCCCTCGGCGCGCAGGGCCGATGCCTTGGCCTCGCCCTCCGCGCGGAGGATCGCGGACTGCTTCTCTCCCTCCGCGGTGAGGATCGCGGACTGCCTGATGCCTTCCGCGGTGAGGATCGCGGCGCGCTTGTCACGGTCGGCGCGCATCTGCTTCTCCATCGAGTCCTGGATGGAGGTGGGCGGCTCGATGGCCTTGAGCTCGACGCGGTTGACGCGGATGCCCCACTTGCCGGTGGCCTCGTCGAGGACTCCGCGCAGTGCGGCGTTGATCTCCTCGCGGGAGGTCAGGGTCCGCTCCAGGTCCATTCCGCCGATGATGTTGCGCAGGGTGGTGACGGTGAGCTGCTCGATCGCCTGGATGTAGCTGGCGACCTCGTACGTCGCGGCGCGGGCGTCGGTCACCTGGTAGTAGATGACGGTGTCGATGTTGACGACGAGGTTGTCCTGGGTGATCACCGGCTGCGGCGGGAAGGGGACGACCTGTTCACGGAGGTCGATCCTGTTGCGGATCGAGTCGATGAACGGGACGACGATGTTCAGCCCGGCGTTGAGGGTGCGGGTGTAGCGGCCGAAGCGCTCGACGATGGCGGCACTGGCCTGCGGGATGACCTGGATCGTCTTGATCAGGGCGATGAAGACGAGCACCACCAGAATGATCAGGACGATGATGATCGGTTGCATCGTGTGCCTCGTGCCCTTCGGTTGCCGACGGATCGCGGTGATCGAGGTCGAACTGTCATAGGGGTCATGACAGTTGCATTCCCATGATGATCGACTTCGAGTTTGGCAGACTGCGGGCTGCCGCGTGACCGGTTCGCTCACATGACGACGGCCGTTGCACCGTCGATGTCCACGACGTCGACCTGGTCGCCCGGTTCGAAGACCTGGTCGCTGTCGAGCGTCCGGGCCGACCAGACCTCACCGGCGAGCTTGATTCGCCCGCCGCTGGAGGTGACCCGTTCCAGCACCACGGCTTGACGGCCCTTCAGGGCGTCGATCCCGGTGGCTTCCCCCGGCCGGCCCGAACGATGCCTGGCCGCGATGGGGCGTACGACGGCGACCAGCGCCACCGACACCACGACGAAGACCAGGACTTGGGCGACGATGCTGCCTCCGAGGGCCGCGATGACGGCAGCGGCCACCGCCCCGACGGCGAACATCCCGAATTCGGGCATCGCGGTCAGGACGAGGGGAATGCCCAGTCCCACCGCGCCGATCAGCCACCACACCCACGCGTCGATGTCCACAGGGTCATCGTAGGACCGCGAGTGCGCTCGCCGACAGGGCGCAGGAGAGGTTGGCCGTGGTGCGACTACCCGCCGAGGGGCAGACCGCGGGCGGTGTAGCGGTCGCCGTGGTGCTCGACGACGAGGGGCAGGCCGAAGCAGAGGGAGAGGTTCCGGGAGCTGAGCTCGGTCTCCATGGGGCCGGCGGCCAGCACCTTGCCCTGGCGGATCATCAGGACGTGGGTGAAGCCGGGGGCGATCTCCTCGACGTGGTGGGTGACCATGACCATGGAGGGGGCGTACGGGTCACGGGCCAGCCGGCCGAGGCGGCGGACCAGGTCCTCGCGTCCTCCGAGGTCGAGCCCGGCGGCGGGCTCGTCGAGGAGGAGCAGCTCGGGGTCGGTCATCATGGCGCGGGCGATGAGGGTGCGCTTGCGCTCGCCCTCGGAGAGCGTGCCGAACTTGCGGTCGAGGAACTCGGTCATGCCGAGGCGGTCGAGGAAGGCGCGGGCGCGCTCCTCGTCGACGGCTTCGTAGTCCTCGTGCCAGGTTGCGGTCATGCCGTACGCGGCGGTGAGCACCGTCTGCAGCACGGTCTGGCGCTTGGGGAGCTTTTCGGCCATCGCGACACCGGCGATGCCGATGCGGGGCCGGAGCTCGAAGACGTCGGTGCCGACCCCGCCGAGCCGCTCGCCGAGGATCTTGGCCGAACCAGTGGAGGGGAAGAGATAGCTGGACGCGATGTTGAGGAGCGTGGTCTTGCCGGCGCCGTTCGGGCCGAGGATGACCCAGCGCTCCCCCTCCTTGACCGACCAGGAGACGTCGTCCACCAGAGCGCGTCCGTCGCGGACCACGGATACGTCCACCAGCTCCAGTACATCGCTCATGGCGCGTTGTCTCCCCATACAGTGTCGAGATCGTCGCGTGCCTGTGGGCACAGCTCCCAGGGAAAACCTACGCCACCCGAAGAGTGCTCAGGCCCTGGGGCCGTTCCCTAGGCTGTTCCCATGCTTTCGGAACCACGCTCAGGGCGGCTTGCCGCATGGGGAAACGCGCTTTTGGCCGGACTTGTGTCACCTGACGACGCGGCGCTCGCGATCGTCGGCGAGGACGCGGTGCACCGCGTCGAGGGGCTGCCGGGTGAGACGGGGCCGGTGGGGCTCACGCTGGCGCTCGGTCGGCTGAGGGGGCTGGGGGCGACCGGTTTCCGGGTCGCGCTGCCGGTGCCAGGACATCCGCTGGGGCTCAGCGGCCCGCCGGACTTCAACGCGAGGGCGCTGGAGGCGGAGGAGGCGGTCGTCACCTCCGGGGCTCCGTACGGGCTCGTGCCGGAGGTGAGCGAGGCGGGGCCCGCCGGTGACGTGCATGTCGAGGTGGTGTGGCGCTGTCTGCCCGTACGGGAGGCGCCGCCCGCCGATGTGCCGTCGCTGAGCGAGGCGGAGCGGGAACTCGCCGAGGCCCTGCGGGATGCGACGGCGGTGCTGTCGCGGCTGGATGTCGCCGCTTCCGGCCCGGTCGCCGAGGCCGCCGTGGACGCGTACCGGGCCCGGGCGGAGCGGGGGCGCGAGGTCCTGGCGCCGGGGTATCCGCCGCGTGCGGTACGGGTGCTGGAGCTGGCTCAGCGGGTGGGGCTGCTGGTGGCGGTGGCCCATGAGAACGGGCACGGCGGCGCGGTGAGCGCCTCGGAGATCGCGGCCAGGGGCGAGGCGCTGCGGCCGGTGGAGCGGACGGCGCGGCGGGCGCAGGTCGCGGCGTACAACGCGTATGTGGAGGAGCGGGGGCGGTAGGGCCTCGGGCCGGCACGGCGTCGGCCGCCGGGCGGGAGACCAGCGCGGCCGGCACGGCGTCGGCCGCCGGGCGGGAAACCAGCGCGGCCGGTCCGCCCTCGGCCGCCGGGCAGGAGACCGGTGCGCCGTAACGCCGTCGGCCGCCGTGCGGGCTCGGTCGAGTCCGCACGGCGGCCGGGGGGTGAGGGGTGAGGCGTCGGTCAGCCGTTCAGGCCGAGGTTTCCGAAGGCCGGGTTGAGCAGACCCACCACGTTGACCGTGTTGCCGACCACGTTGACCGGGACGTGCACCGGGACCTGGACCACGTTGCCCGAGATGACGCCCGGGGAGCCCGCGGCCGTGCCGTGGGCACCGGCGCCGCCGCCGTGGCCCGTGGCGGAGGCGGCTCCGGCACCGGCGGCGATGATTCCGCCCGCGATCATGGTGACGGCTGCGGCCTTCTTCAGGTTCTTCACTTCAGGATCCTCCTCGCATCGCCGCGGCCGACCGCCGCGGCATGCATGGAGAACGCCGTCCGCACGGCGGAGGATGCGCCATCCGGGTGACATACACCCGACAGTATGAATCTCGGACTGGAGGCGACCCGTCCGCTTGTCCGACGGCACTCCGCTTCTCCCCAGGGCTGTCAGCTCGCCGCCCCGTGCCGGACCGCCCACAGGGCCGCCTGGGTCCTGTCCGCCACATCGAGCTTCATCAGGATGTTCGAGACATGGGTCTTCACGGTCTTCTCCGACAGGACGAGCGCCCTGGCGATCTCCCGGTTGGAGCGCCCGTCGGCGATCAGCCCGAGCACCTCGCGCTCCCGCTCGGTCAGGGTGCTGCCCCGGCCCGTGCCACCGCCCGTGTCCTCCTGGGCCAGCAGCGCGTCGGCGACCTCCGGCTGGAGCAGGACATGGCCCGCGTGCACCGAGCGGATGGCGCCCGCGAGGGCGTCCGGGTCCACGTCCTTGTACACGTAACCCGAGGCCCCCGCCCGCAGGGCCGGGACGACGGTGCGCTGTTCGGTGAAGCTGGTGACGATCAGGACCTTGGCCGGGTTCTCCAGCTCCCTGAGCCTGCGCAGCGCCTCGATGCCGTCCGTACCCGGCATCTTGATGTCCATCAGGACCACGTCGGGGCGCAGCTCCTCCGTCCTGGCGACTCCCTCGGCCCCGTCCGACGCCTCCCCCACGACCTCTATGTCGTCCTGGACCTCCAGGAAGGTGCGCAGTCCCCTGCGGACCACCTGGTGGTCGTCGACCAGCAGCACCTTGATCGTCTTGTCAGCCACAGGGGACCTCCATACGGATAGTGGTGCCCTCTCCGGGCTCCGATTCGACCGCGAGCCGGCCTCCGACGCTGCCGGCCCTGTGCCGCATCGAGACGAGGCCGAGATGACGTCCGGCGCTCCGGATCACCTGGGTGTCGAAGCCTCGGCCGTCATCGGTGATCCGGAGCACGACGGAGGCGGCCTCACGGCCGAGCGTGACGGTGACCCGGGCGGCGCCCGAGTGACGCAGGGCGTTGTGCAGGGCTTCCTGCGCGACCCGGAGCATCGCCTCCTCCTGGGCCGACGGGAGGGCGCGCACCCCGGTGCTCTCGAAGGTGACCCGGGCGGTGTGGGCGCGGTCCAGGACCTGGACCTGCGTACGGAGCGTGGCGACCAGGCCGTCCTCGTCCAGGGCGGCGGGGCGCAGCTCGACGACGGCGGCGCGCAGCTCGTCCACGGCCTCCCCCGCCAGGGTGGCGACCTGCTGGAGCTCGCCCTTGGCCCGGGCCGGGTCGCGGTCGACGAGGGCGGCGGCGGCCTGGGCGGTGAGCCGGAGCGAGAAGAGCTTCTGGCTGACGGCGTCGTGCAGTTCGTGGGCGAGCCGTGAGCGCTCCTCGGCGATCGTGAGCTCGCGGCTGCGTTCGTAGAGCCTGGCGTTGGTGAGGGCGATCGCCGCGTGCTGGGCGAGGATCCCGAGGAGCTCCTCGTCCTCCTCGGTGAAGCCGCAGCCGCCCGTGGGCCGGGGGCAGCGCTTGTTGGCGAGGAAGAGCGCGCCGATGGTCTCGTCGCCGTCCTGGATGGGCAGCCCGAGGAAGTCGGACATGTCGGGGTGGGCGTCGGGCCAGCCCTCGAACCGGGGGTCCTGGCGTACGTCGGCCAGCCGCTGGGGCTTCGCCTCATGGAGCATCGCCGCGAGGATGCCGTGCTGGCGGGGCAGCGGGCCGATGGCCTTCCACTGCTCGTCGCTGACCCCGTCGACGACGAACTGGGCGAAGCCGCCGTGGTCGTCCGGGACGCCCAGGGCCGCGTACTCGGCGTCCAGCAGCTCGCGGGCGGAGGCGACGATCGTCTTGAGGACGTCCCGCATTTCGAGGTGCCGGCTCATGGCGAGCAGCGCGGCGCTGACCGCGGCGAGGCCCGAGGGCGGGCGATGAGTCATGCCCTCACCGTACCGGCGGGGGTTCCGGCTCCGTATCGGGCTGTGGACGCCCTTGTGGTGGGGCCTGAGCCCTAGGCCGAAGTGCCTCGGGCGGCTGCGGCCGATGGCCGAGGCGCGGGGGTCCGTGGGGTTCCTACGTTGAGGGCGTCGGAGCCCCACGGGGCACGAGGCGTACGAGGGGACGGTTGTCATGCCTGTCGCGATGATCACGGGCGGATCGAAGGGGCTGGGGCGCGCGACGGCTGCCGCGCTGGCCCGGCGGGGCTGGGATCTGGTGCTGGACGCCAGATCGGCCGGGGCGCTCACGGAGACGGCGCGAGAGCTGAGCGGCCGGTACGGGACACGGGTCGCGGCCGTGGCGGGGGACGTCACGGACCCGGCGCACCGCGAGGCGCTGGTGGCGGCGGCCGGGGAGCTGGGCGGTCTCGACCTACTGGTGAGCAATGCGAGCGCGCTGGGGGCCGAGCCGCTCGTGCGGCTGGAGGCGCTGCCGCTGGAGGGGCTGCGGCAGGCCCTGGAGACGAATGTGGTGGCGGCGCTCGGGCTCGTGCAGGAGGCGCTGCCGCTGCTGAGGGCGTCGGCGGCCGGGGCGGTGGTGGCGGTGAGCTCGGACGCGGCCACCGAGCCGTATCCCACCTGGGGCGGTTACGGGGCGTCGAAGGCGGCGCTCGACCAGCTGGTCGCGGTGCTCGGCGAGGAGGAGCCCGGTCTCCGGGTGTGGGCGGTGGACCCGGGCGACATGGCGACGGACCTCTATACGGCGGCGGTGCCCGAGGACACCGGGGCGCGGCCGGACGCGGAGAGCGTGGCTCCCGCCTTCGTGCGGCTGCTGGAGCTGCGCCCGCCCGGCGGCCGGTACACGGCTGCGGCGCTGCTGGGCGCGGACGGAGGGGAGGAGCGGTGACCGCGCTGGAGGCCCTGCGGGTGCCCCCCGAACTGTCGGCGCGGGTGCCGCCGGAGCAGCGCGGGTCGGGCCGGGACGACGTACGGCTGCTGGTCTCGCGGGGCACCGAGGTCTCCCATCGCAGGTTCCGGGAGCTGCCCGGGGAGCTGCGGGCCGGGGACGTCCTGGTGGTGAACACGTCGATGACGCTGGCGGCGGCGGTGAACGGGCGCCTGGCGGGCGAGCGGGTCGTCGTGCACTTCTCGACCCGTGGCGAGGACGGCCGCTGGGCGGTGGAGCTGCGCCGGCCGGACGGTGCGGGGACCACCCGGCCGCGCCCCGGCGGTCCGGCGGGCGCCGTGGTGCGGCTGCCGGGCGGGAGCGCGCTGGTGCTGGACGAGCCGCTCGGGCCGGGTGAGGGGTCGAGGCTGTGGTGGGCGCGGGTGCCCGGGGACGTGCCGGGGCTGCTGAGCCGGTACGGGCGGCCGATCCGGTACGCGTACACGGAGCGCGACCAGCCCTTGTCGGCGTACCGGACGGTGTTCGCCGTGCCGTCGCCCGACGGCAGCGGTTCGGCGGAGATGCCGAGCGCGGCGAGGCCGTTCACGGCGGGGCTGGTGGCGGGGCTGGTGAGCCGGGGGGTGCAGTTCGCCCCGCTGACGCTGCACACGGGGGTGGCGTCGGCCGAGGCGCACGAGCCTCCCTACCCGGAGCGGTTCGAGGTGCCGGCCTCGACGGCGTGGCTGGTCGCGGCGGCCCGTGCGGGCGGGGGCAGGGTGATCGCCGTGGGGACGACGGCGGTGCGGGCCCTGGAGTCCGCGGCGGGCGAGGACGGGACGGTGCGGCCCGCGGCGGGTTGGACGGATCTGGTGGTGACCCCGCGGCGGGGCGTGCGGGTGGTGGACGGGCTGCTGACCGGGCTGCACGAGCCGGAGGCATCGCACCTGCTGATGCTGGAGGCGGTCGCGGGGCGGGAGGCGCTGCGGCGGGCCTATGCCGGGGCCCTGGAGCGGCGCTATCTGTGGCACGAGTTCGGCGATGCCCATCTGCTGCTGCCGCCTGCCCGATAAGCCCCTTACGCTCCGCATTACAGAAGCAACTATTTGTGAGCGCGAAGGGCTCCCCATGTGAGCCCAGGCATAGGACCCAGGTCACTTACGAAGACGGATAGTTGGTGCAAACCGGGCAAGTTCTCGGGGTTCAAACCGGACAAGGGGGTATGAACAAGACCGCGTTCCACTATCCGGCTTCGTACGTCACACCTTTGCCATGGCGTTTTGCGGTAGCTAAGAATCGTGTTGTCCCCGACGGAGATGCGCCCCGGCGCTTCCGTCCGCGTCCTCGCCGAGGGCACCACGATCCGAAGAGGTACGACTGTATGTCTTTCTCCCGTGTCACCAGCCGTAGCCGTCGTCTGAACAAGGTCCAGAAGCTCTCCGTCGCGGGGGTCTCGACCCTGGCCGCCGCCGGCATCGCCTTCTCGCTCGTCCCGAACGACGCGTCGGCCACCACCGAGCCGCAGGCCGCTTCGGCCGCCGCGCCGGTCGCCTACACCGGCTCGCAGACGCAGAGCCTCAAGGCCACCGGCCTGGGGCAGAACACGACCGACCAGCTCGTGAAGTCCGTCGACGCCGCCAAGGCCGAGGAGACGGCCGCGAAGAAGAAGGCGGCCGAGAAGGCCGAGGCCAAGGCCAAGGCCGTCGCCGAGGCGAAGAGCAAGGCCGCCGCCGAGAAGAAGGCCGAGGCCAAGGCCGCCGCGAAGAAGCGTGCCGCCGAGAAGAAGGCCAGCCGCGCGGCCGACCGCAAGCCGGTCTACGCGAACAACCTCGACGGCTGGATCCGTGAGGCTCTCGCCATCATGGACAAGAAGGACATCCCCGGCACGTACGAGGGCCTGCACCGCAACATCATGCGCGAGTCCAGCGGTAACCCCCGCGCCATCAACAACTGGGACATCAACGCGATCAACGGCGTCCCGTCCAAGGGTCTGCTGCAGGTGATCAAGCCGACCTTCGACTACTACCACGTCAAGGGCACCAAGCACGACCAGTACGACCCGGTCGCCAACATCACCGCGGCCGCGAACTACGCCGCCGACAAGTACGGCTCCATCGACAACGTCGACAGCGCGTACTGAGCCACGCACCGAGCAAGGCCTGGGCAGAGAGCCGGCCCGCCGGTCCGCAGCGTCGCGTGACCGGCCGGCACATGCCGAAGGGCGGCACCCCGTGGGGTGCCGCCCTCGGGCATTTCCGGGACCGGTGCGCTACTTCCGCATGACCTCGGGCTCATGGCGGCGCAGCATCCGGGAGACCGCGACGAAGAGGACGCCGCTCATGACGAGCATCACCGTGATGTTGATGCCCCACTGGCCGGCCGAGTGCTCCCACAGCGGGTCCAGGTCGGTCGGGTTCTTCGGGTCCCACGGCGGCATGAGGTGGGCGAGGTCCAGCGTGGTGCCGGCGGCGGCCACGGCCCAGCGCGAGGGCATCAGCCAGGCGAACTGTTCCAGGCCGGGCGAACCGTAGACCTGGAAGAGCACACCGGTGAAGACGACCTGGACGATGGCGAACATGACGAGCAGCGGCATCGTCTTCTCGGCGGTCTTCACCAGCGCGGAGATCATCAGGCCGAACATCATCGAGGTGAAGCCGAGCACGATGATCGACACGCAGATCTCGGCGGCCGGAGGCATGAACAGGCCCTCCTCCGGCAGCTTCCGGGTGGAGAAGCCGATCCCGCAGATGATCACACCCTGGAAGGCCGTGATCACGCCGAGGACGATCACCTTGGACAGCAGATAGGCGGAACGGGAGAGCCCGGTGGCCCGTTCCCGCTCGTAGATCACCCGTTCCTTGATCAGTTCTCGTACGGAGTTGGCGGCGGCGGCGAAGCACATGCCGACCGCCAGGATCAGCATGATCGTTCCGGCCTTGCCGTTGAACCGGGAGGGCGGATCGGGCTCCGCCAGGCCGAACTCCGCGGGGATGACCACGCTCACCACTCCGAGCACGGCCGGCAGGAGCACCATCAGGAGCAGGAAGCCCTTGTCAGACGCGATCACCGAGACGTATCGGCGCATCAGCGTCCACAGCTGGGCCACCCAGCCGGAGGGCTTCGGCGGCCGGATCTGCTGCGGCGGCGGCATGTGCACGGGCTGCGCGGCGACCGCGTCGATGTCCGCGGCGTACATCTGGTAGTGCTGCGAGCCGCGCCAGCGTCCCGACCAGTCGTACTCGCGGTAGTTCTCGAACGCCGAGAAGACATCGGCCCAGCTGGTGTAGCCGAAGAAGTTGAGCGCCTCCTCGGGCGGCCCGAAGTAGGCGACCGATCCGCCGGGAGCCATCACCAGGAGCTTGTCGCAGATGGCCAGCTCGGCAACGGAGTGCGTGACGACGAGGACCGTACGCCCGTCGTCGGCGAGGCCGCGCAGCAGCTGCATGACGTCGCGGTCCATGCCGGGGTCGAGACCCGAGGTGGGCTCGTCCAGGAAGATCAGCGACGGCTTGGTCAGCAGCTCCAGGGCGACCGAGACGCGCTTGCGCTGGCCGCCGGAGAGCGAGGTGATCTTCTTGTCCTTGTGGATGTCGAGCTTGAGCTCGGCGAGGACCTCGTGGATCCGGGCGGTGCGCTCGGCCTCGGTGGTGTCCGCGGGGAAGCGCAGCTTGGCCGCGTAGCGCAGAGCCCGGGTGACCGTGAGTTCCTTGTGCAGGATGTCGTCCTGCGGGACCAGCCCGATGCGCTGCCGCAGCTCGGCGAACTGCTTGTAGAGGTTCCGGTTGTCGTAGAGGACGTCACCCTGGTTGGCGGGCCGGTAGCCGGTCAGCGCCTTGAGCAGGGTGGACTTGCCGGAGCCCGAGGGGCCGATGACGGCGATCAGGGACTTCTCCGGGACACCGAAGGAGACGTCCTTGAGGATGTCCTTGCCTCCGTCGACCGTCACCGTGAGGTGGCGGGCCGAGAAGGAGACCTCACCGGTGTCGACGAACTCTTCCAGCCGGTCCCCGACCAGCCGGAAGGTCGAGTGACCCACACCGACGATGTCGTTGGCGCCGATGAGCGCGGAGCCGGACTTGCTGAGCGGCTGGCCGTTGACGTAGGTGCCGTTGTGCGACCCGAGGTCCCGGATCTCGAAGCGGCCGTCGGGCGTCGCCCGGAACTCGGCGTGCAGACGCGAGACCTGGAGGTCGGAGACGACCAGCTCGTTCTCCAGCGCACGGCCGATACGCATGACCCGGCCCAGGTCCAGCTGGTGGAAGGTGGTCGGGCTGCGGTCCCCGTAGACCGGCGGAGCTCCCGCCGCGCCGCCGTGACCGCCCGCGCCGTGACCCTGCTGGTGCGGAACCGGAGGCTGCTGCCCCTGGTGCGGGACCTGGGGCTGCTGCTGCCAGCCCTGCTGCGGTGCGGGGCCACCGGGCCATCCGGCCGCCCCCTGCTGCTGCGGCTGCTGTACGGGCGCCTGCGGCTGCTGCTGTACGGGCTGCTGAGCGGGAGCGTGCTGAGGCTGCTGCGCGGGGGCCTGCTGCGCTCCGGCCACCGGCCCGCCGTGGACCCCGGCACCCGCCGCGGCGCTGAGGCTCAGCCGCGGTCCGTCGGTGGCGTTGCCCAGGTGTACGACGCTTCCGGGGCCGATCTCCAGCCGCTGGACGCGCTGACCCTGCGCATACGTGCCGTTCGTGCTGCCATGGTCCTCGATGGACCAGCCGCGCCCGTTCCAGCTGATCGTGGCATGCCGCCACGAGACTCTGGCGTCGTCGATCACCAGGTCGCCCTGCGGATCACGTCCGAGGGTGTACGACCTGGACGGATCGAGCGTCCAGGTCCTTCCATTCAATTCCAGTACGAGTTCCGGCACTCCGCGCCCCACTAGTCGTCCCCCGTGTCGCTCCCGTCGCAGGAAGCGTAGGGATGCTGAACATCGTGGCGAACTATTCCAGGAGCGGTCCCCCGACGGAAAGCCGGGCGGCGTGAAGAGGGCGCGGAGACTCCGCATTCCGCCCGGCGACTCGGGAGAAAGCGGTCGGGAGTACCGCATCCGAGGCATCTTCTCCCGGGCCGCCGGGCCCGCCGGGCCCCCGGACCGGGCTGTCCGCCACTCGGGACGGGCTTCGGAGCCCGCCCGGCCGCCCTATACGGTGGGAGCACCATGAGCGCATCTCAGCCACCTCGGTCTCCCCGGTCTCCTGAGCTCCCCGAGCCCCCTCGGGACGCGGACGCACCCACCCTTCTGGTCAAGATCTTCGGGAAGGACCGTCCGGGCATCACGGCCGGGCTCTTCGACACCCTTGCCGCCTTCGCCGTCGATGTCGTGGACATCGAGCAGGTCGTCACCCGTGGACGCATCGTGCTGTGCGCCCTGGTGACCTCTCCGGCCCCGGGCGGCACGACCGAGGGCGACCTCCGGTCGACCGTGCACAGCTGGGCGGAGTCGCTCAAGCTCCAGGCCGAGATCATCTCGGGTACGGGCGACAACCGGCCCCGCGGCTACGGGCGTTCCCATGTGACCGTGCTGGGTCACCCGCTGACCGCGGAGTCCACGGCGGCCATAGCGGCCAGGATCACCTCCACCGGCGGCAACATCGACCGCATCTTCCGTCTGGCGAAGTACCCCGTCACCGCCGTCGAGTTCGCCGTGTCCGGTACGGCCACGGAGGAGCTGAGGACCGCGCTGGCGCCGGAGGCCGCCGGGATCGGCGTCGACATCGCCGTCGTGTCGGCCGGGCTGAGCCGCCGGGCGCAGCGGCTGGTCGTCATGGACGTGGACTCGACGCTCATCCAGGACGAGGTCATCGAGCTGTTCGCGGCCCATGCCGGCTGCGAGGCCGAGGTCGCCGAGGTGACCGAGCAGGCGATGCGCGGGGAGCTCGACTTCGAGCAGTCGCTGCACGCGCGGGTGGCGCTGCTGGCGGGGCTCGACGTGTCGGTGGTGGAGAAGGTGCGGGCCGAGGTCCGGCTGACCCCCGGCGCGCGCACCCTGATCCGGACCCTGAAGCGGCTGGGCTACCAGGTGGGTGTGGTCTCGGGCGGCTTCACGCAGGTCACGGACGACCTCAAGGAGCGTCTCGGGCTGGACTTCGCCTCCGCCAACACGCTGGAGGTCGTCGACGGCAAGCTGACCGGCCGGGTCGTGGGCGACATCGTGGACCGGGCGGGCAAGGCCCGGCTGCTGCGCAGCTTCGCCGAGCAGGCGGGGGTGCCGCTGGCCCAGACGGTCGCGATCGGCGACGGGGCGAACGACCTGGACATGCTGAACACGGCCGGGCTGGGCGTCGCCTTCAACGCCAAGCCGGTCGTCCGGCAGGCCGCCCACACCGCGGTGAACGTCCCGTTCCTGGACACCGTGCTGTATCTGCTCGGGATCACCCGTGAACACTCGCGAAGGACATCGTCGTCGTAGCCTCCGCGGGCAACGACGGCATGGACGGCAAGCCGAAGCAGACCTATCCGGCGGCCTTCCCCGGTGTG
>NZ_JBSFDD010000050.1:7580-17968 GCF_053593715.1 Streptomyces sp. NPDC002125 | reverse complement strand
GATGTTGTTGTAGGTGCCGGGCTTGAACATCAGCGCGTAGCGGTCGCTGCCGAACTGCGCGGACTCCTGCTTCTTGAAGATCTCGTCGACCTTGGACTGGATGTTCGGGGTCGAGGGGTCGAAGACCAGGACGTTCGGTCCGAGGTCACCGCCGCCGGGGATCTGCGGATCGCCCCCGCCGGCCGTGCCGAACACCTGGAACTCCCAGAGGGAGTGGCCGTATCCGGTGGCGCGGGCGGTACCGGTCAGCCGGACGTAGCGTGCGGTGCCGGAGACGTTGAGGGTCTCCGTGCCACCGGGGCCGGTGGTGGTGGAGTAGGCGGTGCTCCAGCTGCTGTTGTCCGAGGAGAACTCGATCCGGTAGCCGGTGGAGTAGGCCGCCTCCCAGCGCAGCACGATCTGGCTCACCGAGGCGGCGGCGCCCAGGTCGACCTTGATCCACTGAGGGTCGGAGAAGGCGCTCGACCAGCGGGTGCCGGTGTTGCCGTCCACCGCGGCGGTGGCGGGGGTGCCGTCGTTCTCCTGGCTGGAGGCGGTGACCGGCTTCCCCTGGGAGAGGAGTGAGGGTGCGGCGCTCGCCGGGGTCTGGGGCAGGAAGGCCAGCAGCGAGAGGACGAGCCCGGCGATCACGGCCAGAACGCCGCTGCGTCGTCCGGTCCGTGCGGGTACGGGTCTGTGGAGGTTCGGAGGTGCGTACATGGGGGTCTCTCCTGAGTCGTGGGGCGGGAACACGACGCGCACAGCCGGAGAGCGCTCTCTCCGGCTGTGCGAGATACTCCACCCTTGTTACGAACGCGTCAAGAGATGTGCAACATCAGGTGTATCAAGGCCTGTTGCCGACAAGAACTGATGACGTCTCCGCGATGGTGCCCCTCCCGGGCGGACTTCCTCGGTGACGGAGTGTGGGATCTGACGGGGTGTGGTTTCAGGAATTGACGGATCGGCTACCGGTCGGCGTACGTCCGTACGTAGTCGAAGTCCGCCGTCGCACCCGACCGGTTGTGGGAGACGAGGCCGATCCTCAGCTCGCCCCGCACCGGCAGGGTCCACACGCCGCTCACCGACCAGTGGACGCCGTCACGGCTGGTGGACGCGCGTACCTCGTGCTCCCCGTTCCCGGTGTCGCGGTGGTAGGCCATCCGCAGCCACATGGTGTCGGCCGTGGGCCCCCCGAACATCGGGGCGTTGGCCACCGCCGTCGGCGGGGTGGTCGTGGGCCGCTCGCCCTCCTTGCCGAACTCGCTGACATCGAGCACGGCTCCGTCGCCGTTGGTGAGCGGCAGCACGGAATGGACGAGCTTGAACCAGCGGTCGTCGTTCTCGTACAGTACGAGCCCGGCCTGCTGGGCGGCCCGGTCGGGGGCGAACCGCAGCTTGGTCTCGACCGTGTAGTCGCCCTTCGGCGCGTCCCGCAGCAGCACGGACGCCGTGTTGTCGCCCAGATACAGCTCGGCGCTCTGGGTGGGCCAGGACAGCGCCCCACCGGCCATCGTGACCCCGGCGGCCTGTCCGCGCACCCACTGCCAGGGAGAACCGGGCTCCGTTCCCGGGACCGCTGCTGTGTCGAACTCGTCGCTGTGGCCGGGGAGCAGCCGCCCCGGCGGGGCCGGAGCCACCCGCTTCGTCACCGGCTCGTACAGGGCCGCCGCGCCGACATTGTCCGCCGCCGCGCCCGCACCTCGCGCCGCGGCACCCACCGCGCCCTTGCGCACGGCGGCGGCGGGCAGGTCACGGACCTGTACGGCCACCGGATCGCCCAGCCGGTCGCCGGACACCTCGGCCGTCAGCCTGGTGCCGCGCAGCTCGACGGACACGTTGTGCCAGGTGCCCCAGGAGAACCCGGACGGCAGCGCCGTCACCCGCTCGCCCCGGCTCCTGCCGCCCACCCGTACGTCGGTGACCAGCGCCGAGCGGACGCGGTCCAGCCAGGCCACGACCCTGTTGCCCGGGTCCCGGTAGGCGACGGTGAGCCCCGCCGCGCCACCCGGCGCGGTCACCCTCAGATCGGCCTCGGCCCGCAGATCCGACGGTGCGCGCCCGTCGGCGACGAGATAGGCGGCGTCCGTCCCCGGACCCGCCGGGGTGTGGGCCGCGTACCCGCCGGCGTCCTGGCCGGACGGCGTGGACCAGCCGGCGGTGCCCGCGCCCTCGGCGTTCCAGCCCGCCAGACCGCTCCCGTTGAACGTTCCCCCGGTGTCCCACGAGGTCACCGGCGCGGCCGTCGGCCCGTCCGAGGGCCCCGCGCCCGCCCGCACGACGGGCCAGCCGTCGATCCAGTCGAGCCGGTCGATCAGCATCGGACGCCGGGTCAGCTTCAGCGTGCCGTTCGCAGCCGGTGCCAGATCGGGCGACTCGGCGGGGATGCCGTGGTAGACCAGCCAGTCCTGGCCGGCGAGGTCGGTCTGGATCGCGTTGTGGCCCGGTCCGATCCACCGGTTGCCGTTCGCTCCCGCGACGAACCCCGCCTTGCTGGTGAGGGCCATCAGATCGGTGCCCTCGTCATCGGTGAACGGACCGGTGGGGCTCGTCGAGCGGCCCACCTTCACCTGATAGCCGCTGTAGGCGCCGTCGCAGCAGCCAGCGTCGGAGTAGAACAGGTAGTAGTGGTCGTCGTGCCGCACGACGAAGCCACCCTCGACCCTGCGGCCACGGGCCACCTGGGTGACCTCACCCTCGGTCCTGGTCAGGTCGGCGTTCATCCTCGCCACGCAGATCGTGTCGTAACTGCCCCAGTACAGATAGGGTGTTCCGTCCGTGTCCGTGAACTGCGCCTGGTCGATGTTGCCCGCGGGGCAGCCGCTCGGCGACGGCAGCACGGCGCCCTTGTCGGTCCAGGGCCCCGTCGGGGAGGCGGACGTGGCGAGCCCCACGGTGTTGCGCCCGGGGACGGAGTAGTAGAGGTGGTACAGGCCGGCCGCGTACCGCACGTCAGGGGCCCACAGCCGCGAACCGTTGTGCCAGGCGGGCTTGTTCGCGGGCGTGAAGACCTCCCCGGCGTACTCCCACGTCACCAGGTCCTCCGAGCGCAGGATCGGCAGCATGCGCTCCCCGTCCTCGCCCTTGCTCTGCATGACGGGGTTCTGCGTGCCGTAGGCGTACCAGAGGCCGTCCTTGCCCCGGATCACCGCGGGATCGGGGAAGGTGTCGACGGCCCCGGTGGACACCGGATTCGTGTACGTCGGCGCGGCGGCCGGGCGCTTCTGCTCACCGTGGGAGGGCGCGCTCGCGAGCGTGAACAGGCAGAGCAGTGAGGCGGCACCGGCAGCCCACCGGGACAGCCGGCGGGGGCGTGCCGTTCCTCGCGTGCGTCTCATGTGGTCTCCGTGGGAGTGCCGTCCGGACGCGAGGCCGCGGTCCAGGTCGTGTCGTCGTTCTCGAAGGCGCTGAGGCTCGGGTCGTAGTCGGACGCGCCGATGTCGTACATGGACGTCATCCAGTGGTAGAAGTTGTCGCCCCGGTCCCGCAGCAGCTCGTACAGCCGCCGCATCAACCGTCGCCGGACCGCCCGGAACTCGGGGTGCGTGTAGCGGTTGCTGAGCTCGTGCGGGTCGGCCTCCAGGTCGTACAGCTCGTTGACCGACTCCGGGTTGACGACGAGCTTGTAGCGGTCGTCGCGGATCATGCGCTGCGGGTACGGGAAGTGGTGGCCGTGGAACTCGGCGACCAGCTCCGGTGCCCAGTCGGGGTGTTCACCCCTGACCAGCGGCACCAGACTGCGGCTGTCCACCGCCGGGGACGGGTCGCAGCCCGCCAGTTCCAGCAGCGTCGCCGTGCAGTCGGTCAGGCTGACCAGTTCGTCCCTGACCTGCGGTGCGGCACCGGGGATGCGGATGATCCCCGGGATGCGGTAGATGTCCTCGTACATCGCCGGTCCCTTGTCGTGGAGCCGGTGCGCGCCCGTGAACTCGCCGTGGTCCGCCGTGAAGAACACCGAGGTGGAGTCGCTCAGTCCCAGCTCGTCGAGCCGGGTGAGGATGCGCCCGATCTGTTCGTCGATCAGGGTGACGTATCCCCAGTAGACGGCGATCAGTTTGCGGGTCGTCTCGATCGGGATGGTGTCGAAGGCCCAGTGCGCGCTGTAGTTGCGCTGCACCGGGGGTTTGCCCTCGAAGGTCTCGGCGATCGACGGCGGAAGCTCGACCAGCTCCGGGTCGTAGAGGTCGAAGTACGCGTCCGGGAGCAGATACGGCAGATGCGGACCGAAGAAGTGCGTCGCCAGGAAGAAGGGCTCCTCGCCGGCCGCGTACCGTTCCAGATGCTCGATGGCGCGCGTGGCGAGGTAGTGCTCGAACGTCGCCTCCACCGGCTGGTGCAGCCGTGCGGCGAGCAGGTTCCCCGGGTTCCCGCCCGGCGCCGTACCCCGGATCGGCTCCGAGATGCGGTACGGGGGCAGCCCCCGTTCCTTGAGGTAGGCCAGGTAGTCCGGATGGTCGACGGGGTTGTGCCAGCCCGGCAGGTCCGGGCCCTCGAAGCCGTACGAGGCGGCGTTGCGGTGGGTGCCGCCGTGCCACTTGCCGATCAGGCCGAGCCGGTAGTCGCGCTCGGCCAGGGCCGCCGGGAAGGTGAAGGCGTCCTCGCGCAGGTCCTCCAGATAGCCCACGTTCCGCTCGTAGTTGGCCAGCAGCCGGTGGCGGAACGGCGCCTGCCCGGTGAGCAGGCTCGCCCGCGCGGGGGTGCAGATCGCCGTGGGCGTGTAGAAGCGGTCGAAGCGCGTCCCCGTGGCCGCCAGCCGGTCCAGATTGGGCGTGGCGACATGCGGGTTGCCGTAACAGCCGAGCGTGTCCACCCGGTGCTGATCGGTCATCAGGAACAGCAGGTTCACTTGTACGCCTTCGTGTAGAGGCCGCCCTCGTAGTACGTGTCCGCCGCCGGGGCCTTCTTGAGCTGGCCGGTGCTCACGAAGAACTCGCCGAGCCCGTCGAGCCAGCCGTCGACGGTGCCGTCCTCGGTCCTGGAGACCAGGTCGGCCGTCGACAGCGTCTCCACATTGGCCGCGTCGGCCGCCACCTTGGCGCGGTCGATCTTCAGCAGCGCGGCTGCCGCGTCGATGGACTCGTCGGGGTGAGCGGCACGCCAGTCGTTGGCCTTCTGGAGGACCTTGACGACCTTGGCGTTCAGCGCGGCGTCGCTCTTGGCGGGTGCCACGAAGGCCGTGGGGAAGGCCCGGTCCTTGAAGTCCGCCGTGCTGGCGACCTCGTTGAGGTCCGGCTTCTTCGCCTTGATGGTGTCGATCAGCGGGTACCAGAGACCGGCCCCGTCGATCTGCCCGGCGACGAACGCCGACACGATCGTGGAGGGGTCCATCGGCACCTTCTCGACGTCCTTCTCCGACATCCCGGCCTTCTGCAGGGCGAGATCGAGTGCCATCGCACCGGAGGTGCCCTCGGGCACGCCGACCTTCTTGCCCTTGAGGTCCTCGACGGAGGTGATGCCGGGCTGGGCTATGACCCGGTCGGCGCGGGCGAGCGTGTTGATCGCGACGACCTTCGCTTTGCCCGACGCGGGCAGCCACATGGCGCCCGGACCGATGTAGCCGAAGTCGAGGTCGCCCGAGCCGAGCGCCTGGATCTGGAGCGGGCCGTTGGTGAAGGTCTTGAACTCCGGGTCCAGCCCCTGCTCCTTCCACAGTCCCTGCTTGTCGGCGATGGCCAGCAGGCTCGCGCCGTTGTAGTCGCTGATGTAGCCGAAGCGGACGGTGGAGGCGCCGTCCGCCGAGGAGTCGCCGGAGCAGCCGGTGACGGAGAGTGCCAGTGCGGACACGGTGACGGCCGCCGTCAGGGCGCGCTGAGGTAGACGCATGACGCAGGTTTTCCTTACGGGAGATCGGGTGAGAGGTGCGGGGGTGTCAGGCGGCCGGTGCGGCCGGGGTCTGGTGGTAGACGGAGGTCCAGACGGCATTGCGGATGCGGGCGAACTCGGGGGAGAGCCGGATCTCCTCGGTACGCGGATACGGCAGGTCCACCTCGATGACCGAGTGGATCCGCCCCGGCCGCGCCGCCATCACCACGACACGCCGGGCGAGATACACGGCCTCGTCCACGTCGTGCGTGACGAACAGGACCGTGCGCCGGTCCCGGCTCCAGGTGTCCAGGAGCTGGTCCTGCAACTGGACCCGGGTCAGCGCGTCCAGCGCCCCGAAGGGCTCGTCCATCAGCAGCACCTGGGGATCGACGGCGTACGCACGGGCGATGGCACAGCGCTGCTTCATCCCGCCGGACAGCGTCTTGGGCAGCGCGTCGGCGAAGTCGGTGAGACCGACCAGTCCGATGGCGCGCTCCGCCCGCAGCCTGCGTTCCTTCGCGTCCACGGAGGCCAGCTTCAGCCCGAACTCGACATTGCCGCGTACGGTCAGCCACGGGAACAGGGCGTACTGCTGGAAGATCACCCCGCGCTCGGGCCCCGGCCCGGTGACCGGCCTGCCGTCGACGAGGACCTCGCCGGAGGTCGGGGCCGCGAGTCCGGCGGCCAGGTTGAGCAGGGTGCTCTTGCCGCACCCGGACGGGCCGACGACGGTGACGAACTCCTCGTCACCGATGTCGAGCGACACCTCGTCCAGGGCGGTGAAGGTGGTCTTCTTCAGCGGAAAGGTCCGTGACACGTTCCGGAAGGAGATCTTGGCGGTCATCGGGTCTCCTGCCAGCGGGTGAGGCGTCGTTCGGCGAGCAGCAGCAGCCGGTCCATCAGGAGGCCGAGCACGCCGATGGTGATCAGGCCGACGAAGATGGTCGGCAGGTCGTAGTAGAGCTGGGCCGTCTGCATCCGGAAGCCGAGGCCCTCCTGAGCGGCGATCAGTTCCGCGGCGACGAGGGTGCCCCAGGCCGAGCCGAGCCCGATCCGCATGCCCACGAGGATGAACGGCGCCGAGGCGGGGACGACCACCTTGAGGAAGATCGTCCCGTCACGGGCGCCCAGCACCCGCGCCGCGTCGATGAGCGTCCTGTCCACCCCGACCACGCCCTGGAAGGCGGCGACGACACTGGACAGGAACGCGGCCAGGAAGATCACGAACACCTTGGGCACCTCGCCGATGCCCAGCAGCACGATGGCCAGCGGAATCATGGCCAGCGGCGGCACCGTGCGGAAGAACTGGACGTACGGCTCCAGCAGCCCGCGCGCCACCGGGTACCAGCCCATCAGGAAGCCCACCGGCACGGCGAGCAGCGTGCCCAGCGCGAAGCCGGTCAGGACGCGGCGCAGGCTGGCCAGCGAGTCGTCGAGCAGGGTGCCGTCCGAGATCAGCTCGCCCGCCCTGCCCGCCACGGCGGCGGGTCCGGGCAGCGCCTGCACCCCGAGCGAGGCCAGCCAGGCCCAAACGCCCACGCCCGCCACCAGGGCGATCAGATTGAGGGCGAGCGCGGGGACGCGGATGCCCTTCCGCCGGGGTACGCGGGTACGTTCCGCGCTGTCCTGCACGGGCGCCGCCCGCTTCACGGGTGTCTCCGTGGAACTCATATCGCGTCCTCGGGAAGGTCGTTTTCGCCCGGGGCCGGGTAGCGGGCGAGCAGAGGGGATTCATGGAGGGCGAGCGCGACTCCGCCGAGCGCGCCGCCCGCCTCGCCGAGACCGGCGGGCAGCAGCTTCACGCGCCCCCGGGCCAACGGCAGGACATGGGCGTCGAGCGCCTCCTGGACCGGGCCCAGCAGCGCCTGGCCCGTCCGGGCGAGCTCGCCGCCCAGCACGATCACACCGGGGCCGACGGCGTTGACCACCCCGGCGAGGACCGTGCCGGTGCGGGTTCCCGCGACGCGCAGCACCTCGTGCGCCGCCGGGTCGCCCTCGCCGAGCGCCGTCAGCAGCGCGGGGAAGCCGTCGGCGCGTCCGCCGCGTTCACGGAAGGCGGCGAGGACGGGCCCGATCGACGCGATGGTCTCCAGGCACCCCCGGCCACCGCACTCGCACGGACCGCCCTCGGGATCGGCGGTGATGTGCCCGAGCTCGCCGGCCAGACCGTCCACGCCCCGGTGCAGCGAGCCGTTCACGACGAGCCCTCCGCCCACCCCGTGCGACAGCCGCAGATACAGCACGTCCTGGCTGGCGGCGGCGGCACCCCAGGTGGACTCGGCGAGCGCGGCGAGCCTGGTGTTGTTGTCCAGCAGGACCGGGGCCCCGAACCGCTTGCCCAGCAGTCCGGCCAGCGCCGCCAGGGGCTTCTCGGGCGCGCCCCCGTCCGTACGCACCGGGCCGACGACCCCGACTCCGACCGCGCCGGTCGTCCCCAGGGCGGCCAGCCTGAGTGTCCCCCCGGCCAGCGAGGCGACCAGCCGCTCGGCCAGCTCCACCCGCCCCTCCCAGGACAGCCCCGGGGGATGGGCGCGGCTCGCCGAGCCGATCACCTCGTGAGCCACGTTGGCAGCCGCCACATGAACGGCGCGGCGGGCGAAATCGATGCCGACCGCCTGCCCGGCCGCCGGGTTGAGCGTGAGGTGCTCCACCGGCCGGCCACGCCTGCGCGGCCCGGGCTCCGCCGCGGCGGCCACCACCGCACCGCTCGCCACCAGGGTCCCGACTATGTCGTACAGCGTGGTACGCGAGAGACCGGCCTGGCGGCCGAGCTCCGCGCGGCTCTGCGGTCCGTGCCGGCGCAGCAGACCGAGTACGCGTTCCTCGTGCCCACGTCTCAGCCGCGAGAGAGGTCCACCGTGTGAGTGCATGGCGACCAGCATGATGACCGCGCGATTTTTTCGTCAATGACCCGGAAAAATATTCATGTTGCCGCAATGACGGCGGGATCAGGCCGAGCGCACACAGCGGAAGCCGAGATTCCCCGTGGTGCTGTCGGGCGTGTTGCGGGTACGGGCGGCCACCCGGTAGCGGTTGCAGTACGAGCGATGGCACAGGTAGGAGCCACCCCGCATCACCTTGGCGTCACCCGCGCCCGGACCGCGCGGGTCGCTCCGGCGCCCGGCCGGGTGGGTGGTGCCCCACCAGTCCTGGCACCACTCCCAGACATTGCCCGCCATGTTGTACAGACCGAAGGCGTTCGGCTCGTAGGCGTCGACGGGCGCCGTGCCCGCGTAACCGTCCTCCGCGGTGTTCTTCGTGGGGAAGTGCCCCTGCCAGATGTTGCACCGGTGCTCGCCGCCCGGGGTCAGCTCGTCGCCCCACGGATAGCGGGCCTGCTCCAGGCCGCCCCGCGCCGCGTACTCCCACTCGGCCTCCGTCGGCAGCCGGGCACCCGCCCAACGCGCGTACGCCCGGGCGTCGTTCCAGGACACATGCACCACGGGGTGGTCCTCGCGCCCCTCGGTCCCGCTGCCGGGGCCCTCGGGCCTGTCCCACCGGGCGCCCTCCACCCCGCACCACCACGGGGTGCCGTCCGGCCTGCCCGCGCCACGCCGCAGCGCGGCCGGAAGGAACCCGGCGAAGACATACGACCAACCGAAGCGCTCGGCCTCCGTGACGTGACCGGTGGCCGCCACGAACTCCGCGAACCCGCGGTTGCTGACCGCGTGCGCGTCGATCCGGAAGGCGGAGACCCGCACCTCGCGGACCGGGCCCTCGCCGTCGGCCCGGAAGCCCTCGGGGTCCTCGGTCCCCATGAGGAACGACCCGCCGGGAAGCAGCACCATGCCGTCGTGGCCGGGTCCGCCTCCGGACGCGGCCACGGGCTCCGGAAGCGTGGCGGAAACGCTCCCGGACGGGCCGTCAGACTTCCCGCGACCGGGAGAACAGCAGCTGGAGGGGGTGGTGTCGGTCATGGCGCGATCCTACGAGCCCCACGACCGTGCCCTTACACCGATGATCGCCACCGCCCAAACCTCCTCCCGGCGTGGCGTGCCGTCCAACGGGTGACATCCGGCTCCCTGTCACACGATGGGCCCACCGGCTCCCTCGAATGCGCCCGTCCCGAGTGGTGGGCCCCCGGGTTTCCGCTGACGGTGGATCACGTCGCACCCGTGAATGGATGAGCCGACAAACGGACGGCCGGCGCGGGAGTGGCGAAAGGACTGTGTATCCATGCGCTCTGCCCGCACCCTGTTCGCATCGGCCGCCGTCACGGCGGTCCTCGCGGTCTCCGTTCCCGCCGCATACGCCGTGACCTCGGCCGACGGCTGGGACAAGGACAGCGGCTCCACCGCAAGCAGCAACGACGACCGTGAGAAGCCGGAGTCGTGGAAGCACGACAAGCCCGAGGGTGGTGTGCACGCCGGTGGCGGTGCGCTCGCTGGTGTGTCGGCTGATGACTGGGAGAAGGACAAGGGGTCCGGCAGCAATGCCGACCGTGAGAAGCCGGAGTCGTGGAAGCACGACAAGCCCGAGGGTGGTGTTCACGCCGGTGGCGGTGCGCTCGCCGGTGTGACGGCGGACGACTGGGAGAAGGACAAGGGGTCCGGCAGCAATGCCGACCGTGAGAAGCCGGAGTCGTGGAAGCACGACAAGCCCGAGGG
>NZ_JBSFDD010000050.1:0-7480 GCF_053593715.1 Streptomyces sp. NPDC002125 | reverse complement strand
TGGTGTTCACGCCGGTGGCGGTGCGCTCGCCGGTGTGACGGCGGACGACTGGGAGAAGGACAAGGAGTCCGGTTCCTCCAGCTCCGGGGACAGCGAGAAGACCTGGAAGCACGAGAAGCCCGAGGGTGGCGTGCACACCGGCGGTGGCGCGATGGCGCTCTCCGGCAGCGGTCTCGCCGCCGGTTCGGTGCTGATGCTCGGTGGTCTCGGTGCCGCCGCGTACAAGCTGCGCCGCCGCAACGCCTCCGGTGCCGCCGCGGTCTGACGGGCGCCCGTACCACCGAATGGATCATGCCGTGGCCGCCGCCCTCCCCAGGGCGGTGGCCGCGCCGATTTCCCCGTACACCGGCCGGGAGCCCTCCCGTTCTCCCGCACCTCCGCACGTGAAAGGCAGCATGCGCATGGCCGCCCAGCAGCCGTCCGAAGCAGACTCCGCCTCCCCGGCCCTCGGCCGCTCCCTGCTGTGGCCCGTCGCGGCGGTGGGCCTGGGTTTCCTCCTCGTCTACAACTCTTTCGACGCGTCGGCCGGAGTCCCGCCGACCCCTTCCATGGTTGCCCTGCCCGCCCCCTCCGCCTCATCCGTACCGGCCTCGCCGGCGCCCTCGGCCTCTGCGTCCACCGCCCCGCTGGGGCTGCCCCCGTCCGAACCCGAGCGGATCTCGATCAAGTCCATCGCGGTCGACGCCCCCTTCACACCGCTCGCCATCGGACCGTCCGGACAGCTGAACGCCCCGCCCGCGAACGACCCCAACCTGGCCGGCTGGTTCAAGGACGGCGCGACCCCCGGAGAGCGGGGCACGTCGGTGGTCGCCGGGCATGTCGACACCAAGACGGGGCCCGCCGTGTTCCTGCTGCTCAGCACCCTCAAGGCAGGGAACACCGTGGACATCACCCGCGAGGACGGGTCGGTGGCCACCTTCAAGGTCGACTCGGTCGAGACCTTCAGCAAGGCGGACTTCCCGAACGACCGGGTGTACGCCGACAACGGGAGCGCCCAGCTGCGCCTGATCACCTGCGGCGGTGTGTACGACAAGAAGGCGAAGGACTACAAGGACAACGTCGTGGTCTTCGCCCACCTGGCCTCCGCCAAGAACACCTGACCCCCGCCCGGGAACATCTGACGCCCGTACGACAACGCCTCTTGCCCGGCCAGATCGGCGCGGCGCACGGTCCCGGCGAGCAGCAGGACACAGGCGGCGCCCGGTACGCACCGGCCGGGGAGCCGATCCGGGCCACTACTATCCGACGGTGACCAGGACCCCCGCCGACACGCGAAAACACCAGGCGACGAGACGTCCGGCGCCGCACCTCATCGCCGAACGCCTCGACGGGCCGCACCCGCCGACCGCCCCGGCGGACCTGGCCGCGCTGGCGGAGCTGCTGCCGCACGACGTGCCCCTGCCCCCGGAGGAGTCGCTCCTGCTGGCCGGGCTCTACGGGCGGCTCGGCACCCACCTGCCGGGCGGGCGGCTTCCCCCCTGGCGTGACGCCGGGATGCCGGTTCGCGTGCGGATCGCCTGGACGCGGGCCGAGCTTCTCACGCGTTCCTCGGCGCTGCGGGACGAACGGCCGGGGGAGCTGCTCTACCAGGCCGTACGGAGCATCGACGCCGATGACGCCGCCCGCCCCGACCTCCTGGTGGCCGAACTCGCGCGTACCGGGGACCCGGTGCTGCGGACCGAGGCGGTCAGGCTGATCCGGCAGGGACTTCATGCCGGTCTGCTCGCGCCCGGCCTCGCCAGGACCCATCTCGACCGGCTGCTCGACGCGGGGGCGAGCGACGTGCGGCCGGGCGACCAGGCCGTGGCGGCCGCCGTCCTGGAGGAACTGGCCCAGCCGTGGGCCGCCTCGGCCCCCCTGCCCCAGGCACGTATCGCTCCGTACCTCGCCCCCGGCCGTCCGGTCTCCGTCGCCGTCCTCGCGCTCGACACCGCTGCCCGGCACGGCCACGGACGGCTGCTGCCGCGGGTCGCGGCGGACACCTCCGTACCTCCCCTCGTACGCCGGGCGGCCATGGAACGCCTCGGCGGACTGGCGGAACGCGGTGACATCGGCGCGCTCCTTGACATCGCGGCCGGGGACCCGCTGCTGCTCGGCGGGCCCGCGGTGACCTGCTTGCAAGGGCTGCACCGGCGCGGGCACTTCCCCGAGGAGTCCCAGGCACCGGTCGTCGTCGGGCTGGCCCTGGCCGATCACTCCATCGATCCCCGCACGGTCGCGACGATCCTCTACACCTGCCGAACGGCCGTGCTCGGCCTGCTCGTCGACGCACCGCCGGACGACCCGGGCTGGCCGCGCCGGATCGCCCTGCTCGTCGCCCTGGCGGAGCAGGGCACCGGAGAGCTCCCGATCGGAGCGGCCCTCGCCCGTCTCCTGACCTCCGCCCGATTCCCCGGGCCCTTCCTCGAAGCGATCCGCGAACTCCGGTACGAGGAAGCCGAGGAGGCCGTGCTCGGCCTGCTGCCCGAGGCGCCCGAGGCGGCTCTCCGTACCCTTGAAGCCATCGGCGGACCCCGCACCGTCGCGACGCTGACCCAGGCCCTCGGCCCGAGGGCCGACGGCCGTGACATCGCCGTCCACCTGCGCCCCGTCCGCCACCGGGCGGTCGAGCTCCTGTGGCAGCTGAACACCGATCCCGGCCTGCGGCGCGGCCTCCTCGCCCGTCTCGATCCCGCCGCCCTGCCGCCCGCCGTCGCGGCCGACCTGGGCGCCCCGGACGAACGGGAACTGGCCCTGCTGCACGCGCGGCCCGATCCCCCCGACCCCGTCGCGGCGCTGTGCGCGCTGGCCGCCCACGGCAGCGCGGCCACCCTGCCGCCCATCGCCGCACTCCTGCTGCGGACCGTGGGCGAACTGGCCGCCGCGTGGGAGACCGTCGAAACCGGCGCACAGCCCGAACCGGCCCGTTCCGTGGAACCCGTCGTCCCCCCGGCGATCGTGCACGCGATACGCGGTCTGGGCGCCCGGCTGTACGAACGGCGCCGGATACGGCCGTCCTGCCTGCTCGACGCCCCCGGTCCCGGAGCGGCGGGGGACGCGCTGCTGGCCGACATCGTGCTGGACCTGCTGGAGCGGCCCGGGCTCCCGGCCCGCCAGCAGTCGATCCTGCTCGAAGCCCTGCGGCACGCCCCCTCGGCACGGGCCCGCCCCCGCGTGCACCGGCTGCTGCGCCACCCCGATCCTCAGGTGCGCAAGCAGGCGATCGCACTCCTGGCCAGGGACGCGGAGGGCGAGGACGCGCAGGCACTGTCAGCCACGCTGATCGCTCTGACCAGGGCCGATGACATCCAGACCGTACGCCAGGCGCTGCTGGCCCTCGGCCACGCGCGGGCGCGCTGGGCCTGCCCCGCCATCAGCGCGCTGCTCCGCCACCCCACCATGAACATCCGGAAGACCGCCGCGACGGTGCTGGCCCGCGCCGGCACGCCCGCGGCCGTGCCCGGCCTCCTGCACACACTCGGCCATCACGACAACCCCGGCCTGCGCGCCGAGGCCGTCACCGCAATGGGAGCGATCCTCGGCGACGCCCGCACGGCCACGGTCCTCGCCGCCGCCGCACGCGCCCACGATCCCCGGGAGCGCACCCTGCTCCTGCGCAGCCTCGACCGGCTGCCCGCCTCCCGCACGGTGCTCGCCCTGGCCGAACAGGGCTCCCCGGTCGTCCCCGGCCTGCTCGCGCTCCTCGCGGACGGCCGGATACGCCTCGGTTCGGGGAGCGCCGCCGATCTCGCGGAACTGTCGGCCGCGCACGGCATCACCTGGTCCGCCGACGCGCACGGAGCGCCCTCACCGGCCGCCGACGCCGACCTGCTCCTCGCCCACGGGTGGAACGCCACGACCGCCCTGCGTATCGCGGAGAGCCCGGACGTCCTCGACCCGGCACGCCTGCGGGGGCTGCGGCCGATGCTCGCCGCATGGCTCGGCCTGGCCCGCTCGTCGCCGGCCGGCGCCGCAGGCCGGGTGCTGGGTTTCGTCCTGCGGATGTGCCCCGCCCCGTGGACGGACGACGAGCTGCGGATCTTCGCGGGTTCCGCCCGGACGCTGGCCGACGGGCTCGCCGGTGACCGGGAGGGGCGGCCCGAACTCCTCGCCGTACTCCGCGCCGTGGCACCGCTGTTGCCGGGTGCCGAGCGCGCGGTCCTCGCCGATGCCGTACGCACCATGTCACCCGCACCGCACCTGCCCGCACTGCTCCTGCTGAAGGCGTGCGGGGCCGTGCTGACGGGCGGCGATCTGGACCGGGCGCTAGCCGCCGCCCGCCTCGGCACCGATGCCCCGGACGCCGAAACCTCCGTCCTGCGCGAGGCGTTCGGAGCCCCCGTCCCGCACTCCGGCGCCGACGGCGGGGCGGAGGCCTGGCGGACCGGGCTGCGCGCGGCGGCCCGTACGGGGGAGGCGCTGGAGGAGTTCCGGCGCCTGGAACAGCCGGCGCCGGGCTCGCGGCACCAGCTGTCGGCCCTCATGGAGGTTTATCCGGAGGCCGGTGACGACCGCGCGCGTGCCCTGCTCGTCGACTGGATGACGGCCCTTCAGCCACTCGACGTACCCCCGTGGACCCTCGCGGAGACCACGGGCCCGGCTTCGGAAGTCGTACGCGCCCGGGATCTCGACCAGCCGCGTTCCGCCGCGCAGCGCACCCGGCTGCTGGAGATGCTGGACGCTGCCGATGCCGGCCGCAGGGACGCGGCGGCCACCCGGCTCCTCGACTGGCCGGAGCCGGATGCCGCACGCGCGGTGCTCCACGCGTATCTGCGGGGCCGCGTCCGGACGCCGCCCGGAAGCCGTCTCGCCCGTGCCCTGGCCGCCGTCGGACCGGCAGGTCTGGACGACCGGGACGTTCTGCCCGGCAGGGTCGTCGGGCTTGCCCGGCACCTCAACCCCTGGGACCTCGTCCCCTTCGTCCCACTGCTGCTCGGGTGGTGGGAGGACGGCCCCGCCGCACTCCGCGCGGAGACCGGCCTCGCCCTGCGTTCGGCCCCGGCGGATGTGCTCGCGGACCATCTGCGGACCCGGCTGGAGGCGGGTGCCTGGGGATTCCTGGACCTGCTGGCCGGGCAGCGGCTGTCGGCGTCGCCGGAGATGACGCGCGTCCGGGACCGGCTGCGCGCCGAGGGGCGCGACGGCCTCGCCGACGGGCTCCTCCTCGGAGCACCCGGCTCTTCTCCCACCACGGCGGCACCGCAGGCTGCCGTCCACCGCCCGGGGCGGTCGGAACTGCTGGACCTGGCCCGCACCGGAGGCCCCGAGCAGATCCGCCGGGCGCTCTCCCGGCTGGTGGAGGAGCACGGGGGCCGGAGCGCCGACCAGGACCCGGGGCTGAAGGACGTCATCGGCGTACTGCTGACCCATCCCAGGCCGAAGGTCAGACTGCACGCGCACCGGACCTCACGGGCCATGCTCGACCGGCCCTCCCACCTGCTCCACACCGCCGTCCTGCTGGACGACCCGCAGCCGGACATCAGGCGCATGGCGATCAGGACGCTCTGCCACGCCTCCTGGGAACCCGCCGTCCCCGCGGTGGTCGCCCTGCTCGGCCACCCGCACCCGGCGGTACGGGCAGAGGCGGCCGACGGACTGCTGCTGATGGGCCCGGCGGCCGTCCCCGCTCTCCGGCACGCCGCCGCCCGTGCCCGCCCGGACAAGCGGTCCCGCTACACCGATGTGCTGGACCGCCTCACCGGCCCCGGGGGAGAAGGGGCCGCCCCCTGAGCGCGGTCAGTGAGTGCTCTGCCGGTCCGCGACGGCGACCTGGTGCAGCGTGCGGCCCGTGCGCGCCGAACGCGCGTGGTACGGGTCGGGCGTGCCAGGCCGGTCATGGACGGCCTGGCGGTCGTTGGCCTTGATCAGCAGCCAGGCCTCGGGTCCCGGCGTCCCGTCCTGGTCGTCGATGCGGAAGCGGGTGAGGGCGAACTCGCCGCGCAGCTTGGTCCCGTCCAGCCAGAACGTGGCGTGCCCCCGCTCCAGGGACTCGGCGAACGGGACCGGATTGCCCTCGGGGTCGTGGCTGAGCGGCCTGTAGGCGCCCTGGTCCCAGACGATCACGGTGCCGCTGCCCTGCTCGTCCTGCGGAATGACTCCCTCGAACTCGCGGTACTCCAGGGGATGGTCCTCCGTCGGTACGGCCAGCCGCTTGTCCCGGGGGTTGTCCGAGGGGCCTCGCGGTACGGCCCAGGACTTCAGGACGCCGTCGACCTCGAGACGGAAGTCGAAGTGCATACGCCGGGCGTCGTGGATCTGCACCACGAAACGCCGTGTGCTCTCGCTGTCCACGCCTGATCCTTCCGCCGGGATGCCGCCGGACGACGCGTGCCCCGCCCCGTGGAGGCCGCGAGAACCCGGCACCGTCCGTGCCCGTACCTCCACTGTGCCGCCGAGGACCGCGCGCCGCACGACGGCCGCCGTACGGGCGGTCCGGTGCGGCCGGGGCGGGTCAGCCCGTGTACCGCGCCAGGGCGGCGTCGGCCGCCGCGCGGGAGCGGTGCCACCAGGTGGTGACCGGCTCCCAGACCCGGATTCCGTCCGGAGACCCCAGAGACGCGGCGCCGAACGTCCGGCCGCGGTGCGCGGGGTCGGCGGCGACCGTCAGCCGGTCCACCACCCGCAGCTCCGTCGCCGCCGGGTCCAGGGTGCGCACGGCCGCGTACGCGGAGCCGCCGGCGGGTAGGCGGGCCCGTGCCGGCCCGGTCTGGACCAGATCCTTGACGGGTCTTCGGCGGCTGCATTAAATCAAGTGTTGAAAGATGCGCATGGGGCTGGTGTGCCAAGCGTTCACCTCTCGGTGTGTATCTGTCATGTGCATGACTGTTTTTCCCTCACGGTTTCCCCCCACAGGAAATGAAGTGATGACTGTGCCAACCCCCCATCACGCAGTGCGGCGCCTCTCAGGGAAGCGCCGCGCCGCGATCTACGCGCTCTCCCTGCTCTGCTGCTCGGTCGCCATGACCGCCCTGCCCGTCGGAGCTTCGGCCGCACCCGACCCCCACACGGCTGCGTCCTCCTCCACGTCCGGGGCGGCGGCCGTCGCCTTCGCCGACGAGTTCGACGGGCCCGCGGGCTCCGCCGTCGACGGTGGCAAGTGGCTGACGGAGACGGGCGACAACGTCAGCAACCATGAACGGCAGTACTACACGGCGGGCACCAGCAACGCCGCGCTGGACGGCCAGGGCAATCTGGTCATCACCGCACGGAAGGAGAACCCTGGCAACTACCAGTGCTGGTACGGGAGATGCGAGTACACCTCGTCGCGTCTGAACACCTCGGGGAGGTTCACGTCGACGTACGGTCATGTCGAGAGCCGGATGAAGATCCCGCGTGGTCAGGGCATCTGGCCGGCGTTCTGGATGCTGGGCGCGGACATCGGCAGTGTGGGCTGGCCCAACAGTGGTGAGATCGACATCATGGAGAACGTCGGCTTCGAGCCCGGCACCGTGCATGGAACCCTGCACGGTCCGGGCTACTCGGGTTCGGGCGGGATCGGCGC
>NZ_JBSFDD010000049.1:0-18311 GCF_053593715.1 Streptomyces sp. NPDC002125 | reverse complement strand
GCGGCCACCGCATGACCACCGACAACATCGAGAAGAACACCCACGACAACCCCTTCGGCGCCGTCCTCTCCTTCCGCGGCACCGTCACCGACACGGTGCACACCCACACCCTGGGCTCGGCGATGCCGGACCTGTCGGATCTCTTCGAGGTCGGCGACTCGGGGAAGTTCTCCGTCGGCCAGTGGTGGGCCGTGGAGATCAACGCCCTGTCGGGGAAGTACGAGAAGGAGATCCAGCGCCTCGTCCACGTCACCGAGGTCGTGGACCCGGAGCACATCCGGGTCAACTACCAGACCGGCTGGGACCTGGCCGCCGGCCGGACACTCACCTGGACCCGGATCGAGCCCGTCGACCGCGCCCATGTCCGCAACCTCGTCTTCGAGGGCTGGGGCGAGGACGAGATGACCGGCTCGCACCCGGTCGCGTACGAGTACGCGGTGCGCTGCGACGTCTCCGGGATCGAGGCCGTCGGCACCTTCTGGCCGGTGGTGATGCGCCGTTGGTGCACGTACTACCGCACCGAGCAGTGCTCGCTGACCAACCCGAAGTCCGTCACGTACGGCGGCGCGGGCTATCTGACACAGCAGATCTACTGTCTGTACGGGCACGTGGAGGACTGCCACACCTCCAACGCCCGCCACCTCAACGACTTCACGGCCTCGGCCTACTGCTACGTCACCAACTGCCACGGCGACGGTGACGACGAGGGGCCGTTCGTGACGCACGGCCAGTTCGAGCACGACCTCGTCTACACCGGCAACTCAGGGCTGATGACGTTCGCCAACTCGGGCGCCGCCTGGGGCGGCCGGGCCAAGCGGATCACCGTACGCCGCCACGCCTGTTCCTGGTTCGTGGCCAGGGTCATGATCACCGATCTGACGCTCGAGGACGTCCTCGTCATCGGCAAGAAGTCCCTCGCCGGCTCCGGCATGCTCTGGGTCAACGCCGACGGTGTGCAGCTGCGCGGCTGCACGGCGAGCGGGCCGCTGATCGTCTCCCAGGCCTCCACGCTCTCCGCCCGGCCCAATGTGATCGCCGACTCGTCGTTCTCCTTCGCTCCGGGCGCCGAGATCACCCAGGCATCCGTGGCCGCCCCGGTCACCCTCGCCCGGACGGCACTGAACGGGGTCGACGCCGCGGTGTTCAACGGCACCGGGCCGCTGGTCCTGGACCAGTGCCTCCTGACCGGCTCCAAGGAGGCCGCGCCCGTCTCGCTCGCCCACCAGGACATCACCGTCGACGGCGGTGAACTCCGCGACACCGGGCTGAAGCTGACCTCCGCCAAGGACCAGCGGCTCCGGATCGACGGCACCCGGCTCGGCGGTACGAACAAGGACGGCGCCCTGCTCTCGCGCACCGGCGCGGGACGGACCGTCGACTGGCGGCTGACCGGGCTCGACTCGACCGCGCCCGAGGGCACCGCGCATGTGCTGGTGACCGACGGAACCAACCGCTACCGGGCGACGGGCTCCACCTTCACCGGCGGCCGGCTCGAACTGCGGCCCGCGGCGTTCACCGGCTCCGGCAGCCATCTGCTCCACTCCGGCTGCGTCGAGGTCGGCACCGAGCGCACCGCTCTGCCGGACGAGGGCGCCCGCGTCTCGCACACCGCGGCCACGCTGCGGTTCTGACCGCGCACCGGACCGCACCACCGAACCCTCCCATCGAGTCCCAGGGAATCCACGTGTCCACGCACACCCCGATCACCGGCCGGCCCGTCCGGGTCGCGCTCGTCGGCGCCGGCAACCGCGGTCTGACGTACGCCGAGTGGATCAAGGCGCATCCCGAGCGCGCCGAGCTCGTCGCCGTCGCCGACCCGCGCCCCGCGGCGCGTGCCGCCGCCGGCGCACCCGTCGAGTTCGACGACTGGCGGCCGCTCGTCGAGCACCGCATCGCGGACGCCGTCGTCGTCGCCACCCAGGACCGCTTCCATGTGGAGCCGGTGCTGGCCCTGGCCGAGGCCGGTTACGCGATCCTCGCCGAGAAGCCGCTCGCCCCGACGGAGGACGAGACCCGGACGATCGTCGAGGGCGTGGAGCGGGCCGGGGTGCTCTTCGCGGTCTGCCACGTCATGCGGTACACCCCCTACACCGACCTGGTGAAGGAGGTCGTGGACTCCGGCGTGCTCGGGCAGCTGGTCTCCCTCGACCATCTGGAGCCGGTCGGCTGGTGGCACTACGCGCACAGTTACGTCCGCGGCCCCTGGCGCAGCGAGAAGGACGCGTCGCCGATGCTGCTCGCCAAGTCGTGCCACGACCTGGACTGGATCACGTACGTCATGGGCGGCCGGATCGAACGGGTCTCCAGCTTCGGCGGGCTGAAGCACTTCCGGCCGGAGAACGCCCCGGAAGGGTCCGCCGAGCGCTGCCTCGACTGCGCGGTGGAGTCCGGCTGCCCGTACAGCGCACTGAAGCTGTACATGCCGACGCTGCGTGAGAAGGGCGCGGTCTGGCCGGTCACCCATGTCACCGAGTCGACCGACGAGGCCGGTCTGGTGCGGGCGCTGCGCGAAGGCCCGTACGGCGTCTGCGCGTACCGCGGCGACAACGACGTGGTGGACCACCAGGTCCTCGCCATGCAGCTGACGGACGGGGTGACCGCGACCTTCCAGATGGTGGCGTTCACCGAGCAGACGCACCGCCGGACCCGGATCTTCGGCTCGCACGGATGGCTGACCGGTGACGGCGAGCGGGTCACGGTCCAGGACTTCCGCACCGGCGGGACCACCGTCCATGAGATCGGCGCGTCCGGTTCGAACGCGGCCGACGGGCACGGCGGCGGGGACGCCGCGCTCGTCGAGGCGTTCGTCACCGCCGTCGCCACGGGCGACGCCGGGGCGGTCCGCTCCGGTCCCGCCACCTCGCTCGGCAGTCATCTGGCGGCGTTCGCCGCCGAACGCGCCCGGCACACCGGCACCGTCCAGACGGTCCCGGCCCGGTGATTCCCCCGCCTCTTCCTCCTCTTCCCGGCTCCACCCTCACGTCCTCGGAGGACCACCTCATGTCCCGTCTCCTCAAGCGCCGTTCCAGAGTCCGCTCCCTCGCCGTCCCCGTGATGGCCACCGCGCTCGCCGCCGGAGTGCTGGCCGGCTGTTCCGGCAGCGGCGACGACGGCAACACCGTCACCATGTGGACCTACCCGGTGATCTTCGACGAGGCCAAGAACAAGGCGTACTGGGACGGTCTGGTCAAGGCGTTCGAGAAGGAGCACTCGGGCGTCACGGTGAAGGTCGAGACCTTCCCCTGGGCCAACCGCGACACCGCGCTCGCCACCGCGATCGCCTCCGGCAAGGGCCCGGACGCGGTCTACCTGATCCCGGACCAGCTGCCGAAGTACGCCGGCAGCATCGTCCCGGCGGACGAGTACATGCCCGCCGACGCCACGTCGGACTACACCGACTTCGCCCTGACCTCCGTGACGGTGGACGGCAAGGCGCTCGCCACCCCGGTCCTGACCAGTGCCAACCCGCTGATCTGCGACAAGCGGGTGTTCTCCGCGATCGGCGAGACGAACTACCCGACCAGCTGGGCGGAGCTGGAGGCACTGGCCCCGAAGCTGAAGGAGAAGGGCTACTACGCCACCAGCTACAGCGGTGACACCCAGCAGACGCTGAACATGACCTTCTACCCGCTGCTGTGGCAGGCGGGCGGCGACGTCTTCTCCGAGGACGGCGAGAGCGTCGCCTTCAACGACGCGGCGGGGGTGAAGGCGCTGACGTATCTGAAGAAGCTCGTCGACGGCGGCTACACCGACAAGGACCTGGTCACGACGACGCCGAAGCTGGAGCAGACCCCGACCGCCAAGGGCAAGGTGGCCTGCACCTGGCAGAACACCCCGGCGGACGTCGAGCCGTTCTGGGGCAAGGAGAACATCGTCGTCCAGCCGCCGTTGAAGGACGTGAAGTCGGTCGGCTACGGCACGGTCGGCGCGCTGTCGATGCTGAAGGGCGCCGACAGGAAGAACACCGGCGACTGGCTGAACTTCGTCGCCGAGTCGAAGAACACCGCCGGTCTCCAGAAGGGCGCGGGCTACTTCCCGGCCCGCGAGTCCGGCGGCGACCTGTATCCGGGCGACGCCCTCCAGACGGCGGTCGGCGCCACTCTGCCGAGCATGACGGTGGGCCCGCTCCAGGACAAGGCCCGTGAGGTCCAGGGCGTGCTCGCGCCGGAGATCCAGGCCGCGCTGCTGGGGAAGAAGAGCCCGCAGGAGGCGCTGGACTCGGCCGCCAAGGCGGCCCAGGCGATGCTCGGCCGCTGACCGGCGCGGTGCCCGGGTCCGGCCTGCACCCCGGCCCGGCCACCGTGTCCCCCGGTCCGGTCGCAACCCGGCCCGGGCCGCTTTCCCCCGGGGGCACTCCCCCCGTCTCCCGCAACTCCCTCATCCCGCAAGGAGATCCCCGTGGCAGTCGTCGCGGAACCCACCCGCCGGGGCCGTCGCAGCGGGCCGCAGGCGCGCCGCGAGGCCCGGATCGGCCTGCTCTTCGTCCTCCCGTGCTTCCTGTTGTTCCTCGCCTTCCGGTTCGGCCCCGGCATCGCCGGTGTGCTGATGAGCTTCACCGACTACTCCCTCACCGGCGGCGGCAGCTTCATCGGGCTCGACAACTTCACCCGCCTCTGGGACGACTCGCTGTTCTGGCAGGCGCTGAAGGTCACCGTCCTCTACACCGTCCTCGCCGTGCCCGGCACGCTCATCGCGTCGGTCTCCCTGGCACTGATCACCCGCCGCGCGTTCCGCGGAGCGAAGTTCTTCCGTTCGGTGTTCTTCCTGCCGGTCGTCACCTCGCTGGTGCTGGCCGCCACCGTCTTCGTCTGGATCTTCTCCACCGGAGGCCCGTGGTCGACCCTGATGGGCTGGTTCGGGATGTCCGAGGGCTCCTGGCTCTCCGACGACGTCCTCGTCCTGCCCGCGCTCGCGATCGTGGGCGTCTGGTCCCGCTTCGGCTACGGGATGCTGATCCTGCTCGCCCGGATGCAGGACATCCCGCGTGAGCTGGAGGAGGCCGCGCTCACCGACGGGGCCGGCCCCTGGCAGCGGTTCCGGTACATCGTGCTGCCGCAGCTCAAGCCCGCCCTGTTCTTCCTCGCCGTGATCGAGACGACGGCCTCGTTCCAGGTGTTCGACGCCGTGTACACGATGACCGGCGGCGGACCCGCCAACGCCAGCTACACGCTCGTCTTCCAGCTCTACGACGCGGGCTTCAAATACTTCGACCTGGGTTACGCCTCCGCCATCGGCGTCGCGCTCTTCGTGCTGACCGTGGTGGTCGCCGTGATCCAGCGGCTCGTGATCGGGAAGGACCAGTGACCATGACCGCAGCACCCGTCGAGACCGAGGCCCCGCCCGCCGGGAAGGCGCCCGTGGCCGTGGACCGGGCCTCCCGCCGCACCGCACGCCGGCTGCGCAAGCTCTCGGAGCAGGACACCGTCCCGTACGGCATGAGGCCCTCCCGAGCCGGCCGGATCGGGCGCGCGGCGCTGCTGACCGTGGCCGCGATCGTGACGGTCTTCCCGTTCTACGCGATGGTCGTGCTCTCCCTGAAGCCGTCCGCGGCGGTCGAGTTCCCCGGCAGCCTGGTGCCGTGGCCGCTGACCGGCGAGGCGTACGACACCGTCATGAGCGCCCAGGACGTGCCGCGCTGGCTGGTCAACACCCTGGTCTACTCGGTCGTCTCGGTCGTCGGCGTGCTGCTGCTCGCCTCGCTCGCCGGGTACGCCTTCGCCAAGAAGCGCTTCCCGGGCCGGGAGACGATGTTCTGGTCGTTCCTGTCGATGGTGATGGTCCCGTACCACGTCACGATGATCCCGACCTTCGCGATGATCGCGAAGCTGGGCGGCGTGGACACGTACTGGGGTCTGATCGTGCCGACGCTGGCCAACGCCCAGGCGGTGTTCCTGATGCGGCAGTTCATCCAGGGACTGCCGGACGAGCTCTTCGAGGCGGCGCGCCTCGACGGCTGCAACGAGTGGCAGATCTTCTACCGGATCGTCCTGCCCCTGCTGAAGCCGATCCTCGCCACGCTCGGCGTGTTCGTCTTCCTGTGGCACTGGAACGACTTCCTGTGGCCGCTGGTCATCGGCCAGTCCACCGATATGCGCACCCTCACCGTCGGCATCGCCTCGCTCCAGCAGCAGAACGTGCCGCTCAATGTGGTGCTCTCCGGCTCCGTCATCGCGTTCGTGCCCATCTTCGCCGCGTACATGGTGGGCCAGCGCTACTTCACCGAGGGCGTCACCGCGTCCGGGATCAAGGGATAGTCACGCATGTTCACCGATGAAGCCGCCCTCGAAGAGCGGCTCGCCACCCCCTCCCCCGCGCTCGTCGCCGATCTGGGCCGGCTCGAAGGCGATCTGCTGGTCCTCGGCGCGGGCGGCAAGATGGGCCCCAGCCTGTGCCGGCTGGCCCGCCGCGCGCTGGACGCCGCCGGCCGCGAGGACGTGACCGTGTACGCGGTCTCCCGCTGGTCCGACCCGGCCGCCGCCGGGGAGCTGGAGGCGGCCGGGATACGCACGGTCGCCTTCGACCTGATGGACCCGGCCGCCGACCTGGCCGCACTGCCGGACGCCGGCAACGTCGTCTTCATGGTCGGCGCCAAGTTCGGCTCGGCCGGGGCGCCCTCGCACGCCTGGGCGGTGAACGCCGCGATGCCCGACCGGGTGGCGCGCCGCTGGTCCGGTGCACGGATCGCCGCGTTCTCCACCGGCAACGTGTATCCGCTGGTGCCCGTCGCGTCCGGCGGCTCCACGGAGACCGACCCGGTCGGGCCGGTCGGCGAGTACGCGATGTCCTGCCTGGGCCGCGAGCGGATCTTCGGCCATGCCGCGCTGACCCGTGGCACGAGGGTCGCCACGATCCGTCTGAACTATGCGGTGGATCTGCGTTACGGCGTCCTCGCCGACATCGCGTACCGGGTGCGGGCGGGCGAGCCCGTCGATGTGACGACCGGTCACGCCAACGTGGTCTGGCAGGGGTACGCCAACGAGGTGGCCCTGCGCTCCCTGCCGCACGCCACCGGCGGCGAGGCGTTCACCCTCAACCTCACCGGCCCCGAGACCGCGTCGGTGCGCCGGATCGCCGGCTGGTTCGGCGCGGAGTTCGACCGGGAGCCGGTCTTCGAGGGCGAGGAGGCGCCGACCGCTCTGCTCTCCGACGCGAGCCGGTGCCACGCCCTCTTCGGCTACCCGGACGTCACGCTGCGCACCCTCGTCGAGTGGCAGGCCGACTGGCTGCGCCGCGGGCTCCCGCTGTCCGGCAAGCCCACCAAGTTCCAGGTCCGTGACGGAAGGTTCTGATCCACTCCATGTCCACTCCCTCCCCCACGACCACCCCCGCCCTCGGCGCACTCGCCCGGGGGACGGTGATCCCCGCCCATCCCCTCGCCCTGCACGACGACGGCACCTTCGACGAGCGGCGGCAGCGGGCCCTGACCCGCTACTACCTGGCGTCCGGTGCGGGCGGTGCCGCCGTCGCCGTGCACACCACCCAGTTCGAGATCCGTGAGCCCGGCGTCGGACTGTTCCGGCCGGTGCTCGAACTCGCCGCCGAGACGATCGACGCCGAGGCGGGCCGCCCGTTCGTCAAGGTCGCGGGTGCCTGCGGCTACACCGCGCAGGCGGTCGCAGAGGCCGAGACGGCCGCCGCGCTCGGCTACGACGCGGTGCTGCTCAGTCCGGCCGTGCCGGGCGCCGACGAGAAGGGGCTGCTGGAGCGCGCCCGCGCGGTAGGCGAGGTGCTGCCGGTGATCGGCTTCTACCTCCAGGAGGCCGTCGGCGGACGCTATCTCTCCCCGGCGTTCTGGTCGGCGTTCACCGATCTGCCGTCGACGGTCGCGGTGAAGATCGCCCCGTTCGACCGGTACCGCACCGCCGATGTCGTACGGGCGGTGGCCTCGGCCGACCGCGCCGGCGAGGTGGCGCTCTACACCGGCAACGACGACGACATCATCGGCGACCTGCTCACGCCGTACGAGACGGCCGACGGAACACGGCGCTGGTTCGCGGGCGGGCTCCTCGGCCAGTGGGCCGTGTGGACGAGTTCCGCCGCGGCTCTCCTCGACGACGTCCGCGCGGCCCGCGCCGGCGACCACGCGGCGATGGTCCGCTGCCTGGCCCGCCGCTCCGAGCTGACGGACGCCAACAGCGCGGTCTTCGACGTGCGGGGGGCGTTCCGCGGCTGCATCGCCGGGGTCCACGAAGTCCTGCGCCGCCAGGGCCTGCTGGCGAACATCCGGTGCCTGGACCCGGCCGAGACGCTCTCCCCGGGGCAGGCCGAGGAGATCAGCCGGGTGGCCGCGGCCTACCCCTGGCTTACCGATGACACCTTCGTCGCGGAGCACCTCGATGCCTGGCTCTCCTGACCGCCCCCGTGTCGTCGTCGCCGTGCCGCCGCCGCTGCGCGCCCAGTTCTTCACCGCCGGGGTGTGGGGGGCACTGGAGCGGGCGGCGGAGCTCACCGTCCTCGACGACCACTCCGACCGGGCGGTGGTGGCCGCCGCGCTGCCCGGCGCCCGGGCACTGATCCTCTCGTGGGGCGCCCCCAGGGTGGACGCCGGACTCCTGCGTACGGCGAACCGGCTGGAGCTGGTGGCGCACACCGGCTCGGCCGTCGCCCCGTACGTCACCGAAGAGGTGTTCCGGCGCGGCATCCTGGTCACCCAGGCCGGCGACGAGATGGCCCGGCCGGTCGCCGAGGTTGCCCTGGCCTTCACGCTGTCGCTGCTGCACCGCGTCCAGCGTTTCGACCACGCCCTGCGCGGCGGTGCCACATGGGCGGAGGCGAGCGAGGCCCCGCCGCGCCATGAGATCCACGGCAGCGACATCGGGGTGATCGGCGCGTCCCGTACCGGGCGTGCGTACATCGCGATGGTGCGGGCCATGGGCGCACGGGTGGGCGTCTTCGACCCGTATCTGTCCGATGCGGACGCACGGGCGCTCGGCGTGGAGTCCGTGAACCTGGACACTCTGCTGTCGCGCAGCCGGATCGTCGCCGTGCACGCGCCGGTCACCGAGGAGACCCACCGGATGATCGGCGCCCGGCAGCTGGCGCTGATGCCGGACGGCGCGGGTCTGGTGAACACCGCCAGATCGTGGCTGGTCGACGAGGACGCGCTGCTCGCGGAGGTACGGTCCGGCCGGCTGGACGCGGCGATCGATGTGTTCGACGCCGAGCCGCTGCCGGTGGACCACCCGCTGCGCACCCTGCCCAACGTGCTGCTCACCCCGCACCAGGCCGCGGGCAGCGTCGAGTGCAGGCAGCGCCTCGGCGCGAGCGCGGCCGACGAGGTGCTGCGCCTGCTGGCGGGGCGGCCCCCGGCCCACGCGGTCACCGTCGACGCCCTGACCCGGCTGCACTGAACCACCCACGGCACACCTTCAGCACAGGAGAGTTCACCCCATGCGTTTCATGCGTGTCGGCGAGCCGGGCCACGAGCGCCCGGTCCTCGTCCGCCCCGAAGGCCGTCACTACGACCTGTCGGGCGTCACACCCGACATCGACGGCGCGTTCCTCACCGCCCTCGCCGATGATCCGGACCTGGTCCCCGCCGACGCGGATCTCCCGGAGACCGACATCACCGGGCTGCGGATCGGAGCGCCCGTCGCGCGTCCGCAGGCGCTGCTCTGCATCGGCCAGAACTACGCGGCCCACGCCGCGGAGTCCGGTTCGGCGCCGCCCGAGCAGCCGATCCTCTTCTACAAGTCGCCGAACACGGTCGTCGGCCCGTACGACGACGTCCTCATCCCGCGCGGCTCGGAGAAGACCGACTGGGAGGTGGAGCTGGCCGTCGTGATCGGCCGCCGCGCCTCCTATCTGGACTCGCCGGCCGACGCCGCCTCGTACATCGCCGGCTACGCCGTCAGCAACGACGTGTCGGAGCGCGCCTTCCAGCTGGAGGAGTCCGGCGGCCAGTGGTCCAAGGGCAAGAGCTGCGCCACGTTCAACCCGCTGGGCCCGGTGCTGGTGACGGCCGACGAGGTCGGCGACCCGCAGCGGCTGCGGCTGCGCAGCCATGTCAACGGGGAGCCGCGGCAGGACTCCGTCACCGGGGACATGATCTTCGGCGTGGCGCATCTGGTGCACCATCTGTCGCAGTATCTGGTGCTGGAGCCGGGCGATGTCATCAACACCGGTACGCCGCAGGGCGTGGCGCTCTCCGGCCGCTTCCCGTACCTGCGGCCGGACGACGTGATGGAGGTCCAGATATCGGGCCTCGGCCGGCAGCGCAGCGTCTGCCGGCCGGCGTAGCGGCCGTTCAGTCCTCCGGGAGCTCGACCGGGGCGATGTCGTCGAAGACGTCGCCGGGGCCGGGGTTCGTCGCGTCCGTGGCACCGCCGAAGTGGTTCATCACTCCCCATACGGCGTTGAGCGCGGTCTGTACGGCGCCCTCGGCCCATCCGGCCGTCCAGGAGATGTCGTCGCCCGCGAGGAAGAGCCCGCGCCTGTCGGCGGGCAGCCGGTCCTGCATGAAGTGGGTGAACAGCCGCCGCTGGTAGCGGTAGTGCCCCGGCAGGTTGGCCTTGAACGCGCCCATGAACCAGGGCTCGTTCTCCCAGGAGACCGTCACCGGGTTACCGATGACGTGCTTCCTGATGTCGACGCCGGGATAGATCTCGCCGAGCGACTTCAGCATGACCTCCATGCGCTCGTTCGGCGAGAGCGGCAGCCACTTCAGGCTGTCGTCGCACCAGGTGTACGAGAGGCAGATGACGGCCGGCCTGTCGGGCCCGTCGTCGAGGAGGTAGGTGCCGCGGGTCATCCGGTCGGTGAGCGTCATCGACATGGTGTCCCTGCCGGTCACCTCGTCCTTGTCGAGCCAGAACGGCCGGTCGACGGGGACGAACAGCTTGGAGGACTCCATGTAGTGGGTGCGCTCCATCGCCGTCCAGTGGTCGATGGGGAACAGCTGGTCGTCGCAGGCGATCTTGGAGAGCAGCAGCCAGGACTGCCCCGTGAAGACCGCGGCCCGGTAGGTGCGGATGTCGCCGGTCGCGTCGGTGACGGTGATCCGGTTGCCCGCGGTGCGGTCGAGCCGGGTCACGGCGGTGCGCGGCCGGCCACCCTCGTGCAGCGAGGCCAGCGACGTACCGGCGGGCCAGTGCACGGTCTTCCGCGGCTCGCGGTCCCAGAGCCGCAGCGGGAGCTGCTGGCTGCCGCCGACGATCCCCCGGTGGTGGTCGTCGGCCTCGGTGTAGACGACCCGCAGGATCTCCAGGATGGAGTTGGGGAAGTCGGTGTCCCAGCCTCCGGTGCCGAAGCCGACCTGGCCGAAGATCTCGCGGTGCCGGAAGGACTTGAAGGCGTCGGAGCCGCAGAGGAAGCCGTAGAAGGTCTGGTCGTCGAGCTTCTCGACGAGCTTCGCCCAGATCTCCCTGATGCGCGGGATGTCACGCTCGCGCATGGCGCGGTTCATGTCCGAGAAGTCGGCACCCTCCTCCAGGCAGGCGTTCCAGGCGTCCATCACCTCGCGGTACACCTGCGGCAGGTCGTCGATGGTGCGCGCGTAGTGCGACTCGCCCTTGAGGTCGACGACGGTCGAAGGGGTCGCCGGGGAGAGCGGGTTGGGGAACGGCCGGGTCTCCAGGCCCACCAGGTCGATGTAGTGCTGGAGCGCCGTGGACGAGGGCGGGAAGCGCATGGCGCCCATCTCCGCCGTGAGCGAGGGGTCGCAGCCCTCGAAGCCGACGGTCCGCAGCCTGCCGCCGATCCGGTCCGCCTCGTAGACGACGGGCTTGAGGCCCATCTTCATCAGTTCGTACGCGGCGATGACGCCGGAGAGCCCGCCGCCGATCACGGCGACCTCGGTGCCGTGCTCGGTCGCCGGTATCTGCCCGATGCCGGCGGGGTGCGCGAGGAAGTCGTCGTACGCGTACGGGAAGTCCGGCCCGAACATGGTGATCGGCGGCTGCGCGTCGGTGTGCTGGACGGCGGTGGGCACCGTGGACGTCATGGGGTACGGACTCCTAGCGGGGGAAGCGAGGGACGACGGGGGCGAGGGCTCGGACGAGGGAGCCGTACAGGCCGGGACGGCGGTCGCGCAGATAGGGGTTGTCGCCGCGCGAGGCGTCGAGGAACGCGGGGTCCACGTCGCCGACGACGAGCTCCTCACCGCGCCCGGCACGGGTGCGGACCGTGCCGTCGGGGGCGGCGAGGCAGCTCAGCCCGGTGAACTCGAACTCGCCTTCCCGGCCGGTCCTGTTGACGTAGGCGATGTACATCTGGCTCTCGAAGGCGCGGACCGGCACGACGGACTCGGCGACGAAGGGGTACGGGTGCATGAGCGCGGTCGGCACGAGCAGCAGCTCGGTCCCGGCCAGGGCGTGGGCGCGGACGTTCTCCGGGAACTCGACGTCGTAGCAGATCAGCATCCCGATCCGTACGCCGTCCAGCTCGGCCTGCACCACGGGGCGCTCGCCGGGGGTGAACCACTTCTGCTCGAAGTCGCCATAGATGTGGGTCTTGCGGTAGCCGGCGAGGGGCGTCCCGTCGGGCCCGATGAGCAGGGAGGCGTTGAAGAGCGCGTCGCCGGCCCGCTCCGGGTAGCCGTAGTGGACGGCGAGTCCGTGGCGTACGCAGATGTCGGCGACGGCCCGCGCTCCGGGGCCGTCGGCGGGTTCGGCGAGTGCGGGGAGCGCGTCCCCGACGGCGTACCCGGTGAGGTAGAGCTCGGGGCAGACCAGCAGCCGGGCGCCGGCCGCCGCGGCCCGTCCCGCCGCCTCGTCGAGCGCGGCGAGGTTGTCGTCGACGGAACCGGGTCGTCCGGAGCTCTGGAGCAGGGCGGTGCGCAACGACGGCATGGCTGACCTCGGGCGGAGCGGGCGGGGTGGGGAGACGTATCGAAGGTACGGGGCCGCCGCAGTGGCCGACAAGACGCGATTGTTGCGTGTGCACCGTCGATCCGTTGCGCGCCGAGGCCGATGAGCGGTGATTCGTTGCGTCGAGCGTCTTCGCAGGTCAGGCGAGTGATCTCGGTCTCGGCGCGGGCCCGGGCGGGCGGCCCGACGAGTCCCGGCCGGGCGGGCCAGCGAGCCGGGGCCGGGGGCCCGGTGAGCCCCCGGCGGGCGGGCCCGGGAGCCGCGGACGGACCGGCCCGCGAGCCTCGGGGCGGACCGGCGGGCCTCAGGCGGGCGGGCCCGAGGAGTAGCGCCGCAGCAGCGGTGAGAGCACCAGCACCGACTTGGTCCGCTCGACGTACGGCTCGCCCGCGATCCGCTCCAGCACCTGCTCGAAGTGGCGCATGTCGGCGGCGAAGACCTGCACGATCGCGTCGGCGTCGCCGGTCACGGTGGAGGCGGACGCGATCTCCGGGTAGGCGGACAGGCCCCGTTTGATCGCCTCGGGGGCGGTGTTGCGGCTGCAGTAGATCTCGATGAACCCCTCGGTCTCCCAGCCGAGCGCCGCCGGGTCGACCCGCACGGTGAAGCCCGTGATGGCGCCCTCGGCACGCAGCCGGTCCACGCGGCGTTTCACCGCGGGCGCGGAGAGGCCGATGAGCGCGCCGATGTCCGCGTAGGAGCGGCGGGCGTCTTCGGCGAGGGCGTGGACGATGCGTTCGTCGAGGTCGTTCAGGCGCACTTCGGGTGGATCACTTCTCTGCGGCGGGCGGTCGTTCCGGGGGCGGCGGGGCCGCCCCCGAAGTAGACCATGGGCGCGCCCTGCGGGGCGCGCCCAGCGCGGAGGTGCCGCCGGTCAGAAGGGGAACTGCGAGCGGCCGTGCTGGACCGAGATCCACTTCTGGGTGGTGAAGGCCTCCAGCATCGATTCGCCGTTCAGCCGTCCGAGGCCCGAGTTCTTCTCGCCGCCGAAGGGGACGACGGGCTCGTCGTGGACCGTGCCGTCGTTGATGTGGATCATGCCGGTGCGGACGCGCTGCCCCACGCGCACCCCGCGCTCGACGTTCGCGGTGTGGACGGCGCCGCTCAGCCCGTACGGGGTGTCGTTGGCGATCCGTACGGCCTCGTCCTCACCGTCGAAGGGGACGAGCAGGGCCACCGGGCCGAAGATCTCCTGCTGGAGCACGGGGGAATCGGGGGCGAGGCCGGTCAGGACGGACGGGCTCACGAGATTGCCCTCGGTCCCGCCGTGCAGCAGTGCGGTGGCGCCCGCCTCCACGGTCTCGTCGACGAGCCTGGTCACCGCGTCGGCCTGCGAGGAGCTGATCAGCGGGCCGATGTGGGTGGCGGGGTCGGCCGGGTCGCCGACGCGCAGGGAGGCGACCTTGGCGACGAACTTCTCGGTGAACTCCTGCTCCACCGCGCGGTCCACCAGGATGCGGTTGGCAGCCATGCAGACCTGGCCCTGGTGGATGTAGCGGCTGAAGACGGCCGCGTCGACGGCGTAGTCCACATCGGCGTCGTCCAGGACGATCAACGCGCTGTTGCCGCCGAGTTCGAGCACCGCGCGCTTCAGGTTGGCCGCGCAGACCGTGGCGACGTGCCGGCCCACCTTGTCCGAGCCGGTGAAGGATATGACCTGCGGGACGGGGTGCTCCAGCAGGCTGTCGCCGATCTCGGCGATGTCGGTGACCACGACGTTCAGCAGTCCGGCGGGCAGCCCCGCCTCCTCGAACACCTTGGCGATCAGCGTGCCGCCGCAGACCGGGGTGTTCTGGTGCGGCTTGAGGACCACGGCGTTGCCGAGGGCGAGGGCGGGCGCGACCGACTTGAGCGACAGCAGGAAGGGGAAGTTGAAGGGGCTGATGACGCCCACGACCCCCACGGGCAGCCGGTAGACGCGGTTCTCCTTGCCGTCGGTCGGCGAGGGCAGGATCTGCCCCGTGGAGCGCAGCGTGAGCTGGGCCGCCTCGCGGAGGAACTCCTTGGCGAGGTGCAGCTCGAAGCCCGCCTTCAGACGTGTGCCGCCGAGCTCCGCGACGATCGCCTCGCCGATCTCCTCCTCGCGCTCCTCGACGACGCGCAGCGCCTTCTCCAGCACCGCCCGCCGGGCGTACGGGTTGGTGTCCGCCCACTCCGGCTGCGCCCGCTCGGCCGAGCGGTATGCCTGGTCGACCTCACCGGCGGTGGCGACGGTGATCGAGGCGAGCTTCTCCCCGCTGTACGGGTTGAAGTCGATGATGTCCCAGGACCCCTTCCCCGGCCTCCACTCGCCGTCGATGTACTGCTGGGCCAGATCGGTGAAGAAGGAGGTCATGAGATCCCTTTGCCGGAGAAGGGCGGGCAGTTGACTGGCGCTCATGTTACTTACGATTCAACCAAGTTGAGGCCGGACGAAGATGCTCACAGGTGAAAACAAGTCGTCGCGGATCGGTCATCGAGCGAACAAAAACAGGTGCCCCTCCCGGGATGTACACCCGGGAGGGGCACCTGTGCACGAGGCCCGGCAGGGCCGCGCGATCAACTCCAGCTCGCGCGATCAGCTCCAGCTGGCGTGCAGCGGCTTGCCCTCCGCGTAACCGGCGGCGCTCTGGACACCCACGATCGCCTTCTCGGCGAACTCCTCGAGCGAGGCCGCGCCGGCGTAGGTGCAGGAGGAGCGGACACCGGCGATGATCGAGTCGATCAGGTCCTCCACACCCGGGCGGGCCGGGTCGAGGAACATCCGCGAGGTGGAGATGCCCTCTTCGAACAGTCCCTTGCGGGCCCGGTCGTAGGCGGACTCCTCCGAGGTGCGGTTCTTGACCGCGCGCGCCGAGGCCATCCCGAACGACTCCTTGTAGTACCGCCCGTCGGCGGACTGCTGGAGGTCGCCGGGCGACTCGTACGTACCCGCGAACCAGGACCCGATCATGACGTTGGACGCGCCGGCCGCGAGGGCCATCGCCACGTCGCGCGGGTGCCGCACGCCGCCGTCGGCCCAGACGTGCTTGCCGTGCTTCCTCGCCTCGGCGGCGCACTCCAGGACGGCGGAGAACTGCGGCCTGCCGACACCGGTCATCATCCGGGTCGTGCACATGGCGCCGGGGCCCACGCCGACCTTGATGATGTCGGCGCCCGCCTCGATGAGGTCGCGCACGCCCTCGGCGGCCACGACGTTGCCCGCGACGATCGGCACGCCCGGGTCGAGCGCCCGCACGGCGGCGACCGCGCTGATCATGGATTCCTGGTGGCCGTGCGCGGTGTCCACCACGAGGGTGTCCACGCCCGCGTCGAGGAGCTGCTTGGCCTTGCCCGCCACGTCGCCGTTGATACCGACGGCGGCCGCGATCCGCAGCTTGCCGTCCGCGTCGGTCGCGGGGGTGTAGAGCGTCGCACGGAGCGCGGCCTTACGGGTGAGGATGCCGACGAGCCGGCCGTCACCGTCGACCGCCGGAGCGAGCTTGCGGTTGGCCCCGTCGAGCCGGTTGAAGGCCTCGCGCGGGTCGATGTCCGCGTCCAGCACGACCAGGTCCTTGGACATGACCTCGGACAGCTGGGTGAAGCGGTCCACGCCGCTCAGGTCGTGGTCGGTGACGACACCGACCGGCCGGTGCCCTTCGTCCACGACGACACCGGCGCCGTGGGCCCGCTTGTGCAGCAGGGACAGCGCGTCGGCGACGGTCTGGCCGGGGGTCAGCACGATCGGCGTGTCGAGCACAAGGTGACGCTTCTTCACCCAGCTGATGACCTCGGTGACGACCTCGATCGGGATGTCCTGGGGGATCACGACCAGGCCACCGCGGCGGGCGATCGTCTCGGCCATCCGGCGGCCGGCGATCGCGGTCATGTTCGCGACGACGAGGGGAATGGTCGTACCGCTGCCGTCGGGCGAGGAGAGGTCCACCGCCTGGCGGGATCCGACCGAGGAACGGCCGGGAACCATGAAGACATCGTCGTACGTCAGGTCGTAGGGGACCGAGGGAGAGGCCGTGTAACGACCGGTGCCGGGTTCAAGAAAACGCATAACACCCATTTTTTCATACGAATCGGCGCAGGTCGCTTCCACGAAGACACAGCAATGCGCCCCCTCGTTCGTCGGTTCCTCCAAGGAGCCACTCCGGGGGCGGGGCAAGTGGAAACCCGCCTTACCCATGGACCCTACCCGAACGGAATTCGGGCACTCGCGATCATTATCCCTGGACCAGGTGACGAGGGGTCAGGTAGCTTCAAATGCGCAGGTCTCTGGGGTAAAAGGCAACGCCGCCACCATCCGGAACACCTGCCACGCGCTCGACCGGAGAGGATGGGGTCTGCCTGTGGAGAGCGAACTGCCTGACATCTACTGCCCGTTCCCCCAGCGGAGCAATCCGCACGTGGGGCACACCCGCGAGCATCTCGACCGCTGGACGCGACGCACCGGCCTGGTCCACCGGAAGTCCGCCAGGGAGCGCTTCGAGCAGGCCGATTTCGGCTCCTTCGTCGGCATGGTCTACCCGACGGCGAACGGCGAGCACCTCGATCTCGTCGCCGACTGGTTCGTCTGGCTCTTCCTCGTCGACGACCAACTGGACGACGGCGACCTCGGAAGTGATCCCGACCGGGTACGCCACGTGGTGGAACGCATGCGCGCCGTGGTCGACGGCACGGCTCCCGGCCTCCTGCCGGGCGAGGAGGCCCCCGCCGCCGTCGTCGCCCTGGTGGACTTGTGGGAACGTACGATCCCGAAGGCCGCCCCGCACTGGCGCAGCCGGTTCACCTGGCATCTGATGACCTACCTCACGACCGCCACCACCTGGGAGGCGGGCAACCGCGCCGAGGGCGTCGTGCCCTCCGAGGCCACCTACATCGCCCGGCGCCGGCACACCGGGGCGATTCACGTCTGCATGGACCTGATCGAGATCGTGGCCGGGATCGGGGCCCCCGAGTGGGTCCACAACGACCCCCGCTTCATCACGGCGCTCGAAGCCTCCTGCAACGTCGTGTGCTGGGCGAACGACGTCTACTCCTACGAGAAGGAGCAGGTGCTCGGCGAGATCCACAACCTCGTCCACCTGGTCCGCCACCACCGCGGCTACGGGAAGCAGCAGGCACTCGAACACGTCTGCGCGGAGATAGCCACGGAGACGGAACGGTTCCTCGCGGCGGAGGAGGAGCTGCTCGACCTCTATCCGCAGCTCTCGGGGGTGCTCGTGCCCTACCTCGACGGGATGCGGAGCTGGATGCGCGGGAACCTCGACTGGTCGCGGCAGACCCCCCGCTACAACCCCGCGGCCGTCGGCCAGTACGAGGAGCCCGGAGCGTATCTGGAGGAGGCCGTGCTCGGTGTGAGCGCGGAGCGCGCGCGGCAGACCGCGGGCGACAGCCGCTGAGCCGGGAGATGACGGAGGCCGGGCACCCCGCGGGCCCTGTTGAGCGCCGGGATGCAGTCGGAACACGTCGCGATCCTGCGGATGTGTGACAGCCCCACCGCGGTCGTCGAGATCTCGGCAACCCTGAACCTGCCCG
>NZ_JBSFDD010000048.1:0-19379 GCF_053593715.1 Streptomyces sp. NPDC002125 | reverse complement strand
GATGGTGGCGCAGGTGGACGAGGAGCTGCTGCGGATCGGGCGCTGCCAGAAGGGCGACATCGTGGTCATCACGCCCCGGAGAGTCGTCTCTCCGGGGCCCGACCCCTGTGCAAGGGGTGAAGCAGCGGTTATGTGATGGCGCCGGCCGCCGAACCGGCGAAGCGATCCGGCCGGCCGTACGGCGCGACGGTGGGCGTCAGCGGAAGGTGCCCTGTGACACCGAACCGGCGATCCGGCGCTGGAAGATGACGTACACGACCAGTACAGGCACCACCGTGACCACGATCGCCGCGAACAACGCACCGTAGTCGACGTCGTAGACCTGCGAGGACGCGTACGCGGCCATCCCCTGGGTCAGGACCCACATGTCCTGGTCGGTGTTGAGCGCCACCGGCAGCAGGAACTGGTTCCACAGCCCCAGGAAGTTGAAGATCGCCACCGCGGCCATGCCCGGACTGGCCATCGGCAGCATTACCTGGAAGAACGCCCGCCAGTCACCGGCACCGTCGATCAACGCGGCCTCGTAGACGTCATGCGGCAGTGACCGGAAGAACGAATAGAGGAAGAACATCGTGAACGGCAGCGCGAACGCGACGTAGGTGAGGATCAGTCCCACACGCGTGTTCAGCAACCCGAAGTTCTGCAACTGGAAGAACAGCGGCACGATCGCCAGGAAGACCGGGAACGTCAGTCCGGCCAGCATCGTGTAGTAGATCAGCCGGCGCCCGGGGAACTGGAACCTGGCCAGGATGTAGGCGCACATCGCACCCAGCAACATCACCAGGAACAACGCAGAGACAACGACGATCACCGAATTCAGGAAATACTTCCCGATGTTCGCGTCGGTCCACGCGTTCGCGTAGTTCTCGACCCTCCAGTGGTCCGGGAGCGAGAACGGCGACGACAGGATCTCGCCGGTCGACTTGAACGACGACATCAGTACCCACAGCATGGGCACGATCACGACCACGGACCATATGACCAGCAAGACGTGCGAGATCGTGGCGAACCAGCGGTCGCTGCCCGCGGTGACTCTGACCAGTTTCCGGTCGGCGGCTACGGCGCTCACTGAGCAGCTCCCTTGGCTCCAGCACGCCGAGCCTTGAACCCACGCGCATTCTCTTTGCCCTCGCCACCACCGGTCAGGCGGAAGACGGTGAACACCAGCGCCGCGAAAACCAGGGTGACGACGGCGAGGACGACGCCCATCGCGGTGGCGTATCCGAACTGCTGCTTCGCGAAGGCGACGTTGAACAGCCGCTGGCTGATCGTCAGGGTCGAGTTGTCCGGCCCGCCGTTCGGCAACAGTGCCTGTACGTAGACGAACGCGTCCAGCGCGGCGATGCCGAGATAGATGTACGCCGTCTGCACACTGTCCCGGATCGCCGGCAGGGTGATCGAGATCGTGGTCCGGAACCGTCCGGCCCCGTCGATCCTGGCCGCCTCGTACAGCTCGGCGGGAACTCCCTTGATCGCGGCGATGAAGAGCACCGCGTAGAACCCGACGAGTCCCCAGACGAAGACGAACATCAGGGACGGCATGGCGGTCGCGACCTCGCCCAGCCAGGCGAACGCCACGAAGCCGTCCAGACCGATCTTGGTGAGGAAGCCGTTGACCAGGCCGGCGTTCGGGTCGAACATCTGCGCCCAGATCAGGCCGACGATGATCGCCGGCACGACGTAGGGGAAGAACGAGATGACCCGGTAGAACGACGCACCCCGGATCCCCCGGACGGGGCCCTTGCTGGGCCCGCCCAGCGTGATGGCCACCGCGACCCCGAGGGCGAGCGTCAACGTCACCAGCGGTACGACGGCCGCCAGCAGCACCACGTTGCGCAACGCCTTCAGGAAGATGTCGTCCTCGAACATCTTGATGAAGTTGTCCAGCCCGACGAAGTTGTAGTCCGGACTGAAGCCGCGCCAGTCCGTCATCGCCCAATAGATCGCCTGGACGAACGGCATCAGGACGAAAAGGATGAAGACGGCCAGCGGGATGCCGAGGAACGCGAGGAAGAACGTCACCCGGTCGAAGGTGAGTTTGCGGCGCCCGGGACGCCCGCCGCGAGCGGCCGACTTGAGCCGGCCCCTCGTGGGTTCGGGTTTGGTGATCGTGTCACTCATCGCGCTACTAGCTGACCTTGATCTTCTCGATGGAGTCGTCTTCCCGGATCTTGTCGGAGATCTTCTGCAGAGCCGAGGTCAGACCCTTGCCGTTGATGTCGCCGGCGAGGAACGAGTTCCACGGCACCAGCTGGTCGGTGTTCATGCCGTAGGCCTCGACGAAGGTGTAGTTGAAGATGTTCTCGCCCGCGGCCTCGAGCATCTTCGTCTGCGAGACGAGGGCCGTGGAGCCGTAACCGTCGGCGGGCACGGTGCCCTTGACGATCGTCGGGGCCAGCTTCGTCTTGGAGAAGTTGGCGGCCGCCTTCTCGGACAGCATCGCCCGCAGGACCTCCTTGCCGCCGGCCGGGTTCTTGCCCTGCTTGGGAACGATGAACGGCTCGCCCGCGGCCGCACGGAGCGCCTCGTAGGGGATCTTCGGCTTGTCCGTGAGCGTCATCGCCGGAACACCGGTCATCTGGAAGTCGGCCTTGGTGGCGTCCTTCATCTCGTTCTCGATCCAGCCACCGGACGGGTAGAGCAGCGCCTTCTGGTCGTTGCTCCAGATCGCCTGCGCCTTCTGGAACTGGGTGCCGGAGCCGCCGGGGACGAACATCTTCTCCTTGACCATGGTCTCCATGATCTTGATGACGCCCTGAACCGCCGGGTGCGACCAGCAGCCCTTCTCCAGGTTCCCCAGCGCGATCCGGACCTCGTCGCCACCCTCCTTGATCGCCGAGTCGATCAGGAGTGTCCGGTAGTAGGTCGCCGCTTCCTTGCCGTGGACGAAGAGGTACTTGCCCTTCTTCTTCGCCGCCTGGCCGAGGTCGAGCGCCTCGTCCCACGTCTTCGGCGGGGTCCAGCCGTTCGCCTCGAACAGCGTCTTGGAGTACCAGACGCCGTACACCGTCATCACGTAGTTGAGCGCGACGAACTTGTCCTTGAACGTGCCGGGATCCTTGACGCCGGGGTAGACGATGTCGGCGATCTTCTTGCCCTCGTAGGTGTTGGCCTCGAAGACGTCGTCGAGCTCCTCGAGCTGGTCGACAATGCCCAGGAAGCCGATCTGGTCCTCACCGGAGTTGTCGATGAGGTCCGGCGGGTTGCCACCGACGAAGCGGGGCTGCAGCTCCGGGCCGATGTCGACGACCGGCTTGACGTCGACCTTGGTGCCGGCGATCTGGGCCCCGATGACCGTGTTGACGAACTCGACGTAGTCCGTGCCGTAGCCGCCGTCGAAGATGGCCGCCTCGACCTTGGAGTTCTTGGCGACGCCGAACGGGTTCTTGGCACCCTTCTCGCCCTTCGGGCCGCCGCCACCGTTGTCGTTGCTGGAGGGAGAGCCACACGCAACCGCGAACGAACCCATGGCTGCCGTCGCGATCGCCCCGCGCAGGAGCGTTCGCCTGTCAAGAGAGCCGGCACGAATGGTCATCTCTGCATCCTCACTGATCGATTGGATCTCTACGGTTTTGCTGCGTATTCGGCTGCCGGGCCGGGCTGGCCCCGTGCTTGCCGCATTTCTCTTCGAGCGCGTCCTGATGTGGGGCTCCGCCTGCGATGTCGGCGGCAATGCAATCGGGTCGTTCAGCCGTCGTCTCGGAGCCGCTCCGTGGCACCGATGGTGATCACCTGAGCGATGTCGGAAAAGCGGTCGCCGTGGCCGCGGCCCGAGCGGCAGTCGCGCTCCGCTTGATCAGATCGCAATGGCCAACGCCGGGGGTGGATCCCATGCTCAAGTCCTCGCCTTCTCCAGGACTCACGCGGTGTACCGGTCACCCGTCTTGAATTCGCCTAGACGAAGGGCCCCGCCACCGCGGTCAGTCGCGCTTGAGTTGTGCGGATTGCTGGATTGCCAGATGCAGTGGGGAAGTTCCGGGCCCTGCGGCAGCGACCGCTTCTCGCGCACGCAGATATGCCCCTCCCCCGTGTCCGCGTGCCGTTGTGAAACGTTGGTGCAGACGCCGACAGGTATAGTCCACTCGCCGCCAACTGAGCAAGATCGAATGCATGGTTGAGCGGCAGTCTTTCCCGAGTTGAGACCTCACGGTCACCTCGGCACGGAGTGCCTTCTCACGGAAACGCCGCATTCCGCAATACGGTCGAATCACCAGGACCGCCCCATGCAACACCCTTGACACATCCGGCCACTTGCCTCCCTACTGGAACCCGTATCCCACGATGACAACGTTGTCCTCAGCACGCCCCCCGGGAGGAATGGCTCGTATGCAGCCCCCACGTGGTCCCCAGCAAGGCTCGCGCCCCAGACACAGCCGGTCGGCCGCGGTGCTCGCGGCCTCTCTCGTGCTGGCCCTCGCAGCCCCCGCCACGGCAGTCGCCCAGTCGTCCGGCGCCCCCCGGAAGCCGTCCGGCGACACGTCGTTCAGCTCCTCCTTCGAGACCGACGAGAAGCAGCCGGACTGGCGCAACACCGTCGAAGAGGGTCCTGACGGGAAGAAGCGGGCATCGGGTGTCGACGGCGGATTCTCCGCCGGAATCCCGGGCAATGTCACCGATCAGGTCACGGATCTGCGCGCCAGTAGCGAGAACGCGGGCGGCGGCGAGGTCAAGGAGAACCTGGTCGATGTGGAGTCCGGCACCAAGTGGCTGGCCTTCGAGTCCTCCGGCTGGGTCGAGTTCGACCTCGCCGCGCCCGTCAAGGTCGTGACGTACGCCCTCACTTCGGCCAACGACCACGACGAACGGGACCCGAAGGACTGGACGCTGAAGGGGTCCACCGACGGGAAGTCCTGGACCGATCTGGACACGCGCACCGGCCAGACGTTCTCCGAGCGCTTCCAGACCAAGTCGTACGACTTCACGGCGGACACCGCCTACCAGCACTTCCGGCTGGAGATCACGAAGAACAACGGGGCGTCCGATGCGATCCAGCTCGCCGACGTGCAGTTCTCGGACGGCGACACCTCCACCCCGGCCCCCGACGACATGCGCACCCAGCCCGACCGGGGCCCCTCGGGCTCCCCCACCGCCAAGCAGGGCGCGGGGTTCACGGGGAAGAAGGCGCTGCGCTACGCGGGCACGCACAAGCCGGACGGCCACGCCTACTCGTACAACAAGGTCTTCGACGTCGACACCGCCGTCACGAAGGACACCCAGCTGTCCTACGTGGTCTATCCGCAGATGGCCGGGACGGACCTCGACTACCCGGCGACGCACGTGGCGGTGGACCTCGCGTTCACCGACGGCACGTACCTCAGCGAGCTGAACGCCACGGACAGCCACGGCGGGCTGCTGACCCCGCAGGGCCAGGCCGACGCCAAGCGGCTGTACGTGAACCAGTGGAACAAGGTCGCCTCGCGGATCGGCACGGTCGCGGCCGGCAAGACCGTCGACCGGATCCTGGTGGCGTACGACTCCCCCAAGGGCCCGTCGAAGTTCCAGGGCTGGATCGACGACATCTCGATCGCCCCGAAGGCGCCGGAGAAGCGCAAGGCGCACCTCTCGGACTACGCGTCGACCGTGCGCGGCACGAACTCCAGCGGCGGCTTCTCCCGTGGCAACAACTTCCCCGCCACCGCGGTCCCCCATGGCTTCAACTTCTGGACGCCGGTCACCAACGCCGGTTCCACCAGCTGGATATACGACTACGCCCGCGGCAACAACGAGGACAACCTGCCCACCCTCCAGGCGTTCAGCGCGAGCCATGAGCCGAGCCCCTGGATGGGTGACCGCCAGACCTTCCAGATGATGCCGTCGGCGGCCTCCGGCACTCCGGACGCCTCCCGTACGGCCCGCGCGCTGCCCTTCCGCCACGAGAACGAGACGGCGACCCCGCACTACTACGGGGTGACGTTCGAGAACGGCCTGAAGGCCGAGATGACGCCCACCGACCACGCGGCCCGGATGCGCTTCACCTATCCCGGTGACGACGCGAGCCTGGTCTTCGACAACGTGGACAACAGGGGCGGGCTCACCCTCGACCCGGAGATCGGTTCCTTCACCGGCTATTCCGATGTGAAGAGCGGCGGCTCCACGGGTGCCACCCGGCTCTTCGTATACGGCGTCTTCGACGCTCCCGTCACCGACAGCGGAAAGCTCAAGGGCGGCGGCGGTGACGACGTGACCGGCTTCTTCCGCTTCGACGCGGGCAAGGACCGGACGGTCGGCCTCCGGCTGGCCACCTCGCTGATCAGCGTCGACCAGGCGAAGAAGAACCTCGCCATGGAGCTGCCGGAGAAGGCCTCCTTCGACACGGTGAGGAGGAACGCGCAGAAGGCCTGGGACAAGATCCTCGGCAAGATCGAGGTCGAGGGCGCCAACGCCGACCAGCTGACCACGCTCTACTCCAGCCTGTACCGGCTCTACCTCTACCCGAACTCGGGCTTCGAGCAGGTCGACGGGAAGAGCACCTACGCGAGCCCCTTCTCGGCGCAGACCGGAACCGACACCCCGACCCACACGGGCTCGAAGATCGTCAAGGGTGAGGTCTACGTCAACAACGGCTTCTGGGACACCTACCGGACGACCTGGCCGGCGTACTCCTTCCTCAGCCCGAAGCAGGCAGGGAAGATGGTGGACGGCTTCGTCCAGCAGTACAAGGACGGTGGCTGGATCTCGCGCTGGTCCTCCCCGGGCTACTCCGACCTGATGACCGGCACCAGTTCCGACGTGGCCTTCGCCGACGCGTACGTCAAGGGCGTCGACTTCGACGCGGAGGCGGCGTACGACGCGGCGGTCAAGAACGCCACGGTGAGCCCGCCCTCCTCGGGCGTCGGCCGCAAGGGCATGGAGACCTCGGTCTTCACCGGATACGCCAACACCTCGACGCACGAGGGCCTGTCCTGGTCGCTGGAGGGCTACCTCAACGACTACGGCATCGCGCAGATGGGCCAGGCGCTCTACAAGAAGACGAAGAAGGAGCGCTACAAGGAGGAGGCCGAGTACTTCCTCAACCGCGCCCGGAACTACGTCAAGCTCTTCGACGACAAGGCCGGCTTCTTCCAGGGCAAGAAGGCGAACGGCGACTGGCGCCTGCCCTCCGACCAGTACGACCCCCGCGTCTGGGGCTACGACTACACGGAGACCAACGGCTGGGGTTACGCCTTCACCGCGCCGCAGGACAGCAAGGGCCTGGCCAACCTCTACGGCGGCCGTGACGGTCTCGCCAAGAAGCTGGACACCTACTTCTCCACCCCGGAGACCGCCGGACCCGAGTTCGTCGGGTCCTACGGCGGCGTCATCCACGAGATGACCGAGGCGCGCGACGTCCGCATGGGCCAGTACGGCCACAGCAACCAGGTCGCGCACCACGCCACGTACATGTACGACGCCGCCTCGCAGCCCTGGAAGACCCAGGAGAAGGTCCGCGAGGTCCTCGGCCGGCTGTACACCGGCAGCGAGATCGGCCAGGGCTACCACGGCGACGAGGACAACGGCGAGCAGTCGGCCTGGTTCCTCTTCTCCTCGCTCGGCTTCTACCCGCTGGTCATGGGCAGCGGGGAGTACGCCATCGGCTCGCCGCTCTTCACGAAGACGACCGTGCACCTGGAGAACGGGCGCGACCTCGTCGTCAAGGCCCCGAAGAACAGCGCGAAGAACATCTACGTCCAGGGTCTGAAGGTCAACGGCAAGAAGTGGACGTCCACGTCGCTGCCGCACGACCTGCTGGCCAAGGGTGGCGTGCTGGAGTTCGACATGGGCTCCAAGCCCTCCGCGTGGGGTACCGGCAAGAACGCGGCCCCTGTCTCCATCACGCAGGACGACAAGGTGCCCGCGCCGAAGGGCGACGTACTCAAGGGTGACGGCGCGCTGTACGACAACACCTCCGCCACCTCGGCCGAGGTCGAGTCGGTGGAGCTGCCCGCCGCCGAGGGCACGAAGGCGGTCCAGTACACGCTGACCTCCGCCACGGCGGCGAAGGCCCCCACGGGCTGGGTGCTGCAGGGGTCGGCGGACGGCACCTCCTGGAAGGACCTCGACAAGCGGTCCGGCCAGACGTTCGCCTGGGACAAGCAGACCCGGGTGTTCTCGGTGCGGGCGCCGGAGGCGTACGCGAAGTACCGGCTGGTCAGCACAACGGCGGCGACGCTGGCGGAGATCGAGCTGATCTCCTGACCAGCCGTCAGTAGCCGGGCCAGGGGCGGCCACCCGCACGCAGGGGTGGCCGCCCCTGGTGGCATAGTGCTCCGCATGCCCTCACGGATACGGACCGGCCGAGCCGCGGCGGCGTTCGTCACCGGTCTGGCCACCGTCCTCGCCACGGCACTCGCGCCCGCCGCCGCCACCGCGGCGGACAAGGTCGCGCTGAGCCTGAAGGATGTCCCGCGCAGCATCGTCGTCTACAACGCGGACGAGGGCGCCGACGCGGTGAAGGGGGACTTCGTGGTGCCCGTCGCCGTCGTCCCCGGCAACGAGGAACCGGCGCGCAACATCAGGGTCGTGGTGGACGCCTCGGGTCTGAAGGACATCGCCCGTGTGACCAAGGGCGGTTACGGGAACTGCGACGGCAGCGGCTGGGTGTACACCTGCGAGTACGGCACCCTGGAGAACGACGGCGAGAGCAACGCCCCCTTCGACATCGTCGGACTGGACGGGGTGGAGCCGGGCGACAGCGGAACGGTCACCTACACGGCGACCGCCGACAACGCCGCTCCGGTCACCGGCACGACACGCATGGTCGTCGGCGGTCCCACGCTGGGCGCGCCCGACGAGGAGCCGGGGGTGAGCGGCGTCGAGCCGGGCGAACCCGCTTCCCTGACACCGCGGCTCGCGAACCACACCCGCTTCGCCGCGGCCGGCGGTGTCGCCCTGCACCTCCGCACGGACGGCGGTCTCACCCTCAGGACCCGTCACAGCAACTGCCATTACACGGGCGCCCCGGTCACGTCGGCGTGGTGCGTGTTCCCGACGAAGGCGGCGCCGGACACCGCGTACCGCACCAGCGCACCGCTCTCCTACGTGGCCGCCGAGAAGGAACTGTCCGGCACGCTCTCCTACAGCTGGTCCTCGGCGCCCGGGAAGCCCGACGGCCACACCGTGCGCGGTACGGGCCCGCCCCTCACCCTGGTGCCCACGGCGGACGGCCGCTTCGACAGCGCCGAGGCCACCGTCGAGGTGGACACCACCGTCCAGGCCGACTACCGGCCGGTCACCGCGACCGTGCGGGGCCGGGTCGGCGACACGGTGAAGGTACGGCTCGGGGTGCGGGACCTCGGCCCCGGGGTGCTGCTGGACGACGAGGTGAAGGGCGGCTTCGAGGTCGTGCCGCCGGAGGGCACCACGGTCACCTCGATTCCGTACTCCTTCGAGGGCGACGATCAACGGTGGGGGTGCGCGCGGCCGGAGAAGTCCGGCGGGGCGTTCGTGTGCGAGGTCGGGGACGAGGCGTTCTTCTCGGCCGCAGGGGAGAGGACGACCGCGATCGACTTCCATGTCCGCATCGACCGCCAGGTCCCGGGCGCGCGGGGCACCATCCGGACGTACAACCCCTACGACCGCACCCCGGGCAACGACACCGCCGTCATCCCGGTCGAGGCCTCGCCTGCTCCGCCCGGCGTGGCGGCCTCACTCGGCCCCGTGGGCTGGACCGCGATCGCCGTGGGCGCCGTCGCGGCCGTGACGGTGGCGGCCCTGTATCTGCGCCGCCGCCGGGCATCGAGCTGAGCTTCCGGCACACCCGCCGAACCGCGGCACGACGGGCCGACCCGCACTCCGGGGCGGCCCGTCCGCTGTTTCCGGCCTCCCTAAGGCACCAACCCCAGGCGGAGTTATGCCGCCTATCGGCTAGTCAGGGTATTTTTGAGCATTTTTGCGGTGTCCCGACGCCGTCTTTTGAAGATCCATGTCATCCCTTAGGCGATCAGGTGATCAGTACGACAATCATCTCGGCTTGAAGGAGCCCAGCATGCGCAATTCCGCTTCCCTCCGCTCCCGCAGCATCCGCACGGGCACCACGGTGGCCGCTGCGGTCGCCGCCGCCGGCGTCGTCACCCTGGCCGGAGCCCCTGCCGCGTCCGCCATCGGCGAGAGCGGTGACATCGACATCCGCTCCGTCAGCTGGCACTCGCGCGGTGAGCGCGACGGCGTCGAGGTCTGCCAGTTCGTTCTCGTGGCGAACAACTTCGGGGCACTCCCCGAACTCGTGTGGACGATCACCGAGCGGCCCCCGGGCAACACGCTGACGAACACCCTCCCCCTCATCGACGGCAAGGGCCGCAGCCAGGAGTACCTCCTTCCCGAGGGCACGTACCAGCTCTCATGGCCGGTCGGGGCGGTCCCCCTGAAGACCAAGAGCTTCGAGGTCGACTGCTCCCGGCGCGGCCAGGGCGGCAGCCCCGGGGGCGGCGAGGGCCGGGGTTCGTCCGAGTCCGGCGCCCAGGCGGACAAGAGCACGGCGAAGGACAGCGAGAAGGTCGCCGCCGAGATCTACGACAAGCCGTCCGGCGCCGTGCCCGCCGGCGGCGGCGGCGTCCCGGACCTGGAGAACGTCAGCTCCGAGAGCGACTCGAACATCGGGACCTCGGCCGCACTGGTCGCCGGCGCCGCCGGGATCGCGGGGCTGATCATGGTCCGTCGATCCGCAGCCCGCCGTGCCCGCAACGAGGCATAACACGCGCGGCGGACGGCGACGCCGGGGACCGAGCCGTGCATGCCGGCTCACGATGACCCTGTGCGTGACCTCCTCACTGGTGACCGGCGTCGTGTGGGCGAGCTCGGACTCGCCCGAGGACGCCTCGTCGGTCACCGCCGCCCGCGGCAGCGACGCTGCGGGCGGCGGGGCGCCGCCGTTCCGGAGGGCACCGCATGAGCCGCAGAAGAAGGTGCCCGCCTCGCACGCACCGCTGGTGCACTCCCGTCCGCTGAAGGTCGCCATCCCCGCGATCTTCATCGAGGCCCCGGTCGCCGGACTGGGCCTCGACAGGAAGGGGCGGCTCGGCGCCCCGCCGCTGAACAAGCCGAAGCTGGTGGGCTGGTTCCGCAAGGGCCCGTCACCCGGGGAGGCGGGCACGTCCCTGCTCGTCGGCCACCGGGACACCGCGACGGGGCCGGCGATCTTCCTCAATCTCAACGTTCTGCGCCGGGGTGACACCGTGAAGGTCACCCGGGCTGACCGGCGGATCGCGGTCTTCACCGTCGACGAGGTGAAGACCTACACGAAGGACAAGTTCCCCGACGACAAGGTCTACGGGGCCACTGGCCGTCCGGAGCTCCGGCTCCTGACCTGCGGCGGGCGCTTCGACAAGAAGAACGGCTACTCGGCCAACGTCGTGGTCTTCGCCCACCTCACCTCGCTCAAGAAGAAGGCGGCCTGATCCCACGGCACACCGCACGGAACGGCCGGCACCTCGGGGGCGAGGTGCCGGCCGTCCGCCGTTCGCGACCCTGTAACCTCACCGCACGTACGTTCGGGGAGGGCATGTGGGGCAAGCAGGGCGAGGGCTGCGGATCGCGGCCTGGGCATCCGGAGCGGTGGGGGTACTGCTGCTGGTGGGGCCCGTGGCGCTGTTCGGGAGCGGGTACACGACGGCGCAGGTGTCCGGCAGTTCCATGGAGCCGACGCACCCCATCGGCGAGCGGGTGCTCCTGGAGCGGGCCGGCGCGGACGACGTACGGCGTGGTGATGTCGTGCTCTACCGGGAGCCGGAGCGCTACCAGGGCCTGGCCGTCCTCAGCAGGGTGATCGGCGTCGGCGGCGACCGTGTCGCGCAGGAGCCCGGCGCACCCGTGACGGTGAACGGCAAGCCACTGACCGAGACTTACGTCAAGGACGGCGACCCGTCGGGCATGCCCGTCCAGTACGACGTCGAGGTCCCGGAGGGCAGGCTCTTCGTGCTCGGCGACCACCGCGCCAACGCCAGGGACTCCCGCTCCTTCCTGGACGACCGGTCGGGCACCGTCTCCGCCACCACCGTCCTCGGCCGGGTCCCGGATGGCCGCGCGGGCCTCGTGGGACTGGGCCTGGCGATGCTGCTCGGCCTGCTGCTGGGCATCACCGCGCTCGTGTCGGGGATCGCCGCCCGGGGAGCGCGGCACCGCTCCCGCACGGTGTACGCGCCTCCGCCTCCGCCCTCGGCCGCCTGGCACGCCTGACCCGCGGGCACCTGGCACCCCTGGCCGGATCGCGGCCGGCGCCCCGCCCGGAGGCAGTGGTGCCGGCCGCGCCGCTGTGTGGGCTCAGCCCACCCTGCAGCCGAGTTGCAGCGCGGGATCGGGGGTGCCGCCTTCGGAGACGTAACCGAAGGTCGTGGATTCACCGGGGTCCAACGAGCCGTTCCAGCCCGCGTTGTGGACCATCACCTCCTGCCCCTGCGTGGTCATCGTGCCGTTCCAGAGGCTGGCGACGCTCTGCCCCGTGGGCTGCGTCCACTCCACCATCCAGCCGAGCATCGGCACATCACCGGAGTTGGTGACGGTCACCTGGGACTGGTAGCCGCCGCCCCAGCTCCCGGTGGTGCTCCGCGTGGCGGTGCAGGTGCCCGGCGGGGGCTCGGTCGGCGTGGTGGTGGAGCCGTCCTTGACCCCGGTCACCTCTCCGTTGCCGCCGTCGAAGACCACGTCGGAGCAGGAGTAGAAGGTCTCCTGGCTGTCCGAGCGCTGCCAGACCACGTAGATGACGTGGCGGCCCTCCTTGTTGTCGGGCAGCGCGCCCGTCCACTTGTAGTCGGCCTCGACGGTGCCGGGGCTGCCGTTGAGCGGCGGGTGGTCGACGGAGATGAAGGGACTCTCCTCCATGTCGGCCCAGGTGAGCGGCTGCGACGGGTCGTAGCCGTCCTTGGTGATGTAGACGTAGAACCAACCCGGGTGTGCGGCCCAGGCGTTGTACGAGAAGTCGATGGTCGAGCCCTCGGTCAGATGCGTCACCGGCCAGTCCGTGCTGGGCTTGTTGAAGCCGGTGAAGTTGGTGTTCCCGCCGCTGCACAGCTGACCGTCGGGCACGAAGCCGCGGGTGCGGCCGGCGCCGTCGGAGCGCAGCACGGAGAACCAGTTGTAGAAGGGGGTGGTCCCGCTCTGCTGGGCCGCGGCCTTGCAGGCGGGGTTCACCGGCTTGATCTCACCGGTGTCGGTCAGCGCGTCCTGCCAGCAGAGGAACGTCCGGCTGGCGGGCTTCATGGGCGTGCCGTGCGCTTCCGCCTTCTCGCCGGTGGTGACGACCAGCCCCAGGGCGGGGACGGTCGTGAGGAGGGCGAGCAGGGTGAGGAGGATGGCTCTTCGGCGGGTGCCCGCCAGTAATCGATGTCTCGTCAGTCGGATCACGACGTACGTCCCTTCGCTGCGGCGCCGGGTGCGGCCGGAATGCGGTGCAAGCTTGGGAGCGCTCCCATTTCGGAGACTAGCGTCGACCCGAAACCCTGTAAACGCCTTGCGCAGAACGGCTTTCGCGACCCCGTGCGGGTGATGTGCGCGCAATCGCCGGATACGGGGGCGGGGTAACCGATACGTTCGGCGCATGCCACTTCCGAAGGACTTGGACCCGTACGCGAACCCCCGCGCCTTCTACGGTGCGGAGCTGCGCAGGCTGCGCGAGGCGGCGGGTCTCTCACAGAACGAGCTGGGCGAGCGGGCGTTCTGCTCGGGCACGTACATCGGCTTGTTCGAGGCGGCCGAGCGGCGGCCTCAGGTGGACATCTCGCGTGCGCTGGACGAGTTGCTGGGCAGCGGCGAGCATCTCCAGCGGCTGTGCCGGCTGGCGCGGACGTCGAAGGTGGCGGGGTACTTCGCGGATGCGGCGGAGCTCCAGCTGCGGGCCGTCTCCATCGCGGAGCACTCGTCCATGGTCGTTCCGGGCTTGTTGCAGACCGAGTCGTACGCCCGAGCGCTGACACGCGCCGCTCACCCCTACGCCTCCGACGAGGTCGTGGACACCCACGTGCACACCCGAATGGAACGGGGACGCCTGCTCGACTCCCCCTCTCCGCCGCTCCTCTGGGTCATCCTTCACGAGGCGGCACTCCGCATTCCGGTGGGCGGGGCGGCCACCATGTCCGAGCAGCTCCATCATCTCCACTCGCAGGCGAGCGCCCGTCCACGTGTGGTCGTCCAGGTGCTGCCGTTCTCAGCAGGAGCCACACCTCTGCTGGATTCGGCCGTAACGCTGATGCACTTCTCCGACGCGCCTCCTGCCGCCTACACGGAGACGGCCTACAACGGTCAACTCTTCGAGGAAAGCGAGCTGGTGGAGAACATCTCTTCCGCATACGATCTGGCCAGAGCTTCCGCGCTGTCACCGGAAGCATCCCTCTCCCTCATCAAGTCGGCTGCGAAGGACCATGCGACAGATGCTCACCCCTCGTGACCTGTGCTCATTGACGTGGCACAAGTCGTCCCACAGCAACGGGGACGGCGGGAACTGCGTCGAGGTCGCCGACGGTCTCCCCGGCCTCGTCCCCGTGCGCGACAGCAAGCTTCCCGACAGCCCCGCGCTCGTCTTCGGCGCCGTGCACTGGGCCGCGTTCGTCGGCGCCTTCAGGGACGGCTCGCTCTGACGGGTCCGCTCGTCAGTCCTGCCCGGGAGGACGCCCTTCCGGCAGACATCCAGGTGTGCCGGAAGGAACCTCGGCCACGTACCGGACTCAGCAGCCGACCGCGTCGAAGAGCCCCTTCGGGATCGCCAGGTTCAGCGCCGTCACGACCGGCTTGCCGTGCTCCCTGCCGAGGCGTGAGACCGCGCCCGTGGCCAGCTGGAAGAGCTCCCCGCTCGCGGGTGTCAGCCGCAGATAGCGCGCGGTGAGCACGCGCAGGAAGTGCGAGTGGGCCACCAGCGCGATGTCCGCCTCCCCGAGGCGTGATGCCGCCGCCCGCACCTCGGCGAGGATGCGGTCCGCGCGGGCACCCACCTCGTCCGGGCTCTCCCCCGGGTGCTCGGCGGGGCCGGGCGCGACGCCGTCGGTCCAGAGGTTCCAGTCGGGGCGGGTGCGGCGGATGTCCACCGTGGTCACGCCCTCGTACGCCCCGTAGTCCCACTCCCGCAGATCCGGTGTCTCGCGGGGCGCGGTCAGGCCCGCGAGCTCGGCGGTGCGGCGGGCGCGGAGGTAGGGGCTGACGAGGGTGAGCCCGATCTCGCGCTCGGCGAGCAGCGGCACGAGGGCGCGGGCCTGCCGCTCACCGAGCTCGGTCAGCGGCAGGTCGGTCCAGCTCGTGTGCTGCCCGGACCGGGACCACTCGGTCTCGCCGTGCCGGATCAGGATCAACTCGCCCATGGGTGCTTCCGCTCTGTGCGCCGTACTCGTACGTATGTGCCGCTGGTGCCAACCCGACGGACCACGATCGCATTCCACCGGCCCGGCGCGGAGCGGCTCGCCCCGGGGTGGACTCCGTACGGCGGAGCGTCCTCGTGCCCCTCAGTCGGTGCTGTACCGCGTGGTGCAGGCCCAGGCGATCGCGCGTCCTCCGCCGGCCCGCGACCTCGCGTCCGCCTCAGCCTTGGCCCGGGTGGCACCGTGGCCGCCCCAGTAGCGGTTGGTCGAGGAGTTGTACACGACGGCGCCGCAGCTGTTGCTGAAGGACGCGAGGATCTTGCAGCCGGAGCCGGGGCACCGCTGCAGCGCGCCCTGTTCGGCGGCGGCCCGGGTGTTGTAGTCCCAGGATTCGCCGTTGCTGCCGTCCCGGCCGACGGCTATGGCGCCGTAGCGGTCCGGCGGCCGGGGCGGCGGGGCCGGGGCGGGCGCGGCCTCCGGCTCCCGCGTGGCCGGCAGGTCCGGATCGCCTGCGTCCCCCGGCGCGTCCGGTTCGTCGGTGTACGGGTCGGCGGGTTCCGTGGTCTCGGCGGAGGCCGTCCAGCCGTCGGCCGCCGACCCGCTGTCCGGGATGCCCGGCCGGAACGGCGAGCGGTTGCCGGACCTTCCGCACCCGCTCAGCACCACCGCGACGACGAGCAGTGCCGCGACCCCGGCGGCGGCACGGGCGGCACGCCCGCCCGGTCCTCTCGCTCCTGTCGCGGCCTTCGCCCCCGTCGGCCGTGATCCACCGTCAGGCCGTGCGACATGCTGCGTGTCAGCCACGCGAACTCCCCCGAATTCGCCGGGCGCGCTACGGCCCGGTGCTGCCCCGATTGTTCCGCAGGGCTCGCACGGGCGGAAGCGATTCGGTCGTGTACACCACATCCTCACTCCCGGAACGGCCCGGAACGGCCCGGCGCCGAGGAGCAGCGGCGGAAAACCGGACGGCCCGGCACCGGACCGCCGCGGAGGGCGGGTCCGATGCCGGGCCGGGAGGGCCGGTGCGCGGGCTGCCGTCAGGCGGACTCGCCGACGACCGTGACCGTGTACGGGCGGTCGGTGTCCGCCGTGACGCGGATCTCGCCGCCCTCGCGGACCACCTCGTACGTCGCGGCCACCGCGCCGGTGTGGTCGGGGACGGTCACCGTGCGGGTGAAGTCACCCGTGCCCGCCGGGGCGAACACGCGGAGTTCGAGGTTGTCGAGCCAGTCGCCGTCCGGACGGGACTCGTCCGCGCCCAGGGCGAGCACCGCGCCCTGGCGGACCAGCAGGGGCAGGCTGTCGAAGCCGTGCGTCTCCTGGCGCCAGGCCGGTCCGGTCACCGTCTCGCCGGTCAGCAGGTGGGTCCACGTGCCCTCGGGGACGTAGTACTCGACCTGGCCGTCCTCGGTGAAGACGGGCGCGACGAGGAGGTCCGGGCCCAGCAGGTACTCGCGGTCCACCGTGCGGGCGGTCGGGTCCTCGGGGAACTCCAGCAGCAGCGGGCGCATCGTCGGGACACCCGTGCGGTGGGCCTCGACAGCCGCGCCGTAGATGTACGGCATGAGGCGGTGCTTGAGCCGGGTGAACTGCCGGGCCACGTCGACCGCTTCGTCGCCGAACTCCCACGGCACGCGGTACGACGACGAGCCGTGCAGCCGGCTGTGCGAGGAGAGCAGGCCGAAGGCGAGCCAGCGCTTGAAAACCGCCGGGTCGGGCGTGCCCTCGAAGCCGCCGATGTCATGGCTCCAGAAGCCGAAGCCGGACAGGGACAGCGAGAGGCCGCCTCGCAGGGACTCCGCCATGGCCTCGAAGGAGGACCAGCAGTCGCCGCCCCAGTGGACCGGGTACTGCTGGCCGCCCGCGGTGGCGGACCGGGCGAAGAGGACGGCCTCGCCCGCGCCGCGCTCCGTCTCCAGGATCTCGAAGACGGCCTTGTTGTAGAGGTGCGTGTAGTAGTTGTGCATGCGCTCCGTGTCGGAGCCGTCGTGCCAGACGACGTCGGTGGGGATGCGCTCGCCGAAGTCGGTCTTGAAGCCGTCGACGCCCTGGTCCAGGAGCACCTTGAGCTTGCTCTGGTACCAGGCGGTGGCCTCGGGGTTGGTGAAGTCGACCAGCGCCATGCCGGCCTGCCACTTGTCCCACTGCCAGATGTCACCGTCCGCCGTCCGGACGAAGTACCCCTTCTCGGCGCCCTCTTCGTACAGGGCGCTCTTCTGCCCGATGTACGGGTTGATCCAGACGCAGATCTTCAGGCCCTTGGCCTTGAGCCGGGCGATCATGCCCTCGGGGTCGGGGAAGACGGCCGGGTCCCACTCGAAGTCGCACCACTGGTACTCGCGCATCCAGAAGCAGTCGAAGTGGAAGACGCTGAGCGGGATGCCGCGCTCGGCCATGCCGTCGACGAAGGAGTTGACCGTCGCCTCGTCGTAGGAGGTGGTGAAGGAGGTGGTCAGCCAGAGGCCGAACGACCAGGCCGGGGGGAGCGCCGGGAGGCCGGTGAGGGAGGCGTAGCGGGACAGGACGTCCTTGGGCGTGGGGCCCGCGACGACGAAGTACTCCAGGGTCTGGTCCTCGACGCTGAACTGCACCTGGCCGACGGCCTCGGAGCCCACCTCGAAGGAGACCTTGCCGGGGTGGTTGACGAAGACGCCGTAGCCGCGCGAGGAGAGGTAGAACGGGACGTTCTTGTACGCCTGTTCGCTGCTGGTGCCGCCGTCGGCCTGCCACATGTCGACGACCTGGCCGTTCTTCACGTACGGCGTGAAGCGCTCACCGAGGCCGTGGACCGTCTCGCCCACGCCGATGGCGAGCTGGGCGAACATGTGGTGGGTGCCGTCGACGGTGGCGAAGGCGCTGCCCTTGCGGCCGGCCGAGGTCAGGACCCGGCCGTCCGCGTCGAGGAACTCCAGGCCGAACGCGCCCTCGGTGGGGAGCCGCAGGGTGAGCGGACCGCTGGTCAGTTCGGCGGTGGTGCCCTCGGTGCGGGTGGTGGCGGCGGACCCGGCGACGGCGCCCGGCATCTCGAAGTCGGGGCCCTTGCGGCGCTTGCCCGCGTGATGGGTGAGGCGTACGGCGATGACGCCCTCGGCCGGGGCGTGCGCCTCCACGGTGATCAGCGGGGCGTTCAGCGTGTCGCCGCGGCGCGTGACCCGCTTGACGGCGGCGTAGGCGGCGAGGCGGTCGTCCTCGAGGCGGATGTCGCGGACTTCGGTGGCGTAGGAGGCGTGCACACCGCTGCGCATCTGCCAGAAGCCGTCGGTGAACTTCATGGGGGTGGTCCTTAGCCGATCAGGAGGTGCTGGGGCGGAACATCAGGGCGCCTGCGGCAAGCGCGGCTGCGGGTCCTCTTGATTTTGATCGTACACAAAACAAATGTGCCCGAGAAGGGAGGTAGGTAACAGGAATTCCCAGATTGCCCGGGAAACAGAACCATGGCACAGCGCCTCCGATCTGCCATGTTGGCGCCACGTAACCGACACGTGACGGAAACGGTCTAGAAACCCTCGACCGGATGGAGTATTAGTACTGCAAGCAAACAAATTGGCCGGTCCGGCGGAGCTGTCATCCGGGCCTGACGTCGACAAGAGGCTGTGCAATGTCGGACCGCTTCAATCCCACCCCTTCGGACAGGTTCACCTTCGGTCTGTGGACCGTGGGCTGGCGTGGCAACGACCCGTTCGGTGACGCGACGCGTCCCGCCCTGGACCCGGTCGAGTCGGTGGAGCGGCTCGCGGAGCTGGGGGCGCACGGGGTGACGTTCCATGACGACGACCTGATCCCGTTCGGGTCGTCGGAGGCGGAGCGGGAGCGGCTGATCGGCCGGTTCAAGGACGCGCTGGCGCGGACCGGGATGAAGGTCCCGATGGCCACGACGAACCTGTTCACGCACCCGGTGTTCAAGGACGGCGGGTTCACCGCGAACGACCGCGACGTACGCCGCTTCGCGCTGCGCAAGGTGATGCGCAACATCGACCTGGCCGCGGAGCTCGGCGCCACCACCTACGTCGCCTGGGGCGGGCGCGAGGGCGCGGAGTCCGGCGGCGCGAAGGACGTGCGCGTCGCGCTGGACCGGATGAAGGAGGCCTTCGACCTCCTGGGCGACTACGTCACCGAGCAGGGCTA
>NZ_JBSFDD010000047.1:0-20057 GCF_053593715.1 Streptomyces sp. NPDC002125 | reverse complement strand
AGTCGGCCGAGGACGCGCTCAGCGAACTCGGCCTGAGGATAGCCCCGCCCGGAGCGCCTTGTGGCGCTCCGGGCATGGCGGAGGCGTGAGCGCCGGAGGCCAGCGCCAGGAGGCCTCGTCGGTGCGCCTGGGGAGACCGGAGGCGGGGTGCTGGGCGGAGGGGGTGGAAGGGGGGTGCGGGGGGAGGAGGGGCTGCTGCTGCGAGCGTGGCTGGCTGCGGAGGACGGGGGCGGTCAGCGGCGTTCGGTGGCGGGCTGTCCGGCTCCGGGTGGTGGGAGCTGTCCGGAGCGATTGGGAGTTCGGTGGCCAGGCTGTCCGGGTAGCCGTTGAGCTGCAGAAACCTCCTCCTGATCGCACGTGTGACCGAATGCGCAAGAGGAGGTCAGCTTTCCCGCTGTGGGCGTTTCCGGAGAGGCGTGTCATTACTGTGAAGACAAACCGGCATGCTGTTGGCCATGCCACGAGGAACGCCAGAACCCCTGAGGGATCGAGCTACAGCACCTGTCGTCGAGCGTGTGAGGAAGCGTCACCGGCAGGCCGGCGATCGCGACCTGGAGCTGTTCCCTGCGCCGGAGGACCTCTTCGGCGTCCTGGTCTATCTCCGGGAGCGGGAAGAGGTCATGGAGCGGCCGGTGCACCGCCTGGAGTCTCTGAGGAAGCGGACGAAGGAAGAAGAGAAGCAACTTGCCGACGCCCGGGTAGCCCTGCGGGAGAACAACCTCGACCGTCTCCGGCTGATCCGGCGGTTGCGTGAGCTGGTCGACGTCCAGGAGGTCGCTGTGCTCGAGGCTTGCTTCCGAAACGGGCTCAAGGGCCGGGAGATGGGCGTCATCCTGGGCATCGAGTCCCGCGGGGGCGCTGCCCTTCGACTGCAGCGACTGCGCCTGGCCATTCAGACGAAGTGGGAGCTGCGCACTCCCCGCCTGGCAAAGGCGCGGGCGGCCCAGGAAGCGGAAGAGACCCGGCGGGTCACCTCGGGGCACGCTCGGGTCCGCCAGGCCGCGCTCAATCTGTTGTCTTTGCGGTCGTCGTTCCTTGAAGTTGAGGACTTGGATGAGTGGTGGGACGACCTCGCTTGGCACCTCGATGGCAACGACGAGACGCCTTCGGAGCAGGCGAGCACGGCCGCGCATCTCCGCCAAGTGGTCAGGGACATCCGCGCCCAGGCAGCACTGGAAGGGGTGCCGCCGGCCTCCGACGAGGTTGCGTTGCGGCATCTCGCGGAGGCCGAGGCGGCGGCGCGGCGGACCTGAGGCGCCGCGCAGTCTGCGTAGGTGGCGTGGGAGACACTCGCTGTCTCCCACGGGAGACAGTTGTCCGACAAGGAAGAGACCGCGATGAGGGGATGGATACCCGTATCCGGAGCGCACCGGATACGGCGGCGGAGTAGCCGTTGCGAGGGAGGTCGCCCGGATATGCCCTCGCGGCTGGGCTGGATACCCGCTGCCAATGACGGATTGCCGGAGTAGCTGGAACGCCACACTGTCTCCCGCGGGAGACAGTTGTCCTGGGCCGACCCGGTTGCGCCTGGATACCGAGTCTGGCTGCTCGCGGTTCGGTTGGCGGGCGGCAGTTGGCAGCGATGGCAAGGGCGTAGCCAACCGCCGCCGCAGCTGGCAGGTGTTGTCAGATGAGCTGACAGGCGGTTTCCTGCCGTGCGGCGGCGCCGGATGCAATGCGGGCACCCATGGGTATCCAGTCGCGGCAGTTCCATCCATGAGGGAGGAACACCGACAGGGGCGCCTCGGGACCCTTGGCAACGCTGATGCTTCGGGTAGGGGTGTCGCCGCATTTGCCACGCCGGACGTTGACAGCTGTGGCGACCGTGGATGGTGGCGGGGCCCGCTGGGTTGGCAGATATCCGGTTGTCAACCGTCAACGGTGGTTTGCCACCCGTGTCGACTGTCGGCAGATGTGACGCATGCTTGGTTGCTGGTATCCAGGAGTTTGTGCGACTAAGTGATGCTTGCGGATGGAAGTGACCATTTCAGGCCGGTTATTGCCACCTGTAGTCGGATCGGTTCGCGCGGCAACCCACGCCGGGCTGCGGCTGACAGCTACCTTGGGGGCGGGCTGTCCAGGCTGGTTTCAGCGCCGCTGGTGCACTAAAACTCACAAGCAGCGCTGTACCGGTTCCAGATGCCGGGCCGCTGTCCGGCAAGATAGAGCCCGTCAGGGGAGGCGCGAGCGCGCTCTCGTCGCCCCTGAAACGCACAGCGCCCGCCGGGGAGGCATTTCCCCAACGGGCGCAAGGTGCTCGACCCTCAACCGTCTGCAAGGAGCAAGAGTCGTGAAGACCAACGATAGCCACCTCACGAGGGGTGGCAACGCATGACCAGCGAGACTTTGAAAGACGCGACCGCCGAAGGCGCGACCGCCATTCCCGCTCAGCACGAGGGCCATGATGAGGAGGGGGAGTCGACTGACGCCGGCGGTGCGTACGTGCCGCCGGAGCAGGAGCCGGACGTTGTCACTGTGGCCGGCTTCAAGGGAGGCGTGGGTAAGAGCCGCACCGCCAAGGAGCTGGCCTGGCTCCTGGACGGCGTTCTCACCGACTTCGAGTGGGACTGGGGCGGGGTGACCCGTGGATGGGGCTACTTCGAAGAGGCCAGGCTCAAATCGCCTCTCATTCGGGCATTCCAGACTGGCGAGACGCCTAAGCCCCTGTCCGGTCGAGGCCGGAAGCCGGACCTCATTCCTGGCCACACCGACTTCGAGCGCAACCAGCCGCGGTCCGAGGCGGTGGCCGAGTCGTTGCTGCAGTGGTCGCGTGACCTGAAGCGGCGCCTGGTGGTCGACACCCACCCGGGCGGAAGTGAGTCCACCTACGGGGCGATGGCGGCTGCTCGTGTGACCGTCGTACCGGCTGTGCTGGGAAATGAGGAGCTCCGTGCCTTGGAGGGCCTTCTGAAGAACCTGCCGGACTACCCTCTCCTGCTCATCCCGTACAAGGTCGGGCGGAGCCCTGCCGCTTGGCTGCTCGACGAGCTTGAGCGCCTCGCAGAGGAGAACAAGGCTGAGATCGGTCCTGCCGTGGGTGACTACTACTGGATCCCGCAGCGTCGGCTTCGGGTGCCCATCTGTGCGAGCCCGGTGTCCAAGCGGACGGCGCCGTTCGTCGAGGAGATGAAGGCTGTCGCGGAGGCGGTGGAGAAGTATGGCCGATGAATCGTCGACGCAGCCGCAGGCTGGCATGGCTGCGCTGCGAGCCCGTAAGGGCGCCAAGAAGACGGCTGCTGCAACCCAAGGCACCACCAAGGTGGCCGAGGCCCCCGTTGAGACGGCACGACGGACTCCGCCGCCGCCGAAGTTTCCGAAGGCATCTGCCGCGGAAGGCTCCAGCGATACAGGGGATGCTGGCGTTGCCCCGGCGGAGCAGAACGGCGGACGCTCCGTTGCCCAGGCGGCGGCGGAGCAGCCGGTCAGCGTGCCGGCTGCTGATTCTGAGGTGACGAACGTCGAAGGCGCAGATACCGGGCGTCAGCGGGTCACGACCTCGGGGCCGGAGGAAGCGCCCGCACAGGAGCAGATGGAGCACAGTCCCGGCGACGAAGGGGCGGCAGTGGCGACTGCTGCCCCGGCGGCGGAGGGGGCGGCGCTGCCGGTCGACAATACGGACGCCGGGGATACCTCTGCTCAGGGCGGAGGCTCCCCGAGTTCTACTGACATCCCGGTGCAAGCGCGGACTCCAGAAGCGCAGCAGGCGCCCAAGAGCTCCGACGGTGATCGTGTGGCTGATGCCCAGGAGAAGGCTGCTGCTGTCCCGCCTCGGGTAGAGGCAGCCCAGCCGGCTGTGGCAGAGCCTGCGACCGGGCATCAGGCGGCCGATGAAGCGGCGGCTGACGGCGCCCAAGGTGCCAGCGGGGACACCCCCGGCGCCGCGCTCGAACGCCGCTCGGCGCAGGCCCCTGTCGCCGTCACGAGCCAGTGGGACCGGCATGTTCCCCCGCCTGTCAACGAGGGGTTCCCTCGAGCTGAGGAGATCCTGAACCAGCGGTTCATCACCAGGGAGGCACTGAACGCATCGGTGCCTGCAGAGCTGCAGATCCCTCACCGACTGCAGCTGCTCAAGGTCGTGTCCCGGATAAACCACATCCCGCCGGCCGACCTGGTCGCCGTGGCCGTGGACTGGTTCCTTCGAGGTGGCAAGGCTTCGGCCGACGACATGCTGCCGCCGTGGAACCGATACACCGGGCACGGCACCCCTGAGGACATCCGTCCGGCTGAAGTGGTGCTCAACGAGCGGTTCATCACGCGCGAATCTCTCAAGTCACAGGTGCCGAGGGACCTGCAACTGAACCATCGGCTGGCCATGTACCGAGTCCTGAACCGGCTGGAAAAGATGCCCCCTGCCGACATCGTCACGGTCGCCCTTGACCGGTGGCTGAGGGTCATGCGGTTCTGACCAGGTCTTATGGAAGGACGAATGCCCGCCACCTGCTGAGGTGGCGGGCATTCGTCGCTAGGTAGTACTAGGCTTTCATCCGTCCGAACGCCTAGAATTATAGCCGTTTCCATAGCCGTATCCCTAGGTGTCCCTACGTGGAAGGAAAGAAGTGCCGCGCAGAGTATCCCTGGCCCGCAAAGCCCAGGAGCTGGCCGACGCCCTGAAAGCCCAGGAAGAGCGCGAGGGTGGTGCAGTCACGGATTTCAGCCCGCATCCCGAGACTGAAGCCCTCCTGATGCGCCGGGGAGTGGATAGGGAGCAGCTGAACTACGCCGTCCCTGAGCAGCTAGAGCTGAAGCGCCGCCTCAACGCGTACAACGTCGAACGCGGCGGCCTCGGCGTGGGCAACCTCGTTGCGGCCGTTCTCGACGCCTTCCTGCGAGCGGAGGGCTACGCCCCCGACCTGGACCACCGCAAGGGCGACAGGTCCGGCAGTCAACTGCCGCCGGACTGAGAAAAGCGGACCTCGACTCTGGGCTGAGGAGTCGCCGGATTCGCGGGAACGGGACTGTGGCCGCTCCGCTTCCTACCTTCTGGGTCGTCAGCAACCGAACGACCCAGGAGCAGCGATGACCACCGCGTACACCGAGACGATCAGGGAGACCACCCCGGCAGGCCACCAGCGTGCCGTCGCGTTCGCACTGTCGCAGCTCCTCACCGAGTTCCCGGAGCTGCCGACGCCGCACTGGTCGATCCCGATCCCGCAGCCGGAGGACGACCGGGCGCTGTACGGGTACCTCCAGCGTGAACACGAGACGCTGGAGGCGTTCCAGGCGTACGTGAAGGCGCTGGGCGGCGAGGTCACGAGTTGCGCCCCGGTGGAGATGTACGGACGCCTCGTGCGCACGCACACCGTGGTCGCGCAGTGGAAGGGCGTCCGGGTGGACGTCACCGTCACTCTGCCCGCCAGCATCGACGTGCAGGCAGCGCTGTGACGGCCACCGTCGGCGCCGACCACCGGCTGCGGCTGGACGTCGGCGCGCTCGCACTCGGCCCCAACGACGTGCACGCGCTGCTCTGCTACGCATACGGCGGCCACACGGATTCCCTGCCCGTCGACCTGACCCAGGAGCAGATCGAAGGTGCCATCCGGGCTGTCGTGATCATGTACGGCCTGACCGGCGCTCTGCGCTGGGAGTCTGGAGTCGAACCCCATCAGGCTGCTCAGGTCTCCTCGTGGGCCTGGCGCTTGATCGAGCGCCGGTTCCCTACGCTGATCTTCACGACCTGACCTCCTGACCAGCCGCGCCCTGCATCCCCCTGCGGGCGCGGCACCGCCGACCGGCCTCCCCCTCAGCCGGTCGATGACTGCCGCCCCGCACCGTGACCCCCTCACGGTGCGGGGCGGCAGGTCGTTCGGGCGCTCGACCGCGGCCTCCCTCGTGAGCCCTGCTGTCCGCACCGTCCGAAGACCGTACGGAGCCGGCGTCTGGGTCTTGCTGCACGCCGCCGGCCGCGCCTCATAAGGCAACTCGCCACCTCTGGGGAGGGCACCGACGCGGTGCTTACCTGTCACCGCGACAGGCCAGCGACGACGGTGAACCTGCCGCTGTCTCCCCGCACACCGCCCCGCACCAAGGACTCCAGGAGCCCACCCATGGCCAGCGTCAACGAAACCGTTCGTCAACTGATCGAGCGCTACCCCTGCGGCTACCCGCACCGCACGGAAGCTCTGCATCAGATCCTTGTAGTGCTCGGCGCAGGGTACGAGTGGCGTGATGGCCAAGTCGTCAGCCGGTTCCTCCCCGGCGATGACACGTGCGCCCGCATGCACCGGGACTTCCAGTACTCGGCTGAGCGGGTAGCCGAGTTGACGGAGTTCGGCATCGAGGTGAGGGAACAGTTCATCACCGGGCAGTGCCCGAACGAGGACCTCCGCAGCCGAGCAGACGAGCTGGCCCAGAAGACGGGGAAGCTGCTGCACGGCCCGTACCAGCCGCATCCGACTCTGCTCTTCCTAGACGTTCCGGCAAATGCCAATGCGGATTGGGCCGCTGCTGCGGCAGAGATCGCAGCGGTGGTTGGCCCTCTGTGGGCTGCCGGAGCTGACCTGGAGCTGGACCCGTACGAGCGGACGGATTATGTCTTGAAGGAGAGGGACAAAGCTCTCCGTCGCCTGGAGGCGGTCTACGGCCCCGAGGTCATCAACGCCGTCTCGTAGATGCGTGGTTGGCCGCAGGTGAGTGGCGGGCCCCGGATCCAACGGATCTCGGGCGCCCGCCACTCAGCCGTTGCGCGCCTGCCGTTAACGCAGGGATTGGCAGCGGTGGTCCGGGCGCCTTGGGGCCCTCTTGGCGTGCAGCGATCTGCGAGTAGTGCTCAGAGCCACCGGCCGCGCAACGTGCGGGGTCTGTCCGGCCCTGGAGGTGCTGGACGAGGCGGAACGGGGGGCCGGCGGAGAGCGCGTAGCCCCGATGGCTCAGTTGCGGGCGTCAGTCACGCTACCCAGCGATCAGCTAAGGGGGAGCTGTGACCAGGCAGTGGTAGAGGATTCGCCGCGAGTGCTGACTTGCGGCCGGCCGCTCCTAGCTTTCGGGACGGCAGGCCACGGCGACCGGTCCGTGGCCCCGTTCGAAGGAGTACCGCGCGTGCAGAGTCTGCTGAACGATCCGGCGTACGGACACAAGCTGCGTCAGGCGTACGGCGAGGTCAGCCGGGTCTCTTCCCGTCTGTGGCCGGGCCTGTGGCCCGACGATTCCGTACCGCGAGACACGCCTCGCAGTCGGATCATGCTCGGAGCCGTGCCGAAGGAAGAGGTACGCATTCCGGCAGTCTCCGAGACCACTCACGTGAAGGCCGATGACCTCGTGGTCGTCATCGATACGGCGGGGTCCTCCCACACCTCCTACGACATCCTGGGAGTCCTGACCGGCCGAGAAGTGATGGGCCTTGATCACGTGACCCGCAGGGTGGCGCGGGTCGTTTCCACCACCGCCAAGACCATCTCAGTCGTTGCAGTCCCGACGCCCGCCGACGGCTGGGAGTGTGACCTCGCCAACTTCGCCGAGCGGGCCTACGACTTCATCCCCACGACGCTCACGCTGAAGACCAAGACCCGTCGCATCGGCCGCCTCGGGACCGTGGAGGAGGTTCGGCAGCGGATCAGGGAACATGCCCTGTACGACGAGTGGAAGCAGGCGTACGAGAACGCCAAGGACGTCCAGCGGGGTGTGCAGGAAGAGGCCCTGAAGCGTCAGGCCGACGAAGCGAGGCGGCAGGAGGCGCTCCTGAAGATCGGTGACGTCGTCAATCGGGCCGTCGGCTTCGATCTGTTCTGCCTGGACACCCAGGGGCAGGTCGTGTTCTCGTACCACCGCCGCTTCTTGCAGGACGCGTGGAACCTGCGGGTCCACCTGGCGGGACTGCACGCGCTGGGCAAGTTCACCGACGATGAGTACGACCTCGTTCGGGACCAGCTGGCCATCGCCGGCCTGCTTCCCGCGCGGCAGTAACAGCACCAACCCTCTCAGCGGCTCCACCGGTCTGGTCCCAACGGTCCGGTGGAGCCGCTTTTGTGGGCTGCACCGGGGAGCGCCCGCGCGTCCTTCAGGTGACCGGCGCTGTCCACGCCGGCAGCACCGCGGTGCTGCCTGCCGGCTGCCGGGAGTGGATACGAGCCGATCGCCTAGTCGTCAGATTCGCGAGAGCTGGGGTCGTGCGTCCCGCAGGGCTACCTTCACTCCTGTTGGGCCGCCCGGACGGACCGGGCGGAGCAGATCCCAGCACATCCTCCTGGTCCTCTTCCGCCCGGATTTGAACCAGGCCCCGAACGCGGCGGTGCGAACCAGCCAGCGTGCGCCCTCCCCCCCGGCGCCGCTCGGTCCTTCGCACCGCCGCTCCGACGTTCCTGCCGCCCGGGCCTACGTGATGCGAACGTCGACGGTCGGATCTTCCAGGGACGTGCGGCCGTGTTCGCCTGCCGCGGCCGGGATCCGCGATCCCTCGAGCTACCTCAGGTGGGCAAGCCTGTTGCTGGACGCAGCTAGGTGCCGCACGACGCGTCGACGGCCGCGGGAGACCTCAGGCGCCACCTCGTACAGAGGAAACCGCCAGTTCAGAGGCCCTGCACCACCTTGCTGGAAACCCCTGGTCAGGTGGCTTCCGAGGCTCGAACGCCCCACTTCTACGGTGACGAAGCCGCCTCCGCCCGTGCCCGACAGGGTTCGCGTGACCTGCGGCTTTCCAGGCCGACGTACCTACCTTCCACCTCGTCACGGCGCCTACCGAGGCGCTCCGAACCGGAAGGAACACCATGAACGTCCCCAACTCCGCTCGCGTCCAGGCTGGCCAGCTCGCTTCGAAGATCGTCAGCGAGCTGTGGCCTCACGCCGACGACCTCAAGCCCACGTGGGCCCGACGCCACCCGGACGACAGGCCCCTGCAGAAGGACCGGCTCACCCAGGTCGCCTCGGCATCCGACGTAGAGGTCGATGACCTGGTGCTGATCTACGACGAGACCAGCCGTACTCTGTTCGACCTCCTGGGGATGTGGACCGCTCGTGAGGCCGTCTTCTGCCGGGAAGCTGTCATAGCCCGGGTGACGTCCAAGACGGCACGCACGCTGACCGTCGTCGAGTGCACCAAGCCCACGGGCTACTGGAGTTCGTGCGTCATCTCCCGCTTCGGCACGCCCCGCAAGGACGCAGCCGAGCGGACGCTGAGGCTGAACACCACCCGTCGGCAGATCGGGCGCCTGGGCGCGGTGACCGACCTGCGAGAGCGCATCGCCGAGCACCCGCAGTTCGAGCAGTGGAAGGCTTCCCACGCCGCCGCCAAGATTGAAGCGGACGAGGAGAGGGCGGCCTGGAAAGCAGAGCACGAGCGGCGTGCGGAGCAGGTGCGCCCGCAGCGTGAAGCGGTCCGCACCCTGAACGAGGCCGCCGGTGAGGAACTGGTCGGATGGTACGAGCCTTGGGGAGGCCCCAAGGTCAACGAATGGTTCGCCGGTGAAGGGCGCTTGAGGACGTACCTGGCAGGCCTGAACGCCATCGGGACTATGGCGGACGACGTGTATGCCGAGGCTCTTCTCCATGTTGAGGTCCTCGGCTACTGAGCCAAGACGGTCAGAGGGTGACCGCAGTGCGCAGCAGCTTGGATCTACGGGCTGCGCGCGCTGCGGTCAACGGGCGTCCGGTACGTTCACCCGGACGCGCCGACGGCCGGCGGGGCAAGCGGCGCCCACTGGAAGACGGCGGGCGTTACCGTACCCGCAGGCAGTTCAACGCCTGCCTGGCACACCCGTCAGCGCCCATGCCGTCCGGGATGCAGCCGCAAGGAGTTCCGGCCCGGCCGGGGACGTCACTGACCCAGCGTTGCATCCGTTGGATCGACTCTGCCTTCGTCGGCGGCATGGGAGCCGGGAAAGCCAAGGACATGCCCCAGCGCAACCGCAAGGTCCAAAGGGCCGCGCGGCAGCAACTCGTGAACGACCACGGCCTCTCCTACACCGATGCACGCGCTCAAGTTCGGCGCGGCACGAGAGTGACCAGGGTGGCCCCGGCCAGGACCATGCTCGCCGATGGCGTGTGGTCACGGTACGGCCGCTGGATTCACGGCACCGATGACTGGACCCAGTGGCGCTTCCGCTGCGGGACGTGCGGCCACGTCCAGTCCCCGGCTGACAACGCCTACGGCAGTGAGCTCTGCCCCGAGGCGGCGATGTGGCAGTGCGCGGCCGGCCAGACGCCGGCCTGTCCACCCGCTGGGGAGAGCCCCGAGTACTACCAGGTGTTCGGCTATCACGGACATGGCCGTGTGTTCCTCTTCGACTTCGCGGGTGACCGGCTGGAGTACCCGCCGCTGACGGACGCAGACGACGAGATCGTCGAAGTGCCGGGAGTGACGGCACCGGCGCGCGGATCGAGCCCGTGGGAGACCCGCGCGCGGTAACCGACCGTCCCCAGACCGAGGGTGCGCCGAGCTCGGCGCACCCTCTCGTTTGCTGTCCTCCTTACCGCGGCGTGGCGCCCCGCGGTGGCCATGTGCCACCTGGTATCCGGCGTGCGTGGGCCGGCGGCTCTCGCGTAGTGGTGAGCAGGATTCGCCAGCAGTCGGCTGGGCGCTGCCGCACATCTACCTTCAGCACCGCACCCGCCCCCATCACTGGAATCGAGTCCGATGCTGCCGAAGCTCTACGAGCCCCACGAGCCCTACGACGACGAGGAGCCGTGCGAGGACTGCCAGGCGCCGGTGGGGATGCCGTGCACCCCGACCTGCCCCAACGGGATGAGCCCGTACGAGCGTCCCTACTAGCCGCGCCCACGGAGCGATCGTGTCCCGACCTCTGCTTTTCATCGACATCGATGGAGTTTTGAACCCGTTCAAATCTGGCCCCGCCTCTGAGGACCACGGGTTCGTACGTCACTACCTGCGCCCCACCTGCTGGATCGACCAGCACCCGCACCTGCGCCCCCGCGACGTCCCCCACGTACCGGTGTGGCTGCACCCGGACCACGGAGAGGAACTCCTCGACCTTCCGTATGAGCTGATCTGGGCCACAACATGGGAGGACGAGGCGAACACGTACGTCAGCCCGCGGATCGGCCTGCCCGAGCTACCCGTCGTCACCTGGAGCACCCGAGGCGGGTACGGCCCGGACGGCACATACTTCAAGACCGCCGACGTCATCCGTCACGCCGCTGGCCGCCCGTTCGTCTGGCTCGATGACCAGCTCAGCGCAGCCGACCGAGCCTACGTCCAGCAGCACCACACCGAGGCGGCGCTGCTGTACGACATAGACCCCGCCGTCGGACTGGACCTGGACGACTTCGAGGCGCTCGCCCAGTGGGCCGACACGTTGACCGAGCCCACCGCGCCGACCGGGGCAGTCCGATGAGCCGCTGGCGCTACCGACGGCTACCGCGCGACGCCTTATGACGGCAGTCGACCCGGGAGCAGATGTCCGCCACTGGCAACGCCCTTGGCCCAGGCCGTGATCGTCGCGGCCTGGGCCGGAGTACGCCGGGCACATGGGGCGCGTTCCCACGTCTCGCGGGAGATGGGATCGGTGCCTCCCGCGCACCTAACTTCCGCCGTGCCAGTCACCACGAACTGAACGCACGAGGAGATCGGGATGACGAAGAGCGACACTGCTGCGCTCCTTCACAGTGGCCGCGGCGCACGTGGACTTCTCCACGCCCTGCCCCTGGGATACGAGAACAACAGCGGGCATTGGACGCGCTCGCCGGCACTGTGCGGGGCTCTTGTCGAGATGCCCCCCGTCCCGGCGCAGGTCCGTTTCGGATTCGGCTGGTCGGCGGCGATGTGGCAGAGGAGCGGCCACCTGCGCACCTACGGCAGCCACCGCCCGCTCGCGGACTTCCACAGCCGCCGTCTGCGCCGCCTCGCTCATACGCGGTCGATCGACACGCACGTGTGCCGCAAGTGTCGTAAGGAGATTCACCGGATGACGCACCCTCGTTGGACGGGCAGCCTGAAGCCGTCGGCGGCCTAAGCGTCGGCAATCCCTGACAGAGCATCGCCGCTCGCGCCGCCCCCACCCGCGCCGAGCGGGGAGTGCTTGGGCCTCCCTGGTGCCCGTCACCGCCCCCGCCATGGTCAAACCCGGTACGTCAACGTTCGAGACGTGCCGGGTGTCCGTGTGCACGGTCAGTGCCAGTGGATCAACGCCTCCAGGTGGTCATCGGAGCCGCCAAGAGGCGGCGTGCGACCTCGACAGGCTGAGCGCTGAACGAGTAGGTGACGCGGCCAATCGCTGTCCGCTCCGGCGCACCCCCGCCTGCGGCTGCGAGCTGGGGCTTTCCGCTCCTCGTCTGCCTCGGCTTCGGTCACCGCATAGCGGCAGATTCGCGAGAAATCGAGCCAGACCGCTGTAAAACCTAACTTCTGTCGTGCCAGCCGCCACGGGCTGACCGCACGAAGGAGAGAAGCGATGACCGAGACCGCCACGCAGACCACGCAGACGGCCACCATCGACACCCTGGCCACCGCCCTGCAGAACGCCCTCGGCAGCAGCTGGACGATCACCGCGCGCTTCGACCACATCCTTGCCACCACCCCGCTGTGCGACCGCATCAACATCACGCCGCTGGACTACAGCTACACCGACATCTCCTGGACGCTCGTGCCGGTCCGCCGCACCATCCCCGCCCAGACCGTGCGGGAGACCCCGGACGCCGACCTGACCGCCGACGTGGCAACCGCGCTTCGCAGCCTGTCGTACCGGCACCACGCCCTGCCGACCGCCTGACACGCCCCCCGCGCCCGCCGCCGGGCCGTACCCGGCGGCGGGCGGAGACCCCGCGACTCTCGACCGAACGGAAGCAGTAAGTGAGCAGTCAGCACGCCCTCGTTCACCTGGCCCCGGAGCCGGACGCTACCGCGAGCGACCTCGCCAACGAGGCCGAAGACACCCTCTGGGACCTGCCTGGCGGCTGGGAACGGGTGCTGGTCACCCACCCCGAGAACCAATACGCCGGGACCTTCCCTCTGCGGAACGGAGCCGACCCGAACCACCCGCAGCTCATACGCGTCAGCGGCGGCACCACCACCCGTTACGCGGGCGGCCCGGTCGGCCTTCTCGACCTGCACGCGTGCCGTACTCGGGCCGCTGATCGTGCCGCGCGCCTGCACGACACCTGGACCCAGGCCGTAGCCACCATGCCGCCGGTCAGGCCGCTCGCCGACTACCTTTCTGACGCCAAGGACTCCGTGTACGCCGGGCTCGCTTTCAGGGAGCAGCCGCACATCAAGGTCGCCGTCAGTCTGGCGGACGCGCGGCTTTCCTGGGCTGATCAGGAGGCCCTGGCCGCGTTGGACCGGGATGCGTTCGTGGAGCGTGCCCGCGTCCAGGCCGTCACAGGGAACAGCCTGCTTCAGCTCGACGGGACGTGGCTTGTCAGCCCGACCTGGGCGGACCCCCAGGCTCCCGAGACGGCGGCCGCCGAGTACCACCAGCGCGTCAACGCCTACCTCGACAACCTGCCCGCGGACCACGTGATCGTCGGAGCCGACTTCATCCGCTGACCAGCAGGGACCGCGCGGACCCCTTCCGGTACTGACCGAAAGAGGGGCCCGCGCGGTATCTGTTGGCCAGCGTTCCTGTCCGCCGGCTCCAGGCCCGCGACGGCACGGCCGCCGGCGGACCCGGCCTCAACTCGCGCGAGCGCGGGGCGCGCCATGCCGCCCGCTAACGTCCGCTGCGCCAACACATCCACCCCTCACCCGCTAGGAACCCCCGTGATCCACTCCAAGGCGTCGGACGCTGCCGCGGCTCTCACCCACCAGGTCTGGCTGGACCTCTGGCCGACGGCACCCACGCCGGGCATCAGCCGTGTCACGTCAGCGCAGCAGCTCCAGGACGACGACCTCATCGTGACCCTCGGCGCTGGACCGGATGCGGCCACGCTGACGGACCTCAGCGCGCGCGACGCCGTGCGCGAAGCCGGCACCCGAGTGTGGCGAGTGGTCTCCACCGGCGCCAGGACGGTACGAGTCCGCCCGGTCGCAGTGCCTGATGGGACCTGGAACGGGACGCCCGATCTGGCCCGGCTCGGTGAACCGTGGGTGAAGGACGCACCCTCCAGGCAGTTCTACATCCCCGCTGCGAAGCGCCAGATCGGCCGGCTCGGACCGATGGATGCCCTGCGGGAGCAGATCACCGGCCACCACCTCTTCGGGGAGTGGGAACGGACCTACGAGGCGGCCGAAGCCGAGGAGAGCGAGGAGCGGGCCGCCGCCAAGGCGATATGGGACCAGATCGTGGCACGGCGGGAGTCCCGTCGTGAGCTGGTCGAGCGGCTGAACAAGATCGCAGGGGACCAGCTCGTGTACTGGGCCGACTTCGGCGGCAGTGACGGCGCCGGTTCGCTGAGCGGCTGGCTGGCCTCGAAGGGCCGACTGCGTACTTACCTCCTGGGCCTTCAGGCGGCGAGCCTGATCACCGAGGAGCAGTTCGAGGAAGCCGAGAAGTGCATGGCCTTGCTCGAACAGTGACAGCCCGGGCGGGCGGCTGGGCTGCCCGCCCGGGCAGTCCGCAGGTGTCCGCGTCGGCGGGCCTGCGCCGCAGGTAGCGAGCAGGCTCCGGCACCTCATCTCGCCGAACCGCGCATCGTTCCCCGTGTCGCTCGTAGCTTCTGACCCACACCAAGATCACCAATCAGGAGCACCGCGATGCCGCTCGACATGACCGGCCCTGCCAGATGGAAGCGCGAGGTCCACTACCGCCGTTACCTGAGCAACAGCGGCAGTGTCATCCCCATCTGTGTGCAGGACTTCGACTACCCCGACTACGACCCCAGCCGCTTCGTGGACCTTGCCGACTTCCCCACCGAGCAGGAGGCCGCTTTCACCCCCCTTCGCCCGGAGGACGTGATCGACACCGCAGCGACCACCCCTGATGATCACGTTGCCGCAGGTCAGGCAGTGCGCCTCCTGGCAGCCATCGGCAGTCACTGGAGCGCGACATGAGCACTTGGTTCCTCAGCCCTGAGCAGCGCCCCGCTCCGCAGCCCCCGCACCCGCTGGACGCGCTGGCCGACACCCTGCACAAGGTTCTGGCCCCGCAGGGCTGGGAAGTGTGGTCATTCCTCAACGACATCGAGGTGACGTGCCCGCATGGCCCACGGTTCACCGTCGCCATGGACAACGCCGAGGGCGTCAGAAGGTGGACGCTGACGCCCTCGGCGGAGCCGGCCGGCTCCGCCGTCCTGACAGACCTCGCCGGCCTGCACAGTGCCGACTACGTGAGCAGCGCTCTGGGCTTTCTCTGCTCTCGGCACACCGACGACGTTGCCACCGTCGCGCCGCAGGGATAGGTAGACAGCGGCCGCCGACGCCGTGAACAGGACCGGCTCTCGTTGTCCGAACGTGGCTGGGTCTGAGCCCACGGGCAGGAGCGATTCGCCAGCAGTCGTGACACCGACACCTTCTTGCCTACGGTCCCGGACACGTTCCCCGTTCCCAGGCAAGGACCTGCCATGACCTTCCCTCTCAGTCCCGGCGCCACCATCAGCCGGTCCGACCTTCACCAGCTCGTCGGCGGTCGACCCCACGGCCGCATCAGCCCGAGCAAGACGACGCCCAACATCTGCCTTTTCACGTCGCCAGGAGCCCACGACAGTCAGCACGACGGCTGGACCGGGGATCGCTACCACTTCCAGGGGGAAGGACAGGGAGACCGGGAACAGGTGATCAAGAACGGCAACCGTGCTCTCGCCGACCACGCGCAGAACGAGGGCCGCACCCTGCGGCTGTTCTCCACGGTGCCCGGCCCCTCAGTCCGCTACCTCGGCGCCTACCGGCTCGACAGCGACGTCCCCTATGTGCGGACGTCGCTGCCGGTCATCGGCGTCCCGGACCAGCCTCACCGCACCGGCTACGTCTTCCGGCTCGCGCCCGAGGACGGAACTCCTCCACCCAGCGGTGTCTTCACCGTGGACCCGCTCAGCCATCACACGATCGTCCAGGAGCGTGACCTCGACGTTCCCTTCCGCCCCCGGCCGGGCGACGAACGGGGACGTGAGCGCACGTTCATGGAGGACGTCGCGGAGCAGCTGCTCCGCAGTTACAGCTCCCACCTGCGGTCGATGGGCCATGACGTCCGCCGTCACACGGTCACTCCGGCCCTGGAGCTCATCCCCCTGCCCGTCGACCTGGTTGATCACAGCACCAACGAGATCGTCGCGTGCGCGGGGAGTGTCGCCCGGACGTATGTACGCGCAGCCTTCGGTGAACTCCTCGACATGCGCCGGTTCTTCAGCCCGACCCCGCGTCGAGTCATGCTCCTTCCGTCCCGCCCGCGCCCCGACCTTGCCGACCTGTGCGGCCGGAACGACATCACCGTGGTCTGGCCGAGTCCGCCGAGGCCGGGTGGCTTTGAGAGGGCAGAACCGGACGCTCTCATCCGTAACTAGGCCCGCGCCGACCTGGGCACCCTTGCATTGCCCAGGTCGGGGCGGGGCGCGGCCGATTCCCGGATCCGCTGACCCCGCGCACACGATGCGGGAGGCCGGCGACGGTGCGTCCTGGTCAGCAACCAGCCCTGTCCGGTCCGGACGCTCCCCTCGAGGGCAGCGTCCCGGCGACTCCCGGATCCGGCCTGCGCGCATTTCGCGGGCACGTGATCAGGCGCTGTCTGGCTCCTACCGTGCGCAGCATCGCCGAACGCCGACGAGCCCACCGAAGACGAAGGAGCCGACATGGCCTGCCTGACCCTCTGCTACAGCGCCCCGTGGACCGGGCTTTCGGCAGCGCTGACGGGTGCCCTGATCGCTGCTGGGGCCACCAGCAGCGCAAGCGACGGCAGGCCCACCTCCTTCTACGACTACGAGTGCGTGCTGAACGACCTGGCTGCCATCCAGGGGCACTACGAGACGACCAAGGACCCCGTCACCCTCTCCGCCATCGAGGAAGACGTCGCCGACCTGCTCGCCGAACAGGCCGACATCATCACCGCCTTGGCGGCGTACCTCTGAGCCGCAGCGATACAGCGCTGAGACCCGCGACCCGAAAGCTCTGCACCTATGCCCGACACCCTCACACGTCCCCACGGGGCCCCCATCGACTGGCCCGAGTTCCCTGCCGTTCCTCCGCTGGTCACCGACCATCCTCTGCCGCCTGAGCGGTGGCCCGCCCTCGCCCTGTCGTGGCGGCTGGTCACCGCGCACGTGCTCCACCCCGACCGCGGTGACGTCATCAGCGCGTGGCTCACCCATCCTGGCGCTCCCGGGCCGCTGGCAGTCGCCTACCGGCACCGTTTCAACCACTCGCACCCGTACGGGTGGGCATGCGGCGTCCACGTATTCAGCGTGCCGGTCCGCAACGGGAACCGCACCGACGCCCGCCTGTCCTACGACTGCACACGAAGCGGCATCACGCGCACTCCAGAGGAAGCCCGGGCCCAAGCGCTGCGCCACGTCGCCGAGCTGCACCAGGACGCGGCTGTGCCGTACGCCGCCCGCTCACTGAGGGCCCGACGCTTCTACTGCTGACGACCCCGTGCCGGTCCCGGCATCTGCTTGAGCGCTGGCCACATGCCAGGCCGGGGGCCACCCCTCGGCCTGGGAGTGTGCCTCATGATCCGCATGAGGGTGCCTAGCTAGCCGCCGGCCGCATGCTCACCGGGCGGCTCCATGAAGCGGACATGAATCCTGTCCACCATGCGCCCGCGCCCTCACCCCGGCCCGCCCCCTGCCAAAACAGGTCCGCGGCCGCAGCCCCAGCCCTGCTCCCTCAGTCGGTTTCGCGGCAGCTCGGCACGTGCCTGGCGAGCTCGTAACTTCCTCACTGCCAGCTCGCACCGGCCACCGAGTCACCAACACCTTCCAGGAGCGGACCAATGAAGCGCAGCCTTCGCCGTCGCATCGAACGGACGATCAACCAGTCGTGGAAGACCACCGACCGAGATGATCGCGGCACGGTCGGAGTGGCGCTCATCTTCCCGCCCAACGCATTCGGTGACGCGCCGACCTGGACGCCCGGCCCCGGCTTCCGGGCGCTGAACGACGAAGGAGCGACCAACACCGCGTTCGTCCGCGACAACGGGGACGGCACGGAGACCGTCGTCGTCGGTGGCATCGGTCCCGCCCAGCGCCCGGGCATGGACGGCGGCCCCTGGACAGAGGAGGAGGTATGGACGGTCACCGCCCCGGTCGACGACTTCGACGGTTGCGGGCTGGGCAACAACACCCAGGGCATCACCTGGATGCTCGACCGGCCCCGCGCGGTCATCCACCGCGAGCGGTACGCAACCCACCCTCTGGCGACCATTGAGGCGTACTGGGAGAACTTCAAGGAGGTCTGGGGGTTCCTGCCCTCCGGTGAGCTGCGCTGGTACGGAGGGTGGCCGTTCGGCGAGGGCCGGGAATGGGCCTACCTGGTCTGCCGTCCCGCGTGGGCGTCGGAAGAGGAGAACGAGGCCGCGCTCCTGGACGACGTCGTCACTCTGGCCCGCCTGTTCAGCGCGGAGGTCCGCGTCTACCCGTACGACCTCCAGAAGCGTGAGATATCCGGGCCTCTCGGCAGCTCGCGCTGGGAAACCCACCTCTCGGACGTGACGCGTCGCCTGCGGAAGTGACCTGCACCGGCTCCGGGCGTACCTCGGTACGCCCGGAGCCTCCGCCACTCACTGTGCGGCACGGGTGGGAGGCTCGGCGACTCACCTCCCGCCGGTCGACCTGTCCAGACATCGACGCCCACGGCACAAGGCACAGGCCGGCTTCTCAAACGCCCAGACTCGCGCCCAGTCGATCGCTGCGAGAGCTCATGGTGGAGCTGACGGCAGACCCGGGGGCCGTCAGGCGACGGCCCCTGGGTCTGCCGTCTCGCTCTCCCGAGCGCCCTTCGGGCAGCCCCAATCCCTTACGAGGAGCCCCACACCATGCCTTCGCAGCCCGCTCCACTCGACACAGATGCCCTCCTTGCCGCGGTGGAGCAGGACGCCGAGCAGGTCCGGCAGGCTCGGGCACGTCTTGCTCTGGCCAGCCTCGGCCTCATCACCGCCCGCATCCGCGCTGACCATCCCGCAGCTCGATACCTCCAGCTGGGCTTCACCGTCAGCATGAAGACCTACACGGGCCGGACAGAGGCCGGGCGGATCTGGCTTCAGGAATCCGAGCAGGCAGGCCGCTGGCGGGCGTGTCTGGACGACGACGCCCGATCGGACCTCGAAGGCTGGTGCACTCACCTCGGCCAGGACATCGAGGAACTGCTGCCGACGCTCTGGGCGCGAGACCCAACAACCGGACTGCAAGTCGTCGATCTGGATGCCGTGGTGGCCGCCCTATCGTGACGACGTGATGCCCGGCGCCGGCAGGAAACCTCCCGCTGGCGCCGGGCATCGTTGTGCACCTGCAGAGGGTCCGTACAGGGGCCCACTACCGCTTCGCCATCTGTCCTGCCTTGGTATCCGCAGGCGTGACACCCGGGGCTGGCCGCCTCCACAGGGCTGGCCGGCCTGGGGGCCCTTGAGCGAAGCGCACTACATCGTCCATCCGGAAGCCCCTGTAACCACGGTGGTTACATACAGTCTGTTCATGCTGCCTATCCGTACTCGGCGCTGACGCGTCTTGGAGGTGCCGCCCGCGCGCTGAGCCCACCTGGTCACCTTGCATCGGGCCACGTCCTGATCACGACCGCGCAGCGAGGCAACCTTCACCGCGTCCCGACCGAGCTGCCTTCCACCCGGACACCGAGTACCGAAGACCACCAGAAAACAGGCCGGCCGGGGCACAGCGGTGCCCCAACAGATTCGGATAGGTCCGGCCGGGGGCTTGCCGCTGCTGAGGCTCGGGCGGCGTAGACCCTCGGGGCCGTAGAGGTGCGCTGGTCATCCCCTGGTTGGGTCGTTACGGTATGGCCAGCAGGAAGCGCTCCGTCATGGCCTGATCGAGCGTCGTAGAGGATTGACGCCGGTATCGAGAGCGCTCTGGGTACCGGCGTCAGCCATGTCTGAGCCCCGGCTGGTCATGGTCCGCTCCTCCTCGGTCATGGCTGCCCAGCGAGCAAGGGCGCGCCCTCCTCGCCGAAGGGGTGTCCACCGAGAGCGGGGCCACCGTATTGAGGAGTGGCGCACCCCATGCGCCCAAGTGCTGGTGCTGTCCGGCGGCCGGCCTGGAACCAACCCGCTGTTGCGGGCCCCGCTTGAGCGGGG